>JAFGRB010000162.1 GCA_016935365.1 Deltaproteobacteria bacterium
AGCAGCTTCACCCTAAAACGACCGCCCTTCGGGCGGCCAGCCCTGAAAACAAACGCGGTTTGGAAACCGCGCTTGTTTTAGGTCTAGTCGCAGATCCAGGCGCACGCGTGGGCCCGGCACTCCCAGTGGCCGACGCAGTCGTCGACCGGCAGGGGCTGCTCGGGGCAGTCCTCGACGCTCAGGCAGTGCCCCAGGGCGATGCAGCGCCCGGTGCAGGAGAAGCAGCCGTGCGTGAGGCAGAAGAGATCCTCGCCGGGGCAGAGCGGGTTCGCCTCGGTGTTGCAGGCGCTTCCCTCCCCCTCCAGGCAGAAGCCCTCGTGCCAGTAGTCCACGCCGTGGCACTCGGCGAAGCAGACGTCGTTCCAGGTCTCGAAGTCCTCGGTGCAGACCGGAATGGACGGCCGGCCGAGCATCAGGCACTGGTCGCACTCTGGGCTGCACTCGCCGGGGTAGACCACGGACTGGCCGTTGCAGCGCGCCTCGAACTCGCCGCACCAGTAGGTCTCGCCGTTCGAGGCGCAGACCGGATCGGCGCGGAAGCAGTCCACCATGCAGTCGCAGCGCCCATGGTATCTCCAGGGCAGGCCAGCGCACTCGGCCTGGCATGCGTTCGGGTAGGTCATCATCGCACCGCCGGTACCGGCGCAGACCGGATCCCAGCCCTCGCCGCAGCCGCACTGCTGGCCGGAGAGCATGCAGCGCCCCCCGTGGCAGATGGGTCGGCGATCGGTGCATGCGTCGAAGTCCGCGCACCAGGGGTCGATCAGCGCGCAGACGGCGTACAGCTCGTCCAGATAGTCCTGGCGGCGATCCTCGCGTACCGCGAGCTCTCCGCCCCCGTGCTCGCAGCCGCAGCAGTCGGCCGGCACCGCCGCGCAGTCGGCGTCGCGCTCGCAGGCGTCCTGGCCGGCGTGGTCCACCGCGCAGCGACCCTGCTCGCAGATCGCCGTCAAGCCATCCGGCGCGCTGCAGATCTCGGGCGGGCAGTCGACAACCCAGCACTCGAAGCGGTTCGCGCGCCAGTCCTCGAGCCGCTCGGCGTGCAGGGCCACGTAGTCCTCGATCTCGTGGCCGCAACAGCAGCCCGCATCGGCCAGCAGGCAGTCCGCGTCCGACTCGCAGGCATCGTCCGCCAGGCAGTGGTAGACGCACAGGCCCTGCTCGCAGGTGAAGACCCCCGTGCAGTCGGCCTGCTCCGCGTGCTGGCACTCGCCGACCTCGGCGCAGCTGCCGTCGATCGCGCAGGTGCCCGCCCGGCAGTGCATGCCCTGGGGGCAGTCCGCATCGCGCTCGCAGCCCTGCTCGCAGGGCAGGTCGTAGGTGTCATTCGGATCGCAGCGACCGTTCTTGCAGCGCTGCATCTGGCCGCAGGTCTTGCCGGGCATGCAGTCGGCGTCCTGCGCGCACCGGGCGCCCTGGTGCTCGTTGACGTAATCGGTGCATCCGCTCGAGCCGAGGGCCATCAAGGGGACCAGCCAGATCGAAGCGCGCATCGCCTTCCTCCGAGAAATCCTCACCTTACAGCGGATCGGTCGCAAGTGCCGTGCTAGGGCATGTTCGGGCAGCCAAACCGCTGTTTTTTCGAGTATAGTGCAGATCGGGCCCCATCGGAAAGCCCTTGGAACACATCAGAAATCCACGGTCTTCTTTCGGACAGTCCCTGGCGCTTGACCTTGCGCGGCAGGAGGGTCGGGGTTTAGAATGAGCCGCTGGGTGGTATGGAGGTGGACATGCACAGGCTTCTCTCGATCGCGCTCATCGGCCTGCTCTCGGCCCTGGGCTGCAACGGATCGAACGACGGTCCGGCCGACTCGGGCCTCGACGCGCACGACGGCGGAACCGACTGCACCAGGCCCTGCCGCTTCTTCCACGAGTGCGCGGACAGCGAGGACTGCGTGGAGGGCTGCTGCAGGGGCTCGCCACCGTGCTCCAAGGACGTGACCTGCCAGCCCGAGGGCAAGTGCATAGACGGCCGCTGCGTCAGGATCTGCGTGACCGATCTGGACTGCCCGGACGGCTCTCTGTGCTTCGAGGGCTTCTGCGAGCTGCTTCCCGACAGCGTGCTCGAGGCGTTCCTGGCCCCGGACGTGGACGCGGAGCGGACCCAGCGCCAGACGCTCCAGATGGGCATCGGCGACGTGCCGCTGGACTTCCCGGTCGGCGTGAGCATGGCCGGCTTCGGCGCCCGGCTGGGGCCTCGCACGCCCTACCGCAAGACCCTGGGAGGCTCCGACTCCATGTGGGACCGGCCGCGGGTCAAGGCCTTCGTCTTCGACGACGGACTCAAGCGCATCGCGCTCGTCAGGACGGCCACATCCTGGTCGACCGACTTCATGCTCTCCCACGCCGCCTGGCGGATCTACCAGGCCACGGGCGACAACTACCTCAACCGCCTGGTGCTGTCGGCCAACCACAGCCACTCCTACCCGGGCCGCTACTCCTTCTGGGTGCCGCGGGTGCAGATGGGCGTGCTGGGCCACGGCGACTTCTCGATGGAGATCTTCGGGCGCCACACCCAGGCGATCGCGGACGCGGTCCTGATGGCGATCGAGGATCTGAAGCCCGCCCGATTCGCATACAGCCAGGTCGAGGCCATGGATCCCGAGGGCTGGATTCACCACGACCGGCGCGAGGCGGATGGGAAGCCGATGGACGACTCGCTCTACGTCCTGCGCGTCGACGACGCGGAGGGCAACCCGCGGGCGGTGCTGTTCGACTTCGCCTTGCACGGCACGCACTCGGACACCACCACCGTGACCGGCGACGCCCCTGGCGCGGTCGAGATCCTGGCCGAGCAGCGGCTCCAGGAGATGACCGGTCTGCCGGTCGTGGCCGCCTTCCTGTCGGGCTGCAGCGGCGACGTCTCGCCGGCGGGCGACGGCACGGGCCTGGACGACTGGCGCAAGATCCAGGAGGTGGGCGAGCAGGCCTGGCCGCTGATCCTGGCCGAGTTCGAGCGCCTCGAGGGCCAGACCAGCGAGCAGGTGGCGATCGACATCGCCAACCTGCGCGCACCGGTCAGCCGCGAGTTCCTGGGCTACGGCCCCGGCGAGTTCATCGACGACCACGGCGTGGAGTTCCACTTCGGCGCCTTCCAGTGCGTGGGCAGCTGCGACGAGGATCCGGCCACCATGTACGAGGACGGGGCGCTGGACTGCATCTTCAGCCTGGAGATGCTCTCGGGCGGCGTGCCGGTGCCGTCGTTCTGCAAGGCGCACTTCACCGCGCTCAGGTTCGGAAGGCTGGGCCTGGTCACCCTGCCGGGCGAGCCCCTGGGCGTCTATGGCCGGGACGCAGCCCAGGCCCTGCTCGAGGCGGCGGACGATCTGGATCACGTGGCCGTGCTCGGCTACAGCCAGGATCACCACCTCTACCTGATGCACGCCGACAACTGGCTGCAGGGCTGTTACGAGCCGTCCATGGGCATCTGGGGGTGGCGGGAGGGAGATTACTACCTGGAGAAGAGCGCCGAGCTCTCGGCGCGCTTCGCGGCCGAGGGCGGGTTCACGGACGACGCGGGCCTGATGCCCTCGTGGTACGAGTACTTGGACGACACCGTGCCCCCCACCCGGACCGATCCGGAAGAGGTCGGCAGCCTGCTGCAGGACACCCCGGCGAGCATCGAGCGACTCCAGCAGATCGCGATCATCTGGACCGGCGGGCACCCGGGCGTGGACCTGCCCCGCATGACCCTGGAGCGCGAGACGGGCGGCGACTGGGAGAAGGTGCGCAACGCGGCCGGCGTGGTCTACAGCGACAACGGACACAGCACCATGCTCTGGTACCTGGGCGACTACGACCTGGATCACAGCTGGAAGCTCGCCTGGGAGGAGCACATCGACTTTCCGACCGGGCGCTACCGGATCCACATTGACGGCCACTTCTTCGACGGGGCCGGAGTCCAGCCCTACAGCCTGGACTCGGCCCCCTTCGATCTGCTGCCCTCGAGCCGGATGCCGATTGCGGGCGTGGTGCTGGACGCGAGCCAGCTCTCGGGCGCCGTGCTCTACCCGGCCGGCCCGACGAACGACGACGGCCAGTCCGCCTTCGACGGCCTGGCAGCCAGGGGCTTTCTGCGCCACACGGCCGAGGCGCCGCCCCAGATGCCCTGGCCGGTCCCGGCCGACGGCAGCGTGACCGTCACGGCGCGCATCCAGCCGCCTTCGGGCGAGCCGGTCGACTGCGACGCCATGAGCGCTGCTGCGCGCGTCCGGGTGGATTACACCTACGTGAACGCCCGCGACGGGCAGGGGGGCGAGAGCCAGGCGGTGCACAACCTGGCGGCCACTGGATTCGAGGGCGCGCACGGCGCGTACGCGGGCCCGGGGCTCTACAGCCTGGAGATCAGCGCTGCGGATCCGCACGGCAACACGGGCAGCGCGAGGGTGGAGCTCGAGCTCGACTGAGCTCAGCCGACTAGAATCCCCTTTCAGTATTTCCTGTAACTTTACAGTTGTTCTGCGTTTTTTCTGCCAGGAAACTTGACTATACTCACGGCTGTGCTAGCATCGTATGCCAGCCAGCAAGTGGAGCGCAGATGGCGATCCGAGCCGGAAAGAGCTACTCGCAACAATCAGGGCGCGGCCAGCTCGCGCGCGCGCTCCGTGACTTCGAGCTCGACGGACGTCCGGGCGAGCGCGAGGAGAGCTTCGTGGCGAGACTGATGACCGTGAACCTGCTACGCGGTCTGGCCGCCTCCGCTCCCACCCTCCAGACCCGCCTCGACGCCGGCGGGTGCCCGGATGAGCCTGCGAAAGGAGATGTGGCCTGAGAACAGACAGGCCACGCCGAAGACCACCTGCTGGGCGAGCTGGATGGCGTGGATCAGGATGGCATAGGCCACCCCGCCCGATCCCAGCACGGCCTCGCTCACGTAGAGCGACAGCCCCAGCTTGATGAAGTAGTGGAAGTTGCCGATCATCCCGGGCCCGGCCGGGATCATCAGGCCCACGCACAGCACGCTCAGCACCGTGCAGGCCTCGATGAAGCCGAGCCCCTCCAGCCCCTCGAAGGTCCCGAAGACGAGCCACAGCCCGACCGCGTTGAGCCCCCAGTAGATCAGGGTCAGCGCGAGGAAGGCCCCGAAGAGCCGCAGGTCGGGAAGCGCCTTCAGCCCGCCGATGAAGGAGTGAAGGATCGAGGCCAGGCGATGCGCGAGCCGCGCGGACAGCGGCTTGAGCAGCCGCGTGAACCAGTCCACGGCCAGCTCCTGGCGCCAGTATGCGAGCATCAGAAAGGCCAGCAGACACAGAAAGCCCACCAGGATCACCCAGGCCCAGAAGCGCAGGTCCGCCACCCGGCCGAGGTCCGCCGCCAGGCCGCCGCCGCCGACCTCATCGCCCAGGAAGAAGAGGATCGCCACCAGCAGGATGGCCATGAAGAGCGCGTCCACGACGCGCTCGACCACGATGGTGGCCAGCGCGGCGCTGATGCGGATCTTGCCGCGCTCGGCGATCAGCACCGGCCGGACGACCTCGCCCAGCCTGAGCGGCAGCAGGATCAGGGCCATGAAGCCGACCGAGGCCACGGTGAACAGGCGGCCGAAGGGCACGTGCCCGAGCGGCGTGAGCATCGCCTTCCAGCGCAGCACGCGCGAGAAGTGCACCACAATGAACAGGCCCAGGTACAGACCGACCACGCCCAGGTCGACCTTGGCCAGCACATCCAGCGTCCGGTCCCAGTCCACGTCCCGGATCGCGAGCCAGACGAAGAGCCCGCCGATGGCCAGCGAGATGAGCCCGTTGATGACCAGCTTCCTCACGGCTCGTCTCCCGGGCCGATGCCCGCGATCCGGGCCGGACCGCGCTCGCACAGCTCGGCCAGTCCGTCCTGGCCCACGATCGCCGCCGCCTCGGCCAGCCCGTCGATGACCGCGGCCAGATCGGCTGTCGAGTGCAGGTCGGTCGTCAACGCGTCGGCCAGCCCGGCCCGCAGCACTTCCCTGGAGGCGGTCCGGGCAGCCCGGTCCCAGCCGCCGGCCAGGCTGGCCAGGTTGACGCTGATCCTCGCCCCTCGCTCGCGGTACCGCGAAAGCAGGCGGAGGTCCCTCTGGATCTCTGGGTAGCGCTCCACGTGGGCGATGAGCGGCTGGATGCCCTTGACCTGGAGCCTGAAGAGCAGATCCTCGACCCGGGCAGGAAGGCCCGAGAAGGGAAACTCCATCAGGAAGCTGTCGCCGCGCGGGTAGAGCACCAGCTGGCCCTTGTCGAGCAGCTCGGGCACGACCGAGGAGTGGTGCTCGGCTCCGGCGTGCAGGCGCAGCGCGACGCCACGGGCTGCCAGCGTCTCGCCCAGCTCGCCCCTCAGCGCATCCAGCTCCTCGCCCGTGTGCACGAAGGTGGACCAGGGGATGTGCGGGGTACAGCACAGGTCGGAGTAGCCCAGATCGGCCAGCCGCTCCGCCATCCGGCAGGACTCGTCCAGGCTCGCAGCCCCGTCGTCCACACCGGGCAGCAGGTGGCAGTGCAGGTCGATCATGCGCCCGGCAGTCTAGCAGGCTGCACCAAAATGCGAAGCCTTTTTCAAGCTGGTACCGCGGTCGGCCGAGCACTTTCTTCACCCCACCGTGAAATGCATGTCACACCGGCAGCGGGATGAGCCTTACCTTTTCGCACCTTTTCATACCGAACAGGCCTGGCGTTCCAGCTGCCTATATGCCCGAAATCAAAGCGACAAGAAAGCCAGCCGGGCAGTAAGTGGATCACGGGACCAGCTGGCACGTCCATTGCGTAGAAGAATGTACGGGTGAGAAGATGAACCTTGCAACGACCATCGCCGCCGCAGCAAGCGCAGCCCAGCCCCTGCCGGAAAGCCCCGGCGACTGGACGGCATTGGTGGCGGCCCTGCTTATCGGTCTGCTGCTGCTTCTGAGCTTCTTCGCCGTGCTGGGTATCAACCGACTGCTGACCCGGGCAGCGATTCGCTTCCACGGGCGGGTCCAGATCGAGCTGCCCGGAGACGAGCCCCCGCCCGAGACCCCCGGGACCACCCACTGACGCGGGATCGCCCGCCGATCGTCACAGCCACGCGGACGCTCATCTCTCCGTGATTCGAAGTGCGCCCAAGAGCGCGGCGCGAAGCCGAGTGGGGGCCCCCCGATCGCGCGGAGGGCGGTTCATAGCCCGCGTTGCAGCCGCGCGGACGCCTCGGTCCGGGCGATTGAGCATCGAGATCACTTCTTTCGAAAGAGCTTGCGCGTCACCTCGCCCGCGCGGATCTCGACCTCCTCGGTTGCGAATCCCCCGGTCGAGAAGTGGATCGTCACCCGATGCTTGCCGGCAGCGAGCTGGACGTGGAACAGCGGCGTGGCCTTGCCCAGGTCCTTGCCGTCGATCCACACCCTCCCCCACGGCGAGGAGTTGATCTTGAGCACCCCCTTGCCAGGATCGAAGCGGTCCTGTCCGCCGGCCTCGGCCCGCAGCACGATCCGGGCCGTGCGCCCGCGCTCGACCTGCACGCGGCTCGTCTTGCTCTCGCCGTGGCTGAAGCGGACGGTCACCTCGTGCTCGCCGGCCGGCAGCAGCTTGCGAAGCGGCGTGGTCCCGGCCGGATGGCCGTCGACGGTGACCTCGCTCCAGGGATGGGTGTTGACGGTCAGCCATCCCTGGTCCCCGGCCGGGCCGCCCTCCTCCCCGTCCAGGGTCAGACAGGTCGACTCGTCGGGCCAGATCTCCACCTCGGCCTCGAGCACCCGCCCGCTCTCGGCGCGCACCTCCACGAGGTGCTTGCCAGCCGGGAGTGCATAACCCAGCAGGGGCGTGTTGCGCCCCACGTCGTGCCCGTCGATCCACACCCGCCCCCAGGGCACGGAGTTCAGCGACAGGCGACCGGTCTGATCGCCTTCTCCGGCCTCGGACGAGGCGAGCTCCGGCGAGCAGGGCTTGGGTGAGGCTCGCGGGCTTGCGGGCAGCGGCTCGAAGGCCAGCTTGAAGGCCACCTGCCCCAGGGCATCCAGCAGCGCCTTGCGGTCGCAAGCCTCGCCCGCCGAGGCCGCGCGCACCGGCGTGCGCTGGTGCAGGTCATGGATCTCCGCCACCACCTTGCAGCTATCGACGATCTTGAGGATGCGGGCGGACAGGAAGAACTCGCCACCCAGCTCGCGCGTCAGCTCCCTCCGGCAGGTGCTGTCACAGCGCTTGGCCTTGCGGGCCTTCAACGCCTCCTTCACGCTCTGGCGGGGCAGCACGCGCATGCCCCGCTCGCTCAGCAGGACCGAGAAGTAGTCGGTCAGGTTGCCAAGAGCCACCCCGGAGAGCCGCGCTCCCCGGTCGGCGACATCGAAGACCAGAATCAAGGGGCCGCTATCCGCTCGCGACCAGGTCGGCCAGAGCATGGACACGAGCAAGTACGCAACGATGCAGCCGGGCCATCGGAGCGCCTTCATGCGACTATCCTCCGCGCGCGCTTCAAGGCTTGCGCATCACGTTCTCGATCCGCAGCTCATACCGGTCGCCGAGATGTCGGCCCACCAGCGCTCCGGGCTCTGACTGGAGCTTCTTGCCCTGCTCCGAGAAACGGTCCGTGAGCTTCAGCATCCTCGCCAGCGCGTCCTTCAGGCGCGCCTCGGTTTCCGGATCTCCGGTGTTCATCTCCGCCTGCTCGATCTCCCGGATGAGCTCCTCGGTCTTGTTCTTCTCACCCGTCAAGGTCTCGAACCTCTCGAGGACCTCTCTCGACGCGACCAGCAACAGGCTGGCATCCGGCTCGGCGGCCAGCAGCCGGGCTGCATCTCCGCGCGGTGGCTCTCCAGCGCCCTCGCGGCGGATCATGCTGGTCACCTCCCTCCACGTGCCGAAGCCGATGTGCCTGGTGAGCACGCTGGCGGCCACGAAGGATCCCGACTCCGGATCGGCATCCGGATGTCCCGCCTCCGGCCCGAAGAGGTAGACCTCTCGGTCCTGGAAGCTCCGCCGCCCCATGAAGGCGCCGGCCATGGGGTTGCTGGAGGCCGTTTCGAAGACCTGGGCCAGGATCCGCACGGTCGACTCGCGATCGTGTATGCCCACCTGCACGACGAAACGCGGTTCGGGTGCAGCCCGAGGCTCGGGTGTCTCCGCCTCGAAATCCAGGAACAAGTAGAAGTCCCCGCTCAGCAAGCGGAGCAAGTCCTCGACGCCCACGCCGATCTGGGACTTGAGGCTGCCCACGGCCATCTGGTACTGCTGGAGCTGCTCCGGGTCGAGTCGCTCGATGACCTCGGTGTAGATGTCGAACAAGCCCAAGCGCCACAGAAAGGCCATGCCGTGCTCCGCGCTCGCGGCGCTGAGCTGGAAACGGCGGCCCCCGTCCATCAGCGCGGCCAGCGCCTTGGATACCGGCTTGTCGAAATGGAGCCCGCCGTCGAGCACGAAACGAAGCAGCTTCGGGCTGCGCTGCGATCTCAAGCGAGCGCCGAGCACGCGCAGCTTGTCCAGGCTGAGCAAGCGCTTCACGAAGAGGAAGGACTCGAGGTTGGAGCGGGCGATCTCGACCTCGATCTTCCCTCCGAAGCCGCTCTCCGCGGAGCTCGCGCTCTTCTGTTCGGCCCGGCTCACCTTGTCGCGGCCCACCCGCTCCAGCTCCTCGACGCTGCGGCCGACATCCAGCAGGACGAACCAGGATGGGTCTTCGCGGCTGTAGCGCTCGTGGTACGGGCTCTGGGCCAGGCTCTCGGCAGGGGGCGAGATCAAGCCAGACCACAGCCGCTCCGGCCGCCGGTCGGTGAAGACCAGATAGCCCTCCAGCGCACCGACGAACAGCCGCTCGTCGAGCTGGACCAGCTCGCCCCGGTCGACCTCCAGCTCCTGAAAGGCCAGATCGGCCTCCTCGCTCAGCTCTTTCCTCACGGCTCGAAGCTGCTGCATGAAGTCCGCCGCACAGGCCGGATCGCTCTCCACGATCAGAGCCATGCAGTAGCCCTCTCCCCATATGCCTGTGCTGGAAGGCTTCGCGGCCGGCGCGTCCGGCTGCCCCCCCGCGCCCACCGCTCCGGCGATCTTGCCCTCCTGCTCCGGCTGGGCCAGCACCGCGAGGTGCAGCCGCGCCGAGAAGATGCGATCGAAGAGCAGGGGTGCGAAGCCGCGGTTGGCGGCCAGCTTCACGAGCGCGCGGTACGCATTGCCGGCCTGCAGTAATAGCTCGCGGCCCAGGTCCTCATCGACGAAGAGGACCGAGTCCCGCATCTCGGCCAGCAGCCTGGCGACGTCCAGCCGACTGTAGAGCAGGGTGTCGGCCGGCAGCTTGTCAGCGAGCGAGGGCAAAGCCGCCACGGCGCTCGCCGCGGCCGCCTCGCCCGGTGGCGGTTTGACCGGGGTGCGGGATGGGCAGGCGGTCATCCCGGCAGCACCGGCGGCGAGCAGCAGCCAGGCCAGGCGCAGCGCCGGTCCCGATGTCATTCGTTTCATCGCCTCTCCTCGGTGCAAGTCGCTCAGCGCGAGCGGCTTCTGGCTCGCCTCCCGTCCTGGAGGAAGACGGCCAGGCGGTCATGCAGCAGAAAGACCAGGTCCGGCTTGCCGTTGCCGTCCAGGTCGCCGATCTCGACGCAGCTGGGCTGCGCAGCTTGATTCTTGCCCGGTTTGTTCGAGCGGATCAGATGCCGCTCGAAGAGCCGATGGCGCATGATCGTGTGGAATGCAGCGTCCTTTTTCTGTTCCAGGATCTCCATGACGTTCTTCTTGCTGTCGAAGAGCAAGACCTCGTCCCGTCCGTCGCGGTTCAGATCGGCGGGCACGAGCTCCCAGTACGCGAAGTGGCTGAGGCTGGCATTCAGCCGCGTGCTGGCCTCCAGGGATCGCCCCTGGGCGCGGCTGAGGAAGGTCAGCACGACGCCCTTGCCCCAGGTGACCAGATCCGGCCGGGCATCGCCATCCACGTCGCCCACCGCCAGCAGCCCGATGTCCAGGCCGCTCAGATCGAGCTGCGCCTCGAGCTCGAACCGCCGCGAGCTGGAATCCAGGTGCACCAGGCTCGCCTGGTTGCCCGCCACAGCGGCGAAGCGCGTCTTCTTGCCCTGGCTGTCGAAGCGCACGAAGCGCAGCAGCGGGCCGTGATCCCAGTTGTACTGGGCCTTTACAAACAGGCGCCCCTTCGCGTCCACCTTGAGAATCCGGATGAAGCCGGGCATTACCTGCAGGACATCGCGGCGCCCGTCTCCGTCGAGATCCTCGAACAGCAGGGCGTGCTCCTGCTCGCCCTCGCGCTGGATGACGCTCTTCTCCCGGATCACCTCCAGGTAGCGGTCTTCGGGCGCACCCAGGTAGAGGCTCTCCTTGCCCGAGTATGCCCAGAAGATGATCAAGTCCAGCACGGCATCCCCGTCGAAGTCGGCGAAGCCGAACCTCGTGGGCCTGGAGGAGAGCGACGCGGCGCTGCGCGAGTCCGAGCCGAAGCGCAGCGTCTTCGGACCGAGGTCCACCGCTCCCTCGGGGCCGTCGTATACCGCATCCGCTGCCGCGTCCGCCTCGATCCGCCGGACCTCGAAACCGGAGCCAACCTTCTCGACCCATATCAGCTGCGTCCGTCCGTCCACCTCCTCCATCTGGACGAGCTGGACCTCCCCCTGCGTGTGGAAAGGTCGCGGGAAGGAGATCCGCCCGGACTCGATCCGGCTGCCGCCGAAGAGCTTCTCGCTGCGAGAGTAGCTGAAGACCACGGCCCGGCCCCTGGTGCTTCGGTACAGGAGAGCCGCATCGAGCTTCTCCGGAGCCGGCGAGCGGGAGGCGCGGAAGCCCACGTTGGTGCGATCGAGCAGGATCAGCTCGTTGCGCTCGGAGTCGAAGGTCAGCATCTCCAGTGCGCGATCCCCATCCACGTCGTGGAGGTGCAACCCGCCTTCGGCCTTGCCGCCCGCTCCCACCGGAACGGCCACCAGCTTGTCCGGCAAGCCTCCGGAGCGCCTCGACGGGCTGCCCGCGGAGAAGCGGAGCTCGCGAATGCGGTTCTTGCCCATGTCGAGCGTCAAGAATCGCCTGCCCTCCGGCGGCTGGTAAGCGCGAACCGGGCCCGAGATGGGCTGCCGCAGCGGGATCTCCTCCACGAAGGCCCGGCGCTCGGCCTGCCGCCTCAGGTAGGCGCCGTAGTGACCGCTGTTGACGAAGAAGACCACGTCCAGCAGCTTGTCGCCATCGGCGTCGATCAAGTCGAAGTCCTTCACCTTGGAGACGATGCTCGCGTTCAGCGGGTAGTCGCGCCGATCCCGGCCGTTCCAGAGCACGGTGAAAGACCGGCCTCCCAGCGCCAGGACGTCCGTCTGCCCATCGCCGTCCACGTCCAGCACCCGGACCGCCCGCTCGATCCCCGAGGCGTCGAACTCGGCCAGCCTCCGAGGCGGCGAGAAGTCCCCTCGGTCGGTCTGCTCGAGCACGGCCAGCTTCTCGATCCCTCCATAGAAGACGACATCGCAGCGCTTGTCCCCGTTGAGATCGCCGAGCGCGAGGGAGCTCACCCGGCCCTGGACGGGTATGGTCTCGACGCGAAAGTGCTCGCTCTCCGGCAGCTGGTTGATGTCCCACTCATCCTGCAAGGAAGGCCTGGCATCCTTGCGCTTGCGCCTGCGCAGGATGGCGATCTCCGATTTGTTGTTGTCGGCGAAGACCGCCTCGTCGATCCGATCCCGGTCCAGATCGCCCACGGCCAGGGCCGTCAGCCCGTGACCCATCTTGATGAAGTCGGAGGCCGCGAAGCGGATCCGGCCGTCCGAGCTGGACACCGGGGTCTCCATGTACTGGACGCCGGTATTGGGGTTGTCCTCGTCGTAGGCAAAGGCCTCGACGTGATCCAGAAACTCCTTGACGTACGTGGAGGGGATGGCGAAGCCCAGCCCATCGAGCACGATCGCGCCGCGGGCCACCACGCCGATCACCTCGCCGCGGGCATTGAACAGAGGCCCGCCCGAGTTGCCCGGCGCGATCGGGGCCGTGGTCTGGACGAAGAGCCGGCCGCCGATGTTGCGGGCCACCTTGCTGACGATACCCTCCGAGGTGGAGCGCTCGAGCCCCATCGGGTTGCCGATGGCGAAGGCCTTGTCGCCCACCTGAACGCGGGAGAATTCGCCCAGGTAGAGCTGGGGGATGCTCACGTCCAGCTTCTCCTCGACTTTCAGCAGGGCCAGGTCCATGTCGGCGTTCTGGGCGATGATGCGCACCTTGCGGAAGACCTTGCGGCCGAGGCTCTTGCCCTCGCGGGGGAACATGGTCACCCGGATGGAACGCTCGCCGGCCACCACGTGGTGGTTGGTGATCAGGAAGCCGTCCGGGTTGCAGAACCAGCCCGTGCCCAGGCCGGTGGGCGTCTTGACCACCACGATGGCCGGGCCCAGCTCGGCGACGAGCTGCGGAACTTCCCGGATCGACCGCTGGGCCGTGGCATACAGGCCGTGCTTGCGCACCTCGCCGCTCGTGCCGGCGGGGCGCTCCTTGACCCGGTGCATCTTCTCGACCTTGGACGCCTCGATCTCGAGCAGGCTCTCGCCGACGAGCAAGTAGAGATGGCCGGCATCGCGCCGGAGCAGCTCTCCCTCCACCCTGTCGCCGGTCGTGAGGGTCAACTCGACCCGCTCTCCCGCCTGGCAGACCGCTCCGAGAAGGCAGACGGCCAGGGCGACGAGCACAGGACAGCTGAAGGCTTGCGGGCGGTGCGCGTTCATGTTCCCTCCGGGCCCGACTACCGTACCAGATTCCGGAGCGAAGCCCAAACCTTCCCGACAGGCGCCAAGCCGGCCGGGAAGACGTCCGGGCATCCATGTGTTATCATGGACGCGGATGAGGATCCCGACCCGTATCGCCGCGGCGAGCCTGCTCCTGCTCGCGTCTCCTTGCAAGGCCGAGGACGTGGAGCGCAGACCCACATTCATCGAGCCCCCCCCGCCCGCTGCGCTGCCCGCTGCTCCCGAGCCCGAGATGCCCGCGGATGGACCCCGCTACCCTTTCGATCTGCCCGGTCCGAAGCGCATCTACCTCGGCCCGCTGGGCGACTTCGTGGCGCCGGAGGCACCCGCGCCCGAGACCGAGCACGAGCGGGTGAGCCGCCGTCTGGACCACTTCTTCGGCGAGGCGGCTGCCCGCCGCCGCGTCGAGCTGGGCGACGTGGACGAGGCCTGGCACAAGCTCGCCCAGCGCGTCGAGCATTACTGGCGACCGGATTTCACCCACGTGCGAGAGGCGCGCATCTCGGAGCTGTCCGGAGACTGGTTCCGCGACACGCTCTGGCAGTGGCTGGGCGGCTGGTATGCCGAGGTCCAGCACAGCCGGCAGGACCCCTTTCTCCGCCCCGAGCGCGTGCCGGGCGACGAGCGCTACGCGGCCTGGGCTTCGCTGCTGGACCTTCAGCGCGACTGCCTGGGAGATGGCTACGGCAACCGGGTCGTGGCCCTGGTCGAGATCCGCTTCGACGCCGACGGACGGTCGCGCTCGAGCATGCTCTCCAGCTCCGGGCATCCGCTCTACGATCAGGCCGTCATGCAAGGCGTCGCGCAGGCACTCGCCCACAGCTGGAGCGATGCGCCCCCGGAAGGACCGGCCAGGGCGGTGTACGCCATGACCAGCAACTACACCATCCTGCCGCCCATTCCGGTCGTGGGCTTCACCTTCGACATCATGCTGGGGCAATTCGACCTGTTCTATCCCTTCAAGAAGATGGTGTCCGGAAAAGCAGTCCTCGTGGCCGTGTACGGACCCAGGTGAGCTCGGCGAGGCGCTGGACAGGAGGCGCCGAGATGCTATGATGCCCGACCGGAGAGGAGCACGCTGCGAGCTTGAGCAAGGACCGTGACAAGAGGCTGGAGAACGCCTATCAGCTTCTCCAGGCCGGCCAGTACCAGAAGGCCCTCCGGGAGTACGAGATCGCGCTGCTGGACGATCCGGCGGACATCGAGGTCCTGCAGCGCAAGGCCGACCTGCAGGCCAAGATGCTCATGCGGACCGAGGCGGCCGAGACGCTCTTCCAGCTCGGCGTGGCCCTGGCCCGCGCGGACAAGACGCTCAAGGCCATCTCGGCTTTCAAGAAGGTCCTGCGGCTCGAGCCCGAGACCATCGATGCCCATGTCCACATCTCCAACCTCTACATGAAGATGGGCATGGCCGCGGACGCCAAACCGCACCTCGAGACCCTGGCCCACTTCTGCGAGGACCAGGGCAACCCGAAGGAGTTGCTCAACATCTACCGCCAGCTCGTGGCCGCCGATCCCTCCAACGTGGCCACGCGGATCCGGCTGGGGGAGATCTACTCCTCCTTCGACATGAACACCGAGGCGGTCCGCGAGTTCAGCAAGGCCGCTTCGGAGCTCAAGAAGCAGAGCCGCCTGGACGAGTACATCATGGTCATCGAGCGCTTGATCTACCACGACCCCTCGCGAACCGAGCAGGTCAAGGAGGTCGCCAACATCTACATCCAGCTCGGCCAGCTCAAGAAGGCCCTGGGCAAGCTGCGGGTCGCCTATCAGCAGGACCCGTCCGATCTGGAGACGCTCGAGATGATGAACACCGCCTTTCGCCAGACCGGACAGATCGGCAAGGCGATCCGCACCTGCAAGGCCATGATCCAGCTCCACATCGAGTCCGGCGCGCTGGATCAAGTCCAGCGGCTCTACCGAGACATCCTGGATATGGATCCGAACGATCCCGACGCGCAGCAGTTTCTGGAGATGTAACCAGGCAAGGGGTAGATAAAAAAACCAGGCCTCGCGGCCTGGTCGGAGAATCCAAGTTCTCTCGATCCTCAGACGATCCTGACGTTCCTCGCCTGGAGGCCCTTGGGCCCTTCGGCGATCTCGTACTCCACGCTGTCCCCTTCGTTCAGGGTCTTGTATCCCTCGGCCTGGATGGCGGAGAAGTGGACGAAAACGTCCTCCCCGTTCTCCTGCTCGATGAAACCGTAGCCCTTCGCGTTGTTGAACCACTTCACTCTGCCATTCGCCATACTGCCACTCCTTGGTAGGGGCCGCGATGCGGCCTAATTCTTCCCGCCCGAATACAATTGCTTTTTGCTTGCTACAGGTGGGCGGGCCTAAGCCCGGCAACTCTGACAAATGGATCGGCGGCTGTCAAGTTGTTTTCCGTGCGGTCTTTCGGTGGGGCTCCCCGACGGGCGAGCAAGGGTGATCCGCGGGCGCTTCCCGCTGCACGGGCCGGCCCGCCTCCCAGAGCACGGGCGCGGACTCCCAGACCCGTCGCAGCATCCGGCAGCGATCCAGGGTCAGGACGCGCAGGTCCAGAAGCTGCGCACCGCCCAGCTCGGACACGACCGCCACCCGCCCTCCCGAGCGCTGGAGGTGGATGATGGGTCCGTGCAGGCGGCTCGAGGCCAGCCTGCAGCCCGAAGCCAGATCCCACACGCCGACGAAGCCGTCGGCGTAGCCGGCGATCAGGGTCTGCATGGGCCCGGCGCAGAACTGGAGCACCGGCCTGGAGGGCGGCTCCTCGAAGGAGACGTCGGTCCGCATCCGGCCGGTCCTCCGCGAGACGATCTCGATGCTCCCGCTGCTGTAGCCCAGCCAGTATGCTTCCGGCATGCGCGCCACGGCCGTGACCCCGGCTGCGGTCTGCACCTCGGCCCGGACGTCTCCGGTCTGCGGATCGACGGTCAGCAGCCGTGCGCCGCTAGCGACCAGCAGCTCGTCGCCGTCCAGGCTGGCCGCGCTGACACCCTCGGCGACCAGCGTCCGATCCCGGCCCTGTGCATCGATCCGCAAGAGCTTCCCGCCCGCCATCACGATACACGCCCCGTGCAGGACAAGCAGTCTCTCCGGCTCTGCCCGCCCTTCCGCGCTACGGCGCCACAGGAGACGATCCTCCGGCGTGTTCCACATCTGCAGCTCGCCGTCGAAGGTATACAGGCACAGCGAGCCGTCCGGCGCCGGAGCCGAGAGCCTGGCCGCCTGGCTGACCGCGCGCCAGCGCTGTCCGCCCTCCCCGGTGCCGGCACGGGTGTGTTCGGCGAAGAGCGACGACCAGCCCGCCTGGGAGATCACCTGCAGGCCGACTGTCACCTGCGCCCACCAGAGCGGCCGCCCGTCGGCGACCCGCCACATCCGCACGGTCCCGTCGTCCGAGCTCGTGGCCAGCAGGCTGCCGTCCCGGCTGAAGCGGGCCAGGTTGACCTCGGCCCGGTGGCCGCGCAGCGAGCGCGCCTCGCCCGTCAACAGATCGACGAGCCACACTTTCCGATCCGAGCACGGCGCCGCGATCCGTTTCCCGTCCGGGTGGAAGTCGATCCAGTAGACCCGCCCGGGAAGCTGCTTGACCAACCGGCGCTCGCCCGAGCTCGGGTCCCACTGCCACAGGCGCTTGTTCTCGGAGGACGAGACCAGGCTGCGGCCATCGGGCGAGAAGCACACCCCCTCGGCCGAGCCGTCCTCCGGACGCAGGACCTTGCCCGGTGCGTAGCGGCCATCCGGCCCCTGCAACCATATGCGCACCGTGCCGTCCTCGCTGGACGAGGCCAGGCTGCGGCCGCCCGGGGAGAAGCTCAGGTCGTAGACCCCGTTTCGATGACCCTCCAAGACCTGCAGTTGCAGCCCCTGCTCCGCGTCCCAGATCCGGACCGTCCTGTCCTCGCTGGCCGAGGCCAGGATGCGGCCGCCAGGATGGAAGCGGACGTCGTTGACCAGATCGCGGTGCCCGACCAGGGCGCGCTGCTCCACCCCCTGCGCCACGTCCCACAGGCGGATGCAGCGGTCGGAGCCGCCGCTGGCGAGCGTGCGGCCGTCCGGGCTGAAGTCCAGCCCCCAGACCGCCGAGGGATGTCCGGATAGCACCCGCTGCAGCTCGCCGCTGCGCACGTCCCAGAGCCGGACCGTCTTGTCGTAGCTGGAGCTGGCCAGCAAGCGGCCGTCGGGGCTGAAGCTCAGCCCGAGCACCGGATCGGCGTGGCCCGAACGATCCGCTGCCTTTCCGGGGCGTTCGAGGTCCCAGACCCGAACCTTGTTGTCGTAGCCGACCGAGATCAGGCGCTGCCCGGAAGGGTCGAAGCGAAGCCCCAGCACCGCGGCCGAAGGCGCATCGAAGCGCCGCACGGGCAGCAGCACTTCCGAGCCAGGGTCGAAAGACCACAGCCTCGCGCTGCGGTCCCGGCTCCCGCTGGCGAGCTGCCTGCCGTCGGCCGAGAAGGCGAGATCCCATATCCCCGCCCGGTGGGCCGCGATCTCGGTGCCAGGCGATCCGTCCGGCAGCCGGAAAACGCGGATCCATCCGTCTTCCCAGCCGGTTGCCAGGTGGCGACCGTCCGGGCTGAATCGGGAGGACAAGCCCTTGCCCCAGCCTTGGCCGGCAAAGCGCATCCGGGGCTCGAGCCGAGGCCCGAACGCCCACAGCCGCACGCTCCCGTCCCGGCTGCTGGTGGCGATCCGATCGCCACCGGGCCCGAAGGCCAGATGCAGCACGGCCGCCGAGTGGGCCTCGACGCGCTGGACGGCCGCCCCGGTCGCGGCATCCCATATCCGCAAGCTCCCGTCCATGCCGGCCGTGGCGAGAAAGCGCCCGTCGGGCGAGAAACCGAGCCCCCAGACTGCGCCTTCGTGCTGGCCCTGGACCGATCGGACGGGCGGTCTCTCCGCGCCCGCGCCCAGCTCCCAGACGAGCACCTTGCCGTCCCAGCTGCTCGACGCCAGCCGCTGCCCGGAAGGGTCGAAGGCCGCCCGCAGCACCTGGTCCGCATGCCCGTGGAGCACCTGGAGGGGCTGGCCGGTCTGCATGTCGAAGAGGTGGACCGATCGATCCCCGCAAGCCACGGCCGCGAGGCGTCCGTCCGGGCTGAGGTCCACCCCGTAGACGGTCGAGCCGAGCCTGTGCCGCCAGACGAGCTCGTCGCCCGAGAGCTGCTGCCAGAGCATGCGGGCCAGGGCGGAGTCCTGGGCCTCGAGCGAGGAGCGCAGCTTGGCCCGCGCTTCCATCACGTCGCCCTGCAGCATGGCCCGCCTGGCGCCCTCGCGCATGGCCTCGGCCAGCTGCTTCTCGGCCGCCACCTTCTGCTGGCGGGCCTCGTTCTCCTTCTCGGCCAGCTCGATCCCGCCGAGCAGCGAGCCCACCGCCACCACCGCCAGGGTCAAGGCGCCCGCGGCCACCACCAGTCCCCGGCGCCTGACGCGCCGCCGCTGCCGGCGCCGGCCAGCCTCCAGGAAGGCGCTCAGCAGCTCGGGCACCTCGGTGCGACAACGCGCGAGCCCGCGCGAGGCCTCCTCGAGCGCCTCGCCCTCCCAGACCTCGTCCTCCCGCCGGCCGCGCCGCTCCCAGAGCCTGGCCGCCTGCTCGATCTCGGACAGGAAGCGGATCTCCTCCTGGCTCTCGTCGATCCAGCGGGCCAGCCGGGCCCAGGTGTGGATCAAGGACTCATGGACCAGCTCGAGGCAGGCCTCGCCCTCCGGACCCGACTTGGCGACCGAGACCAGCCGCGCCGCGGTCAGACGCTGGAGGACCTTCTCCGCACCGGCTCCCAGGCCATCGAGGGCCTGCTGTCGCTCGACCATGCGACGGGCGCGATCCGAGGTGACCAGGCGCAAGAGCAGCATGCGGACCAGCTGGACCTCGCTCTGCGTCAGGCCCTCCAGGATGCCGTCGGCATGCTCTGCGAGTGCCCCCGGCACGCCGCCCATCGCATCGTAGACCGAGCGCCGGACCAGCTGCGCTGCCCGGTCGCGCCGCGACCAGAGAACCTGCCCGGCGAACTGCAGCAAGGGCAGCGGCGTGGGCTCGCCGGCGACCGAATCGATCATCTCCTCCACCATCGCCGGATCGTCGTAGGCATAGCCGAGCACCCGCAGCGGCTCGATCAGGATGTCGACCATCTCCTCCCGGGACGGGCTGCGCATGACCGTCACGCGGCTGAGCGCCTCGCGCGCCTCGCTGCCCAGCGCCAGCCGGCCCAGAAAGTCCTCCCGGAGCGTGAACACGACCCGCACCGGGCCCTCGGGATCGTCGGCCGCCGAGCAGATGCAGCGCATGTAACGCGCGCGGACCTTCTCGTCTTCCACCAGCGTATGGAGCTCCTCGAGCTGATCGACGAAGAGCAGGACGCGGCTGCTCTCCTGCTCGGCGATCCGGAGCAGGTGGACCGCCAGGCTCCCGGGGCGATCGAAGAGCTGCGCTTCCAGGTCCAGCGCGTCGAGCCGGTCGGGGCTCGAACGTGGCGCGCTCCGATCGCCGCTCGCGTTCTGCTGGGTGTCCAGGGTATCGGCGTCCGGCTCCTCGCGCGCCATCTCCGCGGGCAGGATGTTGATGGTCGGGACCGCGTCCAGCTCGGTGATCTGCAGATCCGGCCGCTGCCGCCCGGGGGTCGAATCGCGGCTGGTCTCCCCGCCGAGCAGCTTCGCGGCCAGGTTGGCAAACGGCCTCGAGCCGGGCCGCACGGAGAGCACGGTCCAGGATCCCTGCTCGCGGAGCCTGGGCACGACACCCGCCCGGACGAAGCTCGACTTGCCCACGCCCGAGGGGCCCACCAGGGGCAGGACCGGTGTGTCCCGCAAGCGCTCCAGGAAGGCCGAAAGCTCTCGCTCGCGGCCGAAGAAGAACTCCGCCTGGCGCTCGCCGAACGGCATCAAGCCCTGGAAGGGCTGCTGGTCCGCAGGCCGGTCCCGGCGCCGGTGGAGCATCTGCTCCAGACTGCGGCCCACCTCCGCGGCTCTGGGGCGGGCGTCGGGATCCTTGTCCAGGCAAGCGTGGATCAGGGCGGCCAGGTCCTGGGGCACGGCCGCCAGCGAGGAGACGGCCGGCACGGGCTCGGCCGCGAGCAGGCGGGCCACCAGGTCGACCGTCCGGCTGTCGGTGTAGGGCCGCTGGCCCGCGGCCAGCTCGTAGAGCACCACGCCCAGCGCCCAGACGTCGGCCGCCTGGCTGGCGGGCCGCCCGCGCCAGAGCTCCGGCGCCATGTAGGCCGGCGTGCCGATGGCCTTCTTGCGCTGCTTCGCGGTCTCGGTCGCCCGGCCGAGATCGCCGGCGTCGATCGGCCGGGCCAGCCCGAAGTCCACGACCCGCAGCCGGCCGTCGCGGGGGATGAGGACGTTCTCGGGCTTGAGGTCCCGGTGCAGGACCCCGTGGGCGTGCGCCTCGGCCAGCGCCTCGGCGATGGCTTGCCCGAAGCGCAGCACCTCGGGCAGGGCTGGCCAGTCCTCGCGCATGCGCTGCCGCAGCGTCCGGCCCTCCAGGTACTCCAGGGCCAGGTAGGGCCGGTCGCGATGCTGTCCGGCGGCGAAGACGGTCACGATGTGGGGGTGGCTGAAGCGGGCGGTGGTCCGGGCCTCGAAGAGGAACTGCTGGATCATCTCGTCCGATCCGAGCCGCGCGGGGTGGACCATCTTGAGCGCGACCTTGCGCCCCAGGGTCGTGTCCCTGGCCAGGTAGACCTCGCCCATGCCACCCCGTCCGATCAGCCGGATCACCTGGAAGGCATCCACGCGCTCGCCCGGTCGGAGGACGGCATCCCGCTCGGTCTTCCCTTCCATGCCCGTAGAGGTATAGTCCAGCCATCGCCGCTTTGCAATTCGGGCGGAAGCGGGATAGAAAGGAGTGCAGCATGCCGATCCGCACTCTCTTACATACACTGCTGCTCGCCCTTCTCGCGAGCGGCTGCGTGGGCCAGGACACCGGTCGTCCCAGCGCGGATGACCTGCAGGTCATCGCCGACAACGTCCTCCGGGAGGCGCCCGGCAAGATGCGCTTCGCGGTCGGAGCGAGGCTCGAGGACCGACTGACCTACCTCGGCCTAGACACCGACAAGGCGAGCGTCCGGCCCGGAGGTCGGCTCGAGCTCACCCACTACTGGCAGGTCCTTCGCCCGGTGACGGGCTGGAAGGTCTTCGTCCACCTCAACGACCCCTCGCAGCAGCGCTTCATCAACGCCGATCACGTCCCGATCGGCGGCCGCTACCCGGCGGGGATGTGGAAGCCCGGCGAGATCGTTCGCGACACGCATTCCGTGAGCGTCCCGCCAGACTGGAGCGCGCCCGAGATCGTGATCTACGCCGGCCTGTGGCGCGGCGACGAGCGGATGGAGGTCGAGGGCCCCCAGGACGAGCACAGCCGGATCCTGGCGGCGCGCATCCCGGTCTCGGCCCGCCCGAAGGCCCGTCCGCGCCCGCGGCGGCTGCTCGTCAAGCGCAGCACCGGACCCGTCGAGCTGGACGGCAGACCCGACGAGCAGGCCTGGAAGAAAGCCCCCTCCACCGGCCGCTTCGTCCATACCATGACCGGCGCGCCGGCCGCCCAGCGGACCCACCTGCGCGCGCTCTGGGACGACGACTTCCTCTACCTGGCCTTCGAGATGGAGGACCGGGACGTGTGGAGCGAGCTCGACGGCCGGGACGCCGAGCTCTGGAAGCAGGAGGCCGTCGAGGTCTTCCTGGACGCGGATCGGGACGGCCGCGACTACGTGGAGCTGCAGGTGGGCCCGCGTGGCAACCTCTTCGACGCCTACCTGCCCGCCCCGCGCGCCAACCAGAACGACTGGAACAGCGGCGCGCGCGCCGAGGTCTCGATCGCCGGGAGCCTGAACAAGCGCGACGACGCCGACCAGGGCTGGAGCGTGGAGCTGGCCATCCCCTGGAAGGACTGTGGCGGCCGCAAGCAGCCCGCCGTCGCCCGGCCTTCGATCGGCGATGTCTGGCATGCCAACTTCTTCCGGCTCGACCAGCCGGCCGACGGCCCCCAGCAGGCAGCCGCCTGGTCCCCCCCGCGCCGGGCCGACTTCCACGCCCTGGACCGCTTCGGCGAGCTGGTCTTCGCGGACGCCCAGGGCCGGATCGCCCCCCGCGACGCGGCGAAGACCGACGCGGCGAAGACCGACGCGGCGAAGACCGGCGCGGCGAAGACCGGCGCGGCGAAGACCGACGCGGCGAAGACCGGCGCGGCGAAGACCGACGCGGCGAAGACCGGCGCGACGAAGACCGACGCGACGAAGACCGGCGCGGCGAAGACCGGCGCGGCGAAGACCGACGCGGCGAAGACCGGCGCGGCGAAGACCGGCGCGGCGAAGACCGGCGCGGCGAAGACCGGCGCGGCGAAGACCG
>JAFGRB010000163.1 GCA_016935365.1 Deltaproteobacteria bacterium
AGCAGCTTCACCCTAAAACGACCGCCCTTCGGGCGGCCAGCCCTGAAAACAAACGCGGTTTGGAAACCGCGCTTGTTTTAGGTCTAGACCAGCCCCAGCTCGTCGTTGACGGCACTGAAGAAGGTGTCGATATCGCAGTCTGCGTGGAGGGCGATCCGATGCGGCGGCAAGAAGATGGGTGAGATCTCGCCCATGGTCACGACGACCACGGGTCCCGGGGCCAGCGATGGCAGGATGGCGGCTGGTGTGACCACCAGAGAGGAGCCCACAGCGAAGAAGAGGTCGGATTGGCTGGCCATTTGCTGGCACTCGTTCAGGTGCTTGACCGCCTCGCCGAAGAACACGATATCCGGCTTGATGATCCCGCCGCATTCGCAGTGGGGCACCTCGTGCTCGAAGGTCAGGCGGCGTGTGCTGTCGTAGTCGAATTCCTTTCGGCATTCCGTGCAGTAGGCTCGCCAGATCCCTCCATGGATCTCGAGAACCTTCTCGGAGCCCGCCCGCTGGTGGAGCGAGTCGATGTTCTGGGTGATGATGCCTGCGAGCTTGCCCTGTCGCTCCAACTCGGCGAAGAAACGGTGCGCAAAGGTGGGCTCCACCCGGTCCAGTAGCTCGAGGAAGGCACGGTGAAAGGAGTAGAACAGAGTCGGCTGCTGGAAGAACACCCGGATGTCGAAGATCCGCTCCGGGTTTTCGATTCCCGCAGTCGTGTACAGGCCGTTGGGACCGCGAAAGTCCTGGATTCCAGCCGCGGTGGAAAGACCGGCTCCGGAAAGGAGCGCGATCCGTGAGGCTCCGCGGATCAGCTCCGCGCAGCGAGCCGCCTGCTGGTGGAGATCTTCGCTCATGACTCGTCTCCCTTGCCCCCCAGTCGTGCTTCCGCTCGCGTTGCGGCCAAAGCGTGCTCGCGAAAGAGCGAGCGCAGCTTGTGGTACACCGGGCCTGGCTTGCCGTGCCCGATGGGCTGGTCGTCGATCTGGACCACGGGCATGATCTCGCGCAGGGTGCTCGTGATCATGACCTCGTCGGCATTGATGAGATCAGCGGTATCCAGATTGCACTCGCAGCACTCCATGCCCGCATCGCGTGCGATGCGGAGCGTCAATCCCCGGGTGACACCTTCGAGCAAGCCAGTCTCCAGTGCGGGTGTGCAGAGTCGAGATCCGATCAGGACGAAGACGTTCGACGAGCTCGCCTCGGCGATCCGTCCCCGCACGTCGAGAAGCAACGCATCGTCGAAGCCCGCCCGGCGAGCCTCTCCCAGGGCCAGGATCGAGTTGAGGTAGTTGCCGCTCTTGATGGCCGGATCCAGCGCGGCGCGCAGGTTGCGGCGCACGGCTGGGATGGCCACCCGGATGCCCGTCTCGTACATCCATTCCGGAAAGGGCTCGTATGGCTTGACCAGGATCACGCAGACCGGAGAGCGCGCCCGGGTGGGATCCAGGGTCAGAGGACCCGAGCCGCGGGTGATCACGATCCGGATGTAGGACTCGGGATTGCTCGCCTCGGCCAGGGTCCTGTCCATCTGGGCCTGGATCCAGCTGATTCCGGGAACCGGGATGCCGAGCCTGTCCGCCGAGCGCTGCAACCTGGCCAGGTGCGCCTGCTTGGCGAATGGGACTCCCCCATAGGTCCGCAGGACCTCGTAGACGGAATCTCCGTAGAGAAAGCCCCGATCGAATACCGAAATCCGCGCATCGGAAGGGCCGAAGACCTCTCCGTCGATGTTGACCCTTGTCGACACGCGGCGAATCGCCTCCTCTGCCCAGAGCCTATACCCCCCGCCCGCAAACAGCAATGTCCGCGACGGCCCGGCCGTGAGCTCAGCGGATCTCGAAGTCCTGGGCCCCGACCTGATCGGGACCGATGAACACCTCGACCCGGTACGCTCCAGGAGGCCAGCCCTTGGTGGGTCGCTTCAGCGAGAAGCTTGCGGTCCAGCGGGTGGCGAGCTTGCTTATCAAGTTGTCCTCGGTCAGCAAGGTCTCGTTGATGACCGTGTTCGGCGGAGCGGCCTGGCCGCAGTCGACCGCGATCCAGCGGATCTTCACCTGCGTGCCGAGGGCCAGCCCTCGGTCTTGCTCGTACACACCCCGCAGCATGG
The DNA here is from genome assembly GCA_016935365.1 of Deltaproteobacteria bacterium. Lineage (GTDB taxonomy): Bacteria > Myxococcota > B64-G9 > B64-G9 > B64-G9 > JAFGRB01. The sequence goes on from JAFGRB010000163.1 coordinate 2,105, forward strand.
GCAGCTTCTCGCCGACAAAGACGGTCTTCGGGTCCTGGACTCGATCGTCCTCGACCCGCGTACCGAGCTGAATCCGACCCTTTGCGACTTTGGCCTCGGAGCGTTTGCTCGCCTCGAGCTTGGACTCCACCTCGGTGATGAACGCCCTGGAACGCTGGTTGAGCTTGCCCAGCGCCAGGCTGCGCGCAGACGTCTCCGCGGGTAGCTTCTCATGCTCGGCCGCGAAGGTCGCCCTGGCAGAACGTATCTCGGTCGCCAGATCGTCCTGGGCCTCACTGGCGAGGGCGTCGAGCCGTACGAGCCGCCCTCGGAACACGGCCTGCTGAGATGCGAGCTGGGCCTCCTGATCGCAGCCGTCCGTGAGAAACGCCAGAGCTGAAAAGAAAAGGACGATTCGATGCATGGTCCCTCCTGCCGGTCATCCGGCCCAGAGCGAGATTCCCAGCGCAGCGAGCTGGCGCTCCGCCTGCCTGGCCCAGCTCTGATTGGCGCGGGGGTTTGCGGGACTGGGGTGAAGCATGCCGCCGACGCGCACTGTGTGACCGGCCAGGGCGAAGGCGGCCCGCTTCTCGGCGAAGCGGCCGATGCCCACGACGACGCGCGGGCGCAGGGCATCCACCGCCTGCTGCAGCGCCCGGTCGCAGGCTTCGAACAGATCGGCCTGTTCCCCGGACCGCAGCTTGTCCGGAGTCCGGTTTCGGCCGGTCTGCTCCAGGAAGAGCAGCGGGCAGTAATTGAAGACGAAGAACCGCTCGAAGAAGCGATCGGGACTGGAGAACCGCTTCTCGGCCCACGACCAGAGGCGCCGCCCGCTGACCTCCGAGCGCGGGCAATCGAAGCCCAGCACGGGTCGCGCGGGGTGCTCCTTCGCCGGACGCTTGACCGCGCCCTCCAGCCCGAGCCAGTCGCGTGCTGCCGCCACCTCGCCGAAGGGCACCCCGGTCTGGGCCATGCCAAAGGGGCCGGGGTTCATGCCCAGCAGCACGGCCTCCACGCCGGAGCGCGCAAATCTCGACAGGTAGTCCTCCCATCGATCGCGCGCATAGCGCAGCGGGTTGTATACGCAGACCACGGGCGGATCGAATCGCATCCGCTCGACCCGCCGGCACAGGGCTCGGCTGCTCTGGATCAGCGCTTCCACGGAGCACAGTATCACACAATCCGCCATTGCCCGCTATAGCTCGAGCTGTTAGAAATGAAACGGATTGTCCACCGGCAGGTCTCTGGCCCGTGAAAGGAACGCCACGATGAAACGAAGTTTCGTGATGATGATGCTCTGGTGTTTGACCTTCGCGCTGCCCGGCTGCAGCGGGGGCGAAGATGTCCGCGAGTGCGGCCCCGCGAGCTGCAGTGGACACGGTACCTGCTCGTACGAGGACGGGCAGATGAGTTGCGACTGCGATGAAGGATACGTGGGCGCGACCTGTGCTTCCTGTGCGTCCGGCTTCCAGGACCACGACGGAGATGGGAGCTGTGAGCCGAGCTGCGCGCAGGCTGGTCTCGAGTGCCCCGACCACGCGCACTGCGATGACACGGGCGGCACCGCCAGCTGCGTCTGCGATCTGGGCTATGCGGGTCTCGACTGCGCCGATTGCGATGCGGGCTACCAGGACCACGACGGCGACTCGGCGTGCCTTCCGGACTGCAACACGGCGGTGATCGACTGCGGGGAGCTGGGCCATTGCGACGACAGCTCGGGTGTGGCCAAGTGCGATTGCATCGAGGGTTATCAGGACAACGATGCCGACGGGAGCTGCCGGCCGGACTGCTCGTTCGCCTTGCTGGACTGTGGCCCGCACGGCCACTGCGAAGACGCGAGTGGCGCGGCCGAGTGTGTCTGCGACGAAGCATACGCGGGCGATGGCTGCGGAGAGTGCGCCGAAGGCTACCAGGACCGAGATGGTGACGGCGAGTGCCTGCCCGGCTGCGCGATGGGGACGCTGGACTGCGGTGAGCACGGGCGCTGCGCGGATTCGAGCGGCGAGGTGCATTGTGTCTGCGACGCGGGTTACACCGGCCCCGAGTGCCTCGAGTGTGATACGGGCTTCCAGGATCACGACGAGGACGGCACCTGTCTGCCGGACTGCGAGCTCGCCGCGCTGGGCTGCGAGCCGGGCGGCGTATGCGAGGATGCCGGCGGCGAGGCGGTCTGCATCTGCGATCCGGCCTATACCGGAGCCGATTGCGGGACCTGCGCCGGCGGATACCAGGATCGTGACGCGGACGGGCTGTGCCTGCCCGACTGCGATACCGCGGGCATCGAGTGCGGCGATCACGGGAGCTGCAGCGACGCGAGCGGCATGGCCCGGTGCGTGTGCGATGAGGGATACCTGGGGCAAGACTGCAGCTCGTGCGATGAGCCCGGCGGCTGGCAAGATCACGACGGCGACGGGGAGTGCCTGCCCGGCTGCGGCCTGACGACCTGCGAGGGGCACGCGCACTGCGAGGACGGTAGCGGGCAGGCCGTGTGCATCTGCGACTCGGGGTATACGGGCGCAGGCTGCTCGGAATGCGCGGATGGCTACCAGGACGAGAACGGAGATGGGAGCTGTGAGCCGACGTGCGCCACGGCCGGCCTGCAGTGTGGAGAGCACGGCACCTGCGTCATCTCGGCGGCAGGACGGCCGATCTGCGAGTGTCAGACCGGCTACACCGGCAGCAGCTGCCAGCTCTGTGCGGCCGGTTACCAGGATCACGATGGCGACGGGATCTGCGCAGCCGACTGCAGCACGGCCGGCCTCGGTTGCAGCGGCCATAGCCACTGCGACGACAGCTCCGGCGAGGCCGAGTGCGTCTGTGATACCGGCTACCAGGGTCTGCCCGACTGCGCCAGCTGTGCGGATGGATACCAGGACTCGGATGTGAACGGCAGCTGCCTGCCCAGCTGCGAGCTGCTCGGCTGGACCTGCTCGGGCCACGGCTCGTGTGGTTACGAGGAGGGCCAGGCGGTCTGTTTCTGCGACGAGGCTGGCGGATACTTCCCGGACGGACAGGGCCACTGTCTGGCCGAGGACGTGGGCCACACCTGCCTGTTGCCCATGGTTCTCGACCTGTCCAGCCCGACCCACACCGGATCGACCCTCGGTACCGGTGACGACTACGTGGGCACCTGCCAGACCTGGGAGTCGAGCCAGGAGGTGGTCTATACGTTCCACCTGGAAGAGGCGCTGACGATCGGCTTCGACCTGAGTGGCTCGTCGTATGACACCGTGATGTACCTGCGCACGGACTGCACCGATCCGGCTAGCGAGCTCGCCTGCGATGACGACAGCGGGCAGGGGCTGGGGTCTTACTTCGAGATCGATCTCCAGCCAGGTGAATACTACCTCTTCATCGATGGCTACGGTTCGAACGCCGGCTCCTATCTGCTCACCCTGGACGTGGGCTGCCCGTACGGCACGCTCTATGACCCGGCCAGCGGCGACTGCGTGCCCGACCCCTGTGTGCCCAACCCCTGCTCGGGGCAGAACCAGACGGTCTGCAATCCGGTGCTGCCGGATTCCCATGTCTGCAGCTGCGATCCGGGCTACATCATGGACGCGGGCGCCTGCGTCCCGGACCCCAACCCGGACGGAGAGGCCTGCCACAGCGTGATCCCGCTCCAGGGAAGCGAGGGCACGGTGGCCGACTCGACTGTCGGCGCTGCGAACGATGCCACGGGATCCTGCGCGGGCGATGGGCCGGATCGGGTCTATGGGTTCACGCTTCCCGAGCGCGCGCGGGTCGAGATCAGCATGGAGGGCTACGACACCGTGCTGCACCTGCGCTCTGCGTGCGACAGCCTCGCGTCCGAGCTCGCCTGCGACGACGACGGGGGGCCGGGCCTTGGATCGCACTTCGTGATCGATCTGGAAGCCGGGGCCTACTACGTCTGGGCCGACTCCTTCTCGAGCGCGGGGGACTACTTGCTGACCTACTCCTTCCAACCCGACCCGTGCGCCGACGAGGAGGCGGTCTGTCCGGGGACGCCCATCTGCCAGCCGAGCCCGGACTGGTCGAGCTACGATTGCGTGTGCGACGACGGCTATCTGCCTTACGAGCAGACCTGCGTGCTCGACCCCTGCGACTTGCCTGACCTGTGCACCGAGATCGAGCACAAGAACCGCTGCGTGCCCGACCTGCCGGACAACTACCACTGTGAGTGCAACATCGGCTACGTGCCGGACGTTGTGGATCCCGAGCAGTGCATGGAGGATCCGAATGCCAACGAGTGGGCCTTCTTCACCTTCCTCAACGCCGACAACAACCTGGAGGACGACGGCTACGACGATGTGAACGAGCAGACCCAGGCCGGCTCGAACGCCTACGTGCACATCGTCACCCTGCTCGACTCCTACTCGCGGGACAACGGGGATGCCCGGATCCTGTACATCGAGCATGGCCGCTACACCGTCGAGGAGAACTGGCACGAGGTGGACATGAGCGACTGGAGGACGCTGCGGGACTTCGGCGTCTGGGCGGTGCAGCACTACCGGGCTCGCCACTACGCCTTCATCATGTGGGACCACGGCGCGGGCTGGAAGGCTTCGGTGCCCAAGTCTCCGGTCCTCAAGGGCTTCTCCAACGACGATCACGGCTCGGCCGGCGAGATCTCCATCTCGAACGGCGACTACGCCCGCGCCATGCAGGGCATCGTGGACGAGCTCGGCGACAAGATGGACATCGTGGGCTTCGATGCCTGCCTGATGGGCATGTGGGAGGTGGCCGAGGCCAGTGCTCCCTTCTCTCATTACCTCGTGGCCTCGTCCGAGACCGAGCCGGCCGCCGGATGGCCATACCACCGATTCCTGCCCGACTTGGTGGCAGACCACATGATGAGCGCCGAGACGCTGGGTATCGGCATCATCGACGCGTACTACAACGAGGCCACCTCGAACGACACCCTGGCGCTGACCGATCTGGACACGCTCGACGACCTGGCCGCGGCCATGGATGTCTTCGCCCAGGCCCTGCTGGACAACCCGCAGACCTACGCCACGCTCGACTCCATCCGATCGAGCACCCAGGACTTCTACTACTGGGAGCACCGGGACCTGCAGGACTTCGCCGAGCGGGTGGCGCGCAGCTCGAGCCTGCCCCAGGAGATCCGCGATGCGGCCGATGCACTGGTCGCCCAGCTCCAGGTCTCCATCGTCTACTCGAGAGCCCATTCCGGGCACCCGGGCTCCAATGGGCTGGCGATCTACTTCCCGAGCAGATCGGACACGCTGGACTCGGCCTATCGGGCCTCGGGCGCTGTCTGGACCCGCACGCTGTGGGATGACTTCCTGGTGAGCTTCACGCGCTAGCGCGCCGTCATTTCACCCGGGTGACCTTGAAGCCTGCCTTGCGCAGGCGCTCGGCGATGCCGGTCTCGCCGGGCAGGTGGCCCGCACCGATCGCGAAGAAGAACGACTTCTCCTTCTCCTTCTTCAGGCGCGCTGCGATGCGCTGCGACATGCTCGTGTTGCGATCTTCGAACAGGCGCTTCATCAGCTTGCGATCGATGGGGTTCTTCGGGTCGTAGCTCTCCTTGATGGCGTTCACCACACGCGACTCCTCGCCCGAGAGGAAGGACAGGATCAACTTCTCCACCGGATCCTCGCCCTTCTGCTTGAACTCCTGGAGCATGTCCAGCACGCCCTCGAGCATGCGGATCTGCTCTGCGCGGCTCAGCGAGTCGAAGACCGCGAGCTGCTCCTCGGGCGTCTCGATACCGCCCACCTGCTTGCCCGCGTCCGAGGCCCGCTGGTAGATCACCTGGTCTAGCGGCTTTCCGGACAAGAACTTCGTGAAGTGGTCGATGAGCGCCACCTGCGTGGCGATGGTCCATATCTTGAACCGCGAAAGAGGCTGAAATGGAAGCCCCTTGGCGCTGAACAGGCTATCCACACGGGCATAGAGCTTCTTCGGGAGCACCTTGTCGAGCGTCTGGCCTTCCGGGAGGAAGAGCTTCTGGGTCATCTTCATCTGGGTGCCTGGATCCATGGGGATCTCGGTCATCACGACATCGCTCGCCTCGAAGGCCTCGTCCGCGCGGGCAGACAGGTCCAGCACGCGCTTGTCCGGGATGTGGATCGTGCCGAAGAGCCAGGACGGCTTGGTGCCCTCGATGCGGTAGAGAAAGGGTGTCCCGGCGCGGGCGATCGGGATCGAGAGCATCGGGAACAGGGCGACGGCGATGGCGGGCAGCATGGCTCGGGGTCGCATGGGGGATCTTCCTCCTGTGGCTCGGTGGAGCTTTCCAGGACATTGGATCACGGTCGGGCGGGCTCGCGCAAGAGGGGATCGCGATTCTCGCAAAGGAGCTTGCGTCCGGCGGCGCATCGGTCGTAGCATCGACGGCCTGAGGAGGAGAGATGCTACAGAGAATACGCGCTTTCGCACAGCCGGATCTCGCCCACGTCATCCGGATCCAGGATCAGCTTCGAGCCATGCTCGACTTCGAGCAGCCCAACGCCAAGGAGGTGGACGGGTTCCTCTCGAGCCTGTCCCATCCGAGCAGGCTGGCCGCGGTGCGCTCGCTGCGGCCAATGCATCTCAGGCGGCTCTACGATGTCGTGGAGGGCTATCGACCCGTGGACGTCGATGACCTGGTCCCGCCGGACGTCGGCGTGCGCGAGCAGGTGCGGCACTATGGTCGCAACTCGCTGCCCGCTTTCACGATCTTCGAGAAGCGCTTCATGCGGCCTGCGGATGATGCGAGCGAGCTGTGGGGGTACAACTTCCAGAGCCTCGCTCCCCTGACCGGGCCGGGCTACTTCGTGGCATACGACTCTCCTGAGCGGGGCGAGGTGGACATCGACTACACCCGGCTGCCCGCCGAGCGTCCGGTCGGCTGGCCCGAGCTGCAAGAGAACGAGCGCGGCCTCTCGCGGCTCGTCTACGCCCACATGGTGGACCGGCTTCGCGGCGTGACCGAGCACGTGAGCATCGGCCGGGCCTGGAAGAAAGGCCGAGAGCAGTCGGCCTGGTTCATCCTCTGCCGCGAGTGAATCGGACATGGATACGTTGATCCTCCTGCAGAGCGCCACAGGCAACACCGCCCTGGTGACCGAGTATGCGGCCATGCGGATCCGCGCGGGGGGCCACGCCTGTCGCGTGCTCGACATCGCCTCCGACCAGTCTATTGATTTGCACTCCTGGGGCGCCGAGCAGCCGCGCTTGCTCGGGGTGGCCTGTCCGACCCAGTACTTCCGTCCGCCTTTTGCCATGGAGCGCGCTGTGGCGCGGCTGCCCGATCAGGACCCGCCCGTGCCGGCCTTCCTGCTGGCCACGGCGGCCGGCGAGCCCGGCGCCCACTTCGCCATGCTGGCCCGCCAGCTCGAAGCCAAGGGCTACCAGGCCGTCGGGGCTCACTGGGTATGTGCGCCGAGCGACTGGCCGCCTCACCGGATCGCCTGTCTGCCCGCGCAGCCGATCGCCGCCGCCGGAAGGGCGGTGGCGAGCCGCTGGCCCGGCATGCGACTGCTGCTGAGCTTGATCTGGCCCGATGTGACCGAGCCGAACTCGGGCGATCGGGACGCGCTCGACCGCTTCGTCGACCGCGTGCTCGATCACGCGCAGCATGGCAGGCCCGCGCCTGCACCCGAGTCGCTCTACAGGCCTTTCGTTCCAGGCACATACCAGATGGGGCTCGCGATGCAGGCCTGGCAGGCTCGCAAGGCGACCGCGATCCGGATCGATCCGGATCGCTGCACGCGCTGCGGCCTGTGTGTCAAGGTATGCCCGGTCGACGCGCTGGCATGGCCCGATGAGAGCCAGCCGCCCGTCCCCGGCGAGGCCTGCACCGGTTGCTGGGCCTGCTACCACCGGTGCGCGTCGCGGGCCATCTCGGGCTGGTTCAGCCCCGCCCAGCTCGGCCGTTATCGCGGCCCGTCCCGTCACATGAGGTCCCTCTTCGGCCGAGGCGTGAGATCCACTTGACCGATAACGCACACCGCGTCGTTCGGCCGGGCGAGTTCGAGGCCCGAGAGCACTTCTACCCGCGGGTACTCAATGCCCAGATCCACCCACTGGTTCGATACTTCATGGACCTGGGCAACGAGCGAATCGCCGAGCGATACTGCCACCTGCATCCGGAGGCCTCAGCCGGGGCCGTCCGGGCTGCGCTGGGCAGGCACATGCGCTACTTCCGCTGGGGCGGGGCGGATCTCTTCACGGTCACGGACGAGAAAGGCCGCCGGCAGCTGGTCGTCATCGAGACCAACTCCTGCCCTTCGGGCCAGAAGTCGATCCCCCTGCTCCACGAGCGAGAGGAACAGGCTGGCTACCGCGTCTTGGTGGAGCGGGCCTTCCTGCCCTTGATGCAGCATCGCCGCGGCCTGCCCCAGGGCGAGGTGGCCGTGATCTTCGACAAGAACCCCATGGAGGCTAGCGGCTACGCGGCGGTGCTCGCGGATGCGCTGGGCGGCCCGGTCCACCTGGTCTCTTGCCACTCGGACGCACCGGAGCCCCTGGTCCGCGTCCACGAGGATGTCCTTTCCATCCACATCGAGGGGATCTGGACGCCCGTGCGCGCAGCCCTGCGCTACGTCACACAGCGCCCGTGGAACCGGATCCCTCCGCTGACCCGCACGAGCGTGTTCAATCCCGTTCTCGTCTGCCTGGCCGGGGGGCGCAACAAGATGCTGGCCGCCAAGGCATACGACATGTTCAACGCCGGCATGTATGCCCATGGGCTCGCCATCCGGTCGCCCGAGACCATCTGGGACGTGACCCTGGAGCAGGTGCCGCTGTGGGTGGCTCGCATGGGCGGCGTGGCGGTCATCAAGGTGCCTTACTCCAATGCCGGCCAGGGGGTCTATACCATCACCAATCCCGGCGAGCTCGACGCCTTCATGGCGATCGATCACGGCTACGAGCGATTCATCGTGCAATCGCTGATCGGCAACGTGGGCTGGAGCTCTCTGGCGCGGGGCGGCCGGCTGTATCACGTGGGCACGGTGCCCAACAAACACGGGCAGATCTACGTGGCCGACCTGCGCTTCATGGTAGGCTCCGGTCCGGGTGGTTGCTTTCCAGTCGCGATTTACGCCCGCCGGGCGCGGCAGGCGCTGGTGCTCCATCTCGCAGATGGCCCCCCGAGCTCGTGGGACATGCTGGGCACCAACCTGTCTGTGCGCAGGGAGGACGGCTCCTGGGACACGGAGAGCGATCGTCTGCTCTTGATGGACAGCCGGGACTTCAACCGGCTGGGCATCGGCCTGGACGATCTGATCGAGGCGTACCTGCAGACGGTCATGGCGGTCACCGCCATCGACGACATGGCGGCCAACCTGGTGACCAAGAAAGGTCGTTTCCGAAAGCGCCTCTTCCGCTCGCTCAACCCGGACCCCGTCCTGCTGGACGAGATCCGGTCTTGAGCCACGTCGTGCGGGTCAGCGCGGATCCGCTCCTGGCAGCCGTCGGCAGGCGTCCAATGCCAGCTCGAAGAGCCCTGCCCGCACGCGGTCGAGTTGCATCCACCGGCGGTGCTTCCAGTCCGCTGCGCTGACGTCGTCTCCCGCATAGAGGAGCTGTCCGAAGATCACCTTGCGAAACGCGGCCACGGCAAACAGCGACGCCGCTTCCATCTCCACGGCCAGGCAGCCCTCTTCGCGGCGCCGGCGCACCTGGGCGACCGTCTCCCGAAAGACGGCGTCGGTCGTCCAGATGCGGCCCGACCGGTATCGAAGGCCGCGATGGCGGCAGGCGGCCCGAATGGCGCGAAGCGCCTCGGGGTGAGGTCGGCTGTATCGACCGCGGCGCTGGTAATGGTAGGAGGTACCCTCGTCGCGCAACGCAGCCGTGGGCAGGATGATCGCGCCGGCTTCGATCTGCGAGTCCAGCACACCGGCTGCCCCACATGCGATGAAGGCCCGGCCGCCCAGCGCGATGAGCTCCTCCAGTGTGGAGGCGGCAAAAGGCGCGCCCACGCCGGGGAAGCAGACGCCCAAGGCTTTCCGGCCCCGGCCCGCGCTCCAGACCTCGATGGCTTCGCCCTCGCCGGCGAGCCGGGTCAGGGGCGCGATCTGGCCTGAGCGGGCCTTGCGCTTGAGGATGTCCAAGAAAAAGCACAGCACCACCCGCGAAGGGATACGCCTGCGCTTGCGATAGAGGCGAGCCGGTTCGATCACGCCAGGCCCGAAACCGGGGTGCTCCAGGATGGGAGGTCTATCGGCCATGCCGATCTCGACGAGGCCTTCCATGGCTGAAAGATGTTGATCGGATTCGGACGCTAGGTCAAGGTGCTGCCGATGGCTCGCACTGGGCGGATCCTCCACGTGCTCTCCCAGCGACCCGGCCGGACCGGCAGCGGGGTGACGCTGGAGGCGCTCGTACAGCAGGCTGCGTCCCGGGGCTGGGAGCAGCGCGCCGTCGTGGGCACGTCCTGCGATGATATCGAGCCCGGCGTGGCGGGGCTCTGCGCCGAGCACATCCACCCGCTGGTCTTCGGCCGGCCTTCCGACGGGCTGGGATTCGCGCTGCCGGGTATGAGCGATGTGATGCCCTATGACTCCAGCCGTTTTGCTGACCTGGACCCGGAGGAGATCGCGCGCTACCTGGAAGCATGGGAGCAGGTGCTCGGGCGCGTGCTCGTCGAGTTCGAGCCGGATCTGATCCACGCTCATCACCTCTGGTTGGTCTCGAGCTCGATCCGGGATCTCGCCCCGCATACGCCTCTGGTGCTGCACTGCCATACGACGGGCTTCCGGCAGATGGCGCTCTGCCCCCACCTGGCCGGGCGGGTGTGCGCCGGCTGCAGCCGGGCGGATCGCTTCCTGGTGCTGGCTGCGGAGCACGCGAGACAGCTGGCGAGCGAGCTGGGCGTCGATCCCGGGCGCGTGCACGTCGTGGGTGCGGGCTACTGCGAGGAGATCTTCTCGGCCGAGGGACGCAAGCCTGTCCCGGGCCGGATGGTCTATGCCGGCAAGCTGGCGCGCGCCAAGGGCCTCGACTGCCTGCTCGACGCCTTCGCACTGCTGCGCGACCGGGTCAAAGGAGCCGAGCTTCACGCGGCCGGCAGCGGGTCCGGAGCCGAGAGCGAGGCGCTCGAGCTGCGGCTGCAGAGCATGCCCGGGGTGGTGTGGCACGGGCCGTTGTCACAGCCCGATCTGGCCGCGCTGCTTCGCACGGCTCACTCCTTCGTCCTGCCCTCGTTCTACGAGGGGCTGGGCTTGGTGCTGATCGAGGCCCTGGCCTGCGGCTGCCGGCTGGTCGCAACCCGCTCGAGCGGCGTCGAGGAGCAGATCGCCCCGTTTCTGGGCCGAGAGCTGGATCTCGTGGAACTGCCCCCCATGAGCAGCATAGACGAGCCCCTGCCCGGGGAGGTACCCGGCTTCGTGCAGCGGCTGGCAGTCGGGCTGGAGCGCAGCCTGGCCCGGCATCCGCTCGAGGCTGGAGAACTCCCCGACCTGTCCGCCTTCAGCTGGCGGGCGGTCTTCGAGCGGATCGAATCCGTCTGGCGGGAGCTCTTGGGGGGATGACGCGCTGCGCCTACTTGCAGTCCTTCATGCCCTCGACGATCTTCTTGCCGACCTCGGGGTTGGTGCCGTACTTCTGGGCCATCTCGACCCAGGTCTCGGGCTTGAAGTTGTACTTCTTCTGGATCTCCATCGCCTTGGCGGGCATCTGGGTCTTGTCCTCGAGGGTCTTGCCCAGGCAGCCGATCTCGATGGCCGCCTTGATGTACTCCGCCTCGCCAGGCTCGGCAGCAGCGGCGGGCTCCTTGGCCGGTTCTTCCTTCTTGGGCTCTTCCTTCGCGGCCGCCGGCGGGGCCGGCTCGGCCTTCTTCTCTTCCTTCTTGCAGCCGCTGAGCGCGAGCCCCAGCGCGATCACGAGCGCGAAAAGAATCCGGATTGCCTTCATTTTGCCTCTCCCTTTCCTTTCATGGCGCAGCCCGAATCCAGCCCCGGTGCTGACACCTGTGTTACGGGACGAACGGGGCAAGCTTATTCGAGTGGGTAGCCGGGTCAAGGTTTTTTTTGCCGAGGCGGCTTGACCCGCTGACCCATTCTCGCTAGATTGGCCCTCGTCAATGGATAGCTTTTGGAAACCCTGACAGAAGAAGGAGGGGTCATGAGTGAAGAGCAGAACATGGAAGAGATGATGAAGATGTGGCGCGAGCAGCCCGAGACGGTCCGGATCATGTTCCCGGCCGGGATGGGCTACGAAATCCAGAAAGGCGACACGCTCGCCAACCTGGGAGAGCGGTTCGGGATCCCCTGGCAGACCATCGCCGAGGCCACCATGGGCACGTCGGATCCCAAGGCGATCAACAAGTGGCTTCAGGAAAACGGGGGCAAGAAGCTGCCGAGCGGCTACTGGGCCTTCAACGAGGGTCAGGAGATCAAGATTCCACCTCCCGCCGAGGAGGGCGTCTCCTGATCCGGCTCACTTCCTCTTGACGCAGTTGCGGATCCCGGTCAGGATGCGTTCGGAGATCTTGCGGTTGCGGGTCAGCCTTCCCGCCATCTCTGCATACTGCTGGGCCGACTTGAAGTGGTTCCGCTTGTAGATCTCGTCCATGGCCTTCTGGAGCTGCTCGCGGTCCCTGACCCGTTTGCTGATGCAGCCGATCCGGATGGACGCCTTGACGAAGTCGTCCTCGGTGGGATCCCGATCCTCGGCGGTGAAGGTGGTGAGCTTCTCGGCGCGCATGGGCTCCAATGTGCCCGATGTGGAGGAATCATCTTCACAGGCCGGTCCGCTGAACAGCGCGATGAGCACAGCCAGGGGCCAGAAGAAGAGCAGGGACTTCGTCATCGCGACCTCCTGGCCCGATTCAAGCATCGATCGGTCGGCGGAGCAAGCTTCCCAGCTCAGTTCACGTCCTCGTGGACGGTGACGTCGAAGGTGGCGCTGCCGGCATTGGTCTGGAATCGAAGCCGGGTCTTGCCTGCGTGCTGGCCGGTCAGCACGAAGACCGAGGCCTGTCGCATTCCCTCGTAGCGGCCGTTTTCGTAGGCGGCCACCAGGTAATCCACGTACGCGGGGTAGACCCGCAGGCAGTCGGGGTCGTCGCTCGATGCCACCACGTCCCGACAGGGGCCGGTCGAGTTGCTGCACTCGATCGCCAGGGCCACCCGCTCACCGATCTCCACGCGCCGGTCTCCGTCGTCCAACTCGGCAATCTTGCCTGGCGGCGGCGTGGACACGGCCGTGAACTCGGTCCACTCGCAGCCGCTTCCGAGCAAGGCCCCCAGGCAGAGCAGCGAGCCGCAGAAGAAAGATCTCATGGCAGCACCTCGATCTCGACGCAGGCTTCCAGGGAAGCCGCACTGGCCCTGAGCAGTGACACTCCCGCAGTGCGCGCCATCAGACGCCGGCGGTGGCCCACGCCCTCATCCACCAGGGCGACGGCCTGCCCTTCGAGGCTCCAGGTGGCATCCGGGAAGTAGCCCAGCAGGGGCTGGAGCCCGGCCCGGGGTTCGATCAACAGGTAGGCCTCGTCGCCGACGAACATCTCGAAGTCCCGCTCCACCCGGCCCAGGTCGCTGCCGTCTTCATGCAGGCGCCTGAACCCCAGGTGGGCGGGTCTCTCCACCCAGACGTGGATGAAGTCCAGCACCTGGCCGGCTGGAGAGCAGAGCAGCACGGCGCAGACCCCTTCTTCCTTCCCGGTGAGCGCGTACCCCTCGGCGCCGACCACCGAGCTGTCGACCGGTACGAGCGGGGTCATGGGGCTTGTGCTGCCCGGTACGTGCAGGTCGATGTGCACCGGTAGCGTGGCGCCCAGGGCGATGGGCGCATCGATGCCGCCCACGAGACAGACGGCATCGGCACCGCTGCAACCGGCGCTGAAGCCAGCCTGCTCGAGCGCGCCCGGGCTGTCCATGGCGCAGGACGGGGCGGCCAGCAGGGCAGCGGATGCGAGCGAAAAGAGCATGAGCTGGGATCGCATCTCGTTTTCTCCTTGTCATTTCGACAGACCGTCTTGCAATCGACAGGCCACACAGAAAAAGGTGCCTTTACATCGACTTGAGAACACGGGCGCGAGCGGGCCGCACGCGCATACGACAGGGATGTCAGGGCTGGAAGCGCGCGGGGCTGACGAGCGCGGGCAGGGCGTGGCGCGCGATACCGAGGAGCATCTGTCTCGCCCTGGCCGCGCCATCGAGCTCGATCCGCTCACCCAGCGCTTGGCGAACGAGCTCCAATACGCTCGCGATCGGCTTGCGCCGTCCCCACAGGCTGTCAGGCGCGTCCGGAAGCAGCCCCTTGAGCTGGCCGAGCGCATTCAGGGTATGCAGACAGCCGGTGCAGTAGACCGCGATGAGATCGCCAGGTGCCCGGTCCAGCTCCACGAGCTGCCGCATCCCATCTGCGATGACGTGGCGCGGATCGAGCGACTTGCATCCGGAGGCGATTCCGCAACACAGCCCGCTCGTCCGGTTTCGCGGCGTCTCGTAGACCATGAGGCCAAGCCGCTCGAGCAGCTCGCGCTGGCGATCCATGAATGCCTCGCCGAGCAGGCGTCCCTGGCAAGAGTCGTGCAATACGATGGACTCGCCGCGAAACGGCTGTTGCAGCCGGATGCGCCCCGAGTCGAGCGCCGCGAGCATCCAGTCGGCGAATCCGGTCACCCTGAAAGGCAGTCGCACGCCCAGGTGCTCGGGAAAAATGTGGGTGAGCATCTGCTGGCCGGCCGGGCAGAGCAGGACCAGCTCCTCGACGGGCTTGCCCCTGAAGAACGCCTCGAGCCTGGCCGCATGCCGGGCTGCGGCTTCTACGAGGCCCATGCGCCAGAACATCTCACCGCAGCACAGATCGAATCGGCCCCAGACCGGGAGATGGTCGAAGATCGCACCCTCGGCCAGCCGGGGTGCAGCCAAGAGATTGCAGCCCGCGAACAGGCAGATCGGCCCGGGCGGCTGCTCGACCGACCAGCGGCGGTGCAGCGTGCGCTCTCGGCTATCGAATGGCAGGTCCTGCCGGAAGTGCTCCCAGCTCGATGACGGCAGGATGTACTGTGCGCGGATGGGCAAGCCGTCGGTAAAGTGGTGCTGGGCCCAGAGGAGATGGATCCGCTCGTATGGATGGGCATCCGTCGGGCAGACGGTGTTACAGGCATAGCAGCTTCTGCATTCTGACATCGCGATCGATTCGCGTATCGCCCCCTGCTTGATGAGCGCGACCTCGCGCTGGGCTGCCCGTCGATCGAGATCCATGTATCGGCAGTGGACCAGACAGTCACCGCACTCGACACAGCGATCGAATCCGAGGCTCCTGCGAGTCTGTTCGAAGGTATGGGCTCTGTCCATGCAGCACCTCTCAAGTCCCTGGCAGGAGGGCGCTCAGGCTGCGGGCCGCATCCGCCAGTCGGACCGCCGCGATCGCTCCACGCACGGCCCGTGCGGCGACTGGCTGTCCCAGGGCGGGACGGAGTCTCGCCGACAGGCGCGCGAGCTTCTGCTGGCGGTCTGCTGGCAGGTGGGGCAGTGGCTCGATGCGATCCGATGGTGGAGGCCGGGGATCGAATCGACCTTTCCGGCCAGCGCGCAGCCAGTCTAGAGCGGTCGTTACCGCCGCAGCCAGGATGTCCGCGCTCCTGGCATCCATGCGCTCGTCGCGGTCGGCCCGGGGGCTGCCAGCCTCACGGTCGACCAGGTCTGCCAGGTGACGGACGCGGATCCGCCTCCCGGACAGACGGGCCATGAGGTGCAGGAAGAGGTGGCAGGCCGGGCAGGATGTGACGAGCAGCTGCGCGCCGGTGGCCTCTGCCTCTCGCAGCCTGCGGTCCAGACCGCGGAGCAAGCCGAGCAGGCTGCGCAGTGGCGAGTCGCCGCCCTCGAAGAGGCCGGGGATCGCATCCGCCCAGCCGCAGCACAGGGCATCGGGCCCGCTGTGCACCATCTCTCGCACCCGCAGCCCGAGCTGGTCCACGATCTCGCGGATCACCAGCTGGGCCTTGCCGCCGGCATATCGCGACATGCAGTGATCGTGGATCGTGACCAGGCCGTCCGAGGGGGGTCCTGGCCGGATCTCACCCCTGCGCAAGCCATCGAGCAGCCATTCATCCAGGCTGGAGATCGAATCCAGGGAGAAGCGCGCCCCGTAGCGCTCCGGCAGCACCGTCTCCAGCATGGCCGCCTCGGCCTGCATGAAGGTGATCACCCGGCGCACACCCAGGCGCTCGAAGACCCCTTCGAGCAGCCGGGCCACCGACGCGGTCACCGCCCGAAGGCCGAGCTTGTGGCTGTCGCCGCCGCAGCCCCACAGCCCCGGGCTGCCGGCCATGCAGGGCTCGAGCGGGGCGAGCACCTCCAGGCTTGCGAGATGGGGGGTGAGCTCGGTGTAGAAGTCGGTCAGAAGAAGCGTCTCCATGCGACGACCCGATGCGAACCGTCGGTGCCAGGTCTGGACCTGGGCTCGTTCCTCTGGAGGCAGCATGAACTGGGTGCAGGACCAGAGGTTGCCCGCCTCGCTCGGCAGCACGAGCCTGGCGCCGAAGCCCAGGCCGTGCTGGCGGCGGTAATCGGCGAAGAGATCCAGCATGCGCTCGAAGGGGGCTGCGCGCTCTGGGCAGACCAGCTCGCAGCGGTTGCAGGTGTTGCAGCGCTGGAAGGCTGGGCTGCGCGCATAGCGCTCGGAGCGCAGCAGCCTGACCTGCTCCACGGCCCTTGCAGGCGAGAGCTGGAGGTTCGGACAGGCGAGCAAGCACAGCCCGCACTCCACGCAGCCGCTCATGGACCACCCTCCGGAAAGATACGTCCCGGTCGCAGCAAGTGCGGGGCGATGCAGCACCACCAGAGCCGCGCTCGACCGATGTGGCGTCTGAGCGGACGCTCGCCCGCAGCCAGCTGGACCAGCTCGAAGAGGTGGTAGAGCTCCGGCGAGGAGGGCATGAGCAGCGAGGCGACGCTCAGGGTCTGCAGGCAGCCCGCGCACAGCACCACCAGCGCATCGGCGCCGGTCTGGCGGGCCTGGCGAAGTGTGCGCAGGCTGGTCCGGAGGATGTCGATGGGGTGATAGCCGGAAAGCGGAGAGAAACCCGCCCCGATGCCGCAGCACGGTTCCTGGATCTCGCGAACCCGCAGCCCGAGACGCGCGAGCAGCTCCCGGACTCGTTCCATGTGTGCGGGGCCCAGCAGGTGATCGTTGCACGAAATCTGCAGGGCCACTTCCATTCCGAGGTTGCGCGTTCGAATCCGGCCTGCGTCGATCTGGTCGAGCAGTCTGGTGGACAGGTGCTCGACAGGAAAAGGCAGCTTGTCAGGCAGCTCGGTACACAGCGCGTGAAGGCAGGCCGCGCACGGCACCCAGAGCCTTGTAATCTCCAGGCTGGCGAGGTGCATGTGAACCCGGCGGGCCTGGCGCGAGGCATCTCCTTTGAGCCCACTGCGCGAAAGGGTCGCCCCGCAGCAGAGCTCCAGGGCTCCGTGGATGGGCAGCCCGTCGAGCAGCGAGCTCGCGGCCAGATAGGGAGAGGTGAGCCAGTTGCAGCCCGGGTACAGAATCTCTCGGGCCCCTTCGGATGGCGGTCGGCTCCAGGTTGCGACGAGCCTGCGCTCGTCGGCCGGCAGTGCGGGCAGCAAGCGCGAGCGGAAGTTGGGAAAGCGGCTGACCATGAACAGGCCTGCTCTGGCCGGCAGGCCGCGCTCGAGGATCAGCTGCTGCCAGCGGCCGATGATTCTCTCGGATGGGTCCCGGCCTTGCGGGCAGACAAGCGAGCAAGCGCGGCAGGCGATGCAGTCATGCAGCACCGGCGAGGCCAGACCCGCGTCCAGGTCGCGCACAGCCTGTCTGGCGGCCAGCGCATCGAGGTCGAGCACCGGACATCGCTGCAGACACACACCGCAGCCGAGACATGCGGCGGGCTCGGGCGTTTTGCTGCGCTGCATCACGACCGCCATATCACCTCGGCGAGACGATGACAATCGGTGAGGATGGCCTCTCCAACAATGGGGTTGACTCGCAGGCTGGCGCTGCTATCTTCAAACAGACCATGGCTTCCGCATATGATGAGAGCATCTTGCGCTCGCTGAGGCGCATCACCCGCGCCATCGATCTCTACAGCAAGCAGCTCGCCTCTCGATACCAGCTCACCGGCCCGCAGCTCGTGTGTCTGAGGACCCTGAGCCAGCTCGGCGAGATCACCCCGAGCCAGCTGGCCACCCAGATCTGCCTCAGCCAGGCAACCGTGTCCGGCATCCTCGACCGGCTCGAGCGCCGCAAGCTGGTCACCCGCGAGCGAGACCCCTCGGACAAACGACGCGTCAACCTGCAATTGACGGAAGAGGGTAAAGGCCTGGTCGAGTCAGCGCCCGCTCCGCTTCACCAGCGCTTTGCTGAAAGGCTCTCCAAGCTGCCCCTCGAACAGCAGGCCGAGATCGATCAGATCCTTCAGCGGATCGTGGGCATGATGGAGGCGGATGAGCTGGATGCCTCCCCGATCCTGTCCGCAGGCCCCATCTCGGCCGAGCCGACAGACGTGACTGAGTTCCTCGATCCAGGACCGAAAGACTAGTCCTGAAACAAGCGCGTTGCGCTTGCTTCAGGCCTAATACCATC
>JAFGRB010000164.1 GCA_016935365.1 Deltaproteobacteria bacterium
GATATTAATAGTCCTGAAACAAGCGCAACGCGCTTGTTTCAGGACTAGAATGCGTGGCTCACCCCGACCCCGAGGCCGATCGAGTGACGCAGGTCGATGGGCCCCGAGACCGTGTGGATCCACACGGGGGAATAACTGATCTCCAGCTGCATGGCGGTGAATGGCAGGATGGCTGTGGAGAACCCGGCGATCAACTGGGGGCCCAGCCCGACCGATCGGTGGCGTTCTTCGTACTCCAATCCCGCCGCAGCGAGGCGATCGGCCTGCCGGTCGATCAGGTGCTGCCAGGTGGGCTGGATCAAGAGACCCAGGCCCAGCCGAAATCCGAAGCGGCTTTGTCCCAGCAGAATGTTGACCGACGGGCACAGGCCCAGACGATACTCGGAGCCGATGTAGCGATCGTAGTCTATCGGAGACCAGCAGAACGTCGTCCTCAAGTCGAAGAACAGGCTGCCCGAGGTGTAGCCGGCCGAGATGATCCCGCCTTGGGCCATGCCCAGGTCGGCCGAGGGAATCAGCTCGGTGTGGTAGCCGGCGGCCACCAGCCAGTTGTGAATGGAGATGCGTCCGCCGCGCAAGGCCAGACGCTGGTAATCCATTCTGCTGAAACGCTCCGGGTCGATGGCTTGCTGCCCGCCCCAGGGAAGATCGACTTCCAGCAAGCCGTAGCGCCCGAGCTCGCGTCTCTGCACCAGGAAGCGGCCCGCTGGAAGCGCCAGGGTGCTTTCTCGGTCGGCGCGGGAAGGGACCTCGGCCAGGATGTTCCGCCCTGGAAGGCGGTAGACCAGGTAGCGGACGTCGCTCTCGGCCGGAAACACCAGCCGGGCCGAAGCGCTCCCGGTCTGTGTCAGCACGAGCGGGCCCGAGCCTTTCAGATCATAGTCGAACACCGGATGCTGGACACCGGCCCGGTGACCGGCGGTCCGCAGCAACGTCCGGCTGTAAGCGAAGGCATAGGCCTCCTGGAGGGTTACCTGACGATCCGCGTTGCTGTCCGCCGGCCCGCGCAGTCCGGAAAGCAGGTAATGGCTGAACACCGCGCCACCCAGCTCGTCCGACTCCTGGGCCGGCTCGCCGGGGCTGGCGGAGGTGACCACCACGGTCCCGGCATTCGGCTGCGCGCTCAGGTGGATGTCGAAGGGCTCGCCCCGGGTGACTCCGCGCGCCCTTGAGCCGCCGGCGGTCTGGCAGGAGTCGATCACGAGCAGCTTGAGCGAGGCCGGTATCTGCTCGATCCAATTGTCGAGTCGGGTTCGGGAGAGCTTCTCGGGCCCCATGTTCAAGGCGTTTCGATCGCCATGCCCGGCGTAGTAGAACACCAGCATGACATCCCGCCCCTGCCTGGCGAGCTCCGCCGCCCGGCCCCGGATCTCGATCAAGACGGCCTGCAATCCGGCCGGCTTCTGACCTCGGAGGACGAAGACCCTCTGCCGGTCGGCACCGCCCAGATCGACCATCACGTCCGCCATCCGCTGTGCGTCTCTTTCCGCGAAGCGCAGGGGCTCCTCTCCCTCCAGGCCGAGGTTGTTGCCCACCGCGACGACGATCTTCTCGGCTGCCAAGGCCGGTGTGACCAGCCCCGCCAACAAGATCAAGACGATGGCCTTGAGCGGGCTCATTTCTTCTCGAACACAACGCTCTCGACTTCTTGGAAGCCGGCGAGCCAGTCAGCCGAGCTGAAGTCCACCGAGCCTGCCCGCCGCCAGGCGTCCTGGACGCGCCCGGCCACCTCGCCCGGCACGAAAGGCTCGGCAGACCGGATCACAAAGGCGCGTTCGTTACGGGTGGAGGCGTCGAAGCGGGCGCTCGCCGGCAATGTGGTCTCACCGGCCGCTATCTCGAGAGGTGCATCGGATCCCGACCCGGGCAAGTACCAGCTCACCTTCCCGCTGTCCTCCATGAAGAACACCGCCACGTAGGCCGGGCGGGGCGACACCAGGCAGAACCGGACCGCGTCGCCTTCGGACACCCTGGCGGCCGTCACCACCTGCTCGACCGCTTCGCCGCGCTCGACGAAGACGTGCACCTGGAATCCACCCATGATGCGCACCTCGTCCACGCTCGTGCCTGCTGGCCAGGAGAAGAAGGCAAGGAGCCCGAGGACCACGAGGCCTGCCAGGGCGAAGCCCCAGGCCGGGATGAGACTCGTTCGGATTGCGCACGGCCCGGCCCGTTTGCCTACTTCCCCGAAGAAGGACTGGGCCGGCAGCCGCTTGTGCAGTGCCTCGCGCTGGGCGTCCAGCTCGGCCAGGTAGGCCCGGCAGCGATCGCAGGACTCGACATGCCGGCGGACTTCCTGCCGCCGTTCGCCGTCCAAGGCCTGTACGTGGTAGCAGTCCAGGTCGTATGCGGCCGGATGGGATGACACGAGTTCCATCACGCTATCCCCAGCGATCGGCGAAGGCTCTCTGCCTTCTCGTGTACCCGGGCCAGCTTCTTGTGCACCGTCTGGCGCGACCAGCCGGTCTCCCGGGCGATCTGATCCTGCGAGTAGCCATCCAGGTGGTACAGGAGCACCAGTCTGCGGGTCTTCTTGTCGAAATGATCGAGGAACTTCACGAGCAGCTCGCGATCGGACACCTCCGCGGCCGGATCCGCTCCCCTGCCAGCGGTGTCCTGCTCGATCATCTCGACCTCCTGCTTAGCGGGTCGCTTCTTGAGCTGGTCGAAGCACACCCGTTCGGCTACCCGGTAGAGCCAGCGCACAGGCGCATCTGCATCCAGCAGGCTCTCGCCGTACTTCATCACCTTGACGAAGACCTCATGCAGGGCGTCTTCGGCCAGCTGCTCGTCGCGAAGGATGAAACGGCATCGACGCAGCACCAAGTGCCCGTATCGCTCATAGGCTGCCACGACTTGTTCCTCGCTCAGTGCCATGTTGCATGGGAACAGGGGGCTGGTCATGCCAGCCCCCTGGGTGTTCGAGATCCCGCTATGGTTGCTCGCAAGGCCACCAGTCCGGCAAGGGCTCGAAAGGCGGCCACTCCAAGGTTCCTTCACCGCTGTGGATGATCCTCTGGCAGACGGTGCCGGACACCTCTTCGTAGAAGTAATCGAACAGGCTGCCATCCTGGCTGCACGAGATCAGCATGCCTTCGGGCCAGGTCTCCGGATCCAGGATGTCGAAGTTGTCGTCCATGTTCGTGGTGCCGCCCGAGGCCTCGATTCCACCGGCGCTGCAGAGCATGGTGGCCAGCCTGGGATCGGAGCTCAGGTCGATGACGATCTCCGTGTCCAGCCCAACCGTCTCGGGGGGATCGTCCTCAAAAACCTGCTCGATGCAGGTCCGCGACTGGGCCCAGCAGGCGTCCTGCTCCTCCGGGGTCTCCGCCTGCTCCCAGCAAGCGTCGGCGGCTGTGTCGCAGGCGTCCAGGGCGGCGCTGTCCGTCAGCTCGACCAAGTTGAAGCCGCGCTCCAGTCGGATGATCGCGCCCTCATCCTCGAATGAGAACGGTTCGCCCTCGAGATAGACGATCACGAAATCCTCGGGAGTTCCAAGGACGGTATCGATGGATTCCGTGTCCTGGTCGTCCAGCAGGTCGAGCGCGTGGTTGTCATTTCCGTCGTGGTAGACGATGATGGAGCCCAAGGCCACCGAGGTGCCTTCCAGGCCGGGGGGAAGGTCGTCTTCTCCCTCGAGATCGCCCAGGTCCATCATGGCCTCGGCGGGAGGGAGCGCATCCACGCTCAACTCGAAGAAGGTCGGAAACTCGGCGTTGATCTCGGTCTCCTGGGCGATCTTGAATGCGCCATAGGGCTCACCTTCGGGAGCCTCGTTGACCCACAGCAGGGCCACCCGCAGGTTATCGGGGGTCGTGAGGGCCTGTTCGTTGGTGATCTTGCCATTGAGCACCAGGTAGGGATCGCCGTGCCCGGGATCGGCGATCCCGTTGCAGCCCGCCAGGCCGACGAGGGCGATGACGAATACGATAGAGAGCGACGATTTCATGTTCAGCCTCCAGCACGTCCGGTTCTGGGTTTTCTGTGCCGAAGAGCCTGGCCAGGCGTCTTCCTTTATAATCCCTAAGACCGGATTTTCGGGTTTTTTGTAAAGGCCGGATCCAACTTCGCGGATTGTTCTTTCTTTCCGACGATCTGGGCCGGAGCCGTCGAGCTGCTCACCACTCGAAGGTCAGCGAGACGGTTCCTCCGTGGAAGACGGCCATGCCCTCGGGCGAGAGCTCGCCGGGGGCGCGGTCGTCACCGCCTTTCACCGGCCACATGGGGCCCACCAGGTACATGCCCACGAGCTGCAGGGCGAAGGGGTCCAGGACGAAGCGCCAGCCCAGGCCCAGCTCGCCCATGAAGCCGAAAGCGAAGTCGAACTCGGCGTCGAAGTGCTCGTACGCGTCGGGGGCATCGGCCACCCAGGTGACGAAGATGTAGCGGCCGCCCAGCTTGAGCATCGGGCCAGACTCGCCGCGATCGAAGAGCAAGAGGTCCGCGCCCAGGCGGACCCGCGGGGCGAACACGCCCATGCCGGCACCGAAATACAGGTTGAAGCGCGAGAGCATCGGGGCCATGAGCAGGAAGTCGATCTCGGCGAAGTGGTTGATCGCCCCGTCGCCGGCCGAGCCGGTCAGCGTGAACAAGTCCAGGTTGACGCCGAAATGAAACAGGCTCCACACGCTCGACGACGAGTAGAATGGAGCCGCCTCGCACGCCGTCATGCTCTCGCCCACCGCCAGGCCGCCGACGCCTCGGGGGAGCGGGAGCGGCTGCTTGACCGTCTCGGCCCGGGTGCCGTCGGCCCGCACCACGCTGTCCGTGGCCACGAAGGAGGTGTAGTCGGTGAGCAAGCCGTACTTCAGCCCCAGCTCGGTCACCCGCTGCACGAGCGCAGCGTCGTACTGGTTCCTGTTCATGTCGGAGAGCTGCATGATCTTCTGCCGGGCCCACAGGGTGCGCAGGGCCCGGTTGTCCTCCGAGCGGTCGGCCTGCGCGAGGGCCAGCCTGCCCTCCAGCTCCTCGCCGGGCACATGCCCGCGGACCACCGCCACGCCTCGCGGCTCGCCGCGGTACTTGCCGGCGACGATGATGGGACGCGCGGCGAAGAGATCCGGGATCGCGGCCGGCTCGATGTCGTAGGCGTCGAAGCCGCCCTCGAAGCCGAGCCGGATGCCTTGCATCAAGGGGCGCTCGATGTACGCGCGGAACCTGTCCGCGGCTTCATTCGCCTCCTCGGATCGAAGCACCACGAAGGGCTCACCCATGCCCGCCCGGGCCATCCCCTCGATGAGAAAGCGATTGACCGAGCTGCCGATGCCGAAGGAGAAGAGGTTCATCTCATCCAGATGGGCGCGCACCAGCTCGAAGGCCTCCTTCTCCACGTCGACGTAGCCGTCGGTGACCACCACGACGATCCGGGAGCTGCCCCCGGTCCGGGGGAGATCGAGCGCGCGGCGAAGCGCCGGAAGGAGGCTGGTGCCCCCCGAGCCCTCCTGCTCGCCCAAGAAATCGATGGCCTCCTCGATGTGCCCGGGGCTCGCGGAGACCGATCGCTTCCTGAACAGCGAGCCGGTCCCGGCGAAGAGGACCAGGTTGAAGAGATCGTCGGCGCCGAGATCCCCCAGGAGGTCCTTCATCAGCGACTTGGCCGTGTCGAGGGGAAAGCCGTTCATGGATCCGGACACGTCCACCACGAAGACGTACTCGCGGGCGACCACGTCCTTCGCTTCCACCCGCTCGGGCGGCTCCATCATCAAGAGGAAGAACTTCTCGTCGGGCCCGGGATAGAGCAGCATGCCGGTCTCGATGCGGCCGCCAGCCAGCGAGTAGCGCAGCACGAAGTCGCGGTTGCCATGCTCGCGGCTCTCGGGCAGGTGGATGCGGGCCGTCCGCACCCCCTGCATCTGGACCGCCACCGGGTGGCTCGCACTCTCGATGCCGGCGATCGGCACCCCGCTTCTCAGCACCAGGTCCAGGCCGAAGGCGTAGAGGGGCTCCTCGCCCTCTCTCTGGTAGGGCGTCTCCACGAAGCGCTCGCGGTCGGGTGCGCTGCTCTCGGGCGTCTCCGAGTAGCGCGGCCCCACCACGGTGGGGTAGACGAACTCGTAGACCTTGTCCACCGGGACCAGGAGCTCGGTGTACTCGAAGTCCACCCGGATCTCGTCGCCGGGCAGGATGTTGGCCACGTTCATCGAAAAGACGTTGGGCCGCTGCTGCTCCAGCAGCGACGCGGTGCGACCTTCCTGCCGGGCACTCTCGTAGTCTACCCGGGCCTTTTCGCGCTCCTCGATCCTGGCCTCGATGATGCGTTGGCCGATCTGCATCTTCATGGCGTAGACCGCAGCCCGGGTCGAGGCCGGGAAGACGTAGATGGCCTCCAGGGTGCTCCGGCCCTCGTTCTTGTAGACCTGAGTGACCTGCACCTGGGCGATCACCCCGGCGATGTGCACGTCGGCGCGGGTGCTCATAAGCGGAAGCCGGTCTGTCGCCGGATCGCCGGACAGGACCAGGAAGTACGGCGAGAGCGTCCTGTCCTCCCCTGCCGACGAAGGCGAGGAGAAGATGACGATTGCCAGAGCCGCGATCAGCGCCCGCTTTCGCATCGAGGACCTCCAGTCGTGCTCCATTCGACAATACACGGATGTGAACTCTCTCGGCCAGTGTCGAGGAAATGGATTGCGACCACGCCGACGAGTGCGTAGATTGGTGCTCACGACTTTTGGAGGGACGCGCCATGCACGCGAGATCCACCCTGATCGCGGTCCTGGCGCTCGGCCTCGTCCTGGGCGCCTGCGGGGGCTCATCCGATGGAAGGGACGGGGGCGAGGACGCCGGGCCTGACGCCGGGCTGGACGCGGGCGAGGACGGCGGAGATCCGGGCCTCGAGGTCCCCCTGCCGGGCTGGGGTGAGATATTGGGCCAGTGCGGCGAGCTGGACGACGAGGAGTGGAGCAGCAGCGCGTCGTACGACTTCGTCAACTTCATCGACTTCGGTGCGGCCGGCTTCGTCTACGGCGAGCTGTCCGCCGGCGGACGGAAGGTCTACGACGACGGCAACCTGGGCGGAAGCTCGATCCACTCCGAGGTCATCGCATACGAGATGCTCTACCGCTGCGAGCTGGCGGAGCTCATCAAGACGGAGGCCGAGATCCTCTATCAGGATCCGGGCGGCAAGAAGACCGACATCCTGGTGCGCATCGACGAGCGCAAGGTGGGCGTGAGCGTCACCCGCGCCTTCCACTATCCGCCCACCGATCCCTACACGCTGGAAGAGGGTTTGGACCTCTTGCGGCGCAAGCTCGAAGACATCCAGGCGAGCGAGGCCAACGCCGCGCCCGAGGATGCCTGGGTGCGCTCCATGCTGCACGTCGTGGCCTACGACGAGCAGTACGCCGACAGAATCATCCAGGCCCTGGATCGGCTGGATAGCGAGGAGCCGG
This sequence comes from Deltaproteobacteria bacterium, assembly GCA_016935365.1. Lineage (GTDB taxonomy): Bacteria > Myxococcota > B64-G9 > B64-G9 > B64-G9 > JAFGRB01. Next base: position 7,389 of record JAFGRB010000164.1, read on the forward strand.
AGGTGGTGGCGGACACCATCGTGCTGGTCACCATCACCGACGGAGAGGACGACTTCGTCTACTGACAGCCCCAGCGCCCAACGGGCCCGAAGAGGCGCTCGAAGATCTCCTCGACGAGACCGGGCAGCGCCTGCGCCAACGGGGCGGTGAGCTGCTCGGAGAAGGTGTAGGGGTCCTGGACGCCGATCGCGAAGACGACCAGGTCGTCCGGCATCTGCATGCCGAGCCGCATTCCGAGCTCCAGGCAGTGGCACAAGCCGGCGTTGTGCGGGGTGAGGGGCGCATAGCGGGTGGCGAGATCGTCGAGCTCGAGCTCGACGAGCGCACCGGGCTCGAGCGCGCCGGGCTCGAGCGCATCGATCAGCGCCACCTTGCGCCAGCCCTCCAGCCGATCCATCAGCTCCATGCCCCCCAGCTCGGCCTCGCAGAGCGCGGCCGCGCCCGGCGGCAGGCGGGCGTGCAGCGCCCGGGCCACCTCCAGCCCGATCCGGTCGTCTCCCAGGATGGGGTTGCCCAGGCCCAGGATCAGCGGGCAGGCGCCTGGCTCAGCTGCGTACAAGGTGGTGCCGGAGGGAGCCGTCGGCCTCGAAGACCTTGATCTCCAGGGGCATCTGGCCCGGAAGCGAGTGGGTGGCGCAGCTGAAGCACGGATCGTAGGCCCTGAAGGCCATCTCCACCATGTTCAGCAGCCCCTCCTCGGGGTCCTTCTTGCCGGCCAACACGTGCTGGGCGGCCTTCTTGACCGACATGGAGATGGGCGCGTTGTTGTTGGTCGTGCCCACGATCAGGTTGACCTTGGTCACGATGCCGTTCTCGTCGGTCTCGTAGTGGTGGGTGAGCGTGCCGCGCGGTGCCTCCACGATGCCGATGCCCTCGGTGGGCGTGGCGGTCGGGATGGTGTGGATATCGTCGGAGAGGATCTCCTCGTCGGCGGCGATCTCCATCCACAGCTCGGCCGAGTAGAGCAGCTCGACCAGCCGGGCCCAGTGGATGGCGAGCGTCTGGTGGGCCGGCTTGCCGCCGAGCGTCTCGTACATCTTCTCGTAGTGCTCCTGCGCCAAGGGGGTGGCCATACCGTCTGCGGCGTTGAGCCGGCTGAGCGGAATCGCCCGGTAGATGCTGGAGTCGGCTCCCTCGACGAAGCCGTTCCAGCCGCGCTTCTTGATGAAGGGGTACTTCAGGTACGAGTAAGGCTCGACGTGCTCGGCGATGTGCTCGTAATAGTCCGCTGCCGCATACTTGCAGACCTCCTTGCCGGAGGCGTCCTTGACCCGCACCTTGCCGTCGTAGAAGTTGACCTTGTTGTTCTCGTCCACCAGGCCCATGTCGCCGATCTCGAGCCGGTAGGGCTCGCTGAGGATCAGATCGACGTACTCCTTGTTGCCCAGCACCACGTCCTCGAAGAGCTTGAGCGAGAACTTGGCGAACTCCAGACACTTGGCGCCCTTTTCCGCAAGCTCCGCCACGTCGTCCTTGGTCAGGCCCTTGCTCACCCCGCCCGCGATGCAGAAGACCGGGTGCGTGGAGCGGCCGCCGATCAGGATCTGCATGTCCTGGGCGAAGCGGCGGTGCTCGATGACCTGCTTGCCGATCTCGAGCCCTACCTTCTCGATGACGCCCAGGACGTTGCGCTTGGCGGCCGGCGCGGTCGGCCCGACCACGAAGTCGGGCGCGCCCAGGTAGTAGAAGTGCAGGGTGTGATCGTAGAAGTAGTACACGGCGTAGTGCAGCTCGCGGATCTTCTTGGCCGCGAGTGGCAGCTCCACGTGGTAGACCGCGTCGACGGCCTTGGCCCCGGCCATGTGGTGGGCGGTCGGGCAGACGCCGCAGATCCGGGTCACGATCCGGGGCACCTCCTCGACCGGGCGGCCGACGCAGAACTGCTCGAAGCCCCTCAGCTCCGGAATCTGCAGGTAGGCGTTGGCCACGTTGCCGTCGTCATCCATAAAAATCTCGATCTTGCCGTGGCCCTCGAGGCGGGTGATCGGGTCGATGCTCACCTTTTTCATCTGCTGGCCTCCTGGTCACGCTCAGGCATTCCGCCGCTGGCGCCGGTGAAGCAGCGAGAGCGGCAGTCCGAATCGATAGAAATAGCCGGCAGGGTCCGGCAGCGTGTCGAGAATGCGCTCGACTTCCTCGGGATCCTCGCTGTCGATGTGGCTCGCGATCGCGGTCAGCATCTTGGCACCCTGGTCTCTGGCGTTGGGCAGCGGACCGTAGCAGCCGCGGCAGGGCATGTTGGACTGGATGCATCGCCAGCCGCAGCCGGCCCGCGTGGCCGCGCCCAGGCAGACGATCCCCTGCTCCATGAAGCAGACCTCGGGATCGGGATGGACCAGGTGCCGGCGCTTGAACTGCTTGAACTTGAGCTCGGTCTTCTTGCGCGGGCACTCGTCGCACAGCGCCTTGTCGCTCGCGCCCACCGTCGATCCCTTCGGCGGCAGCTTGCCGCTGGCCACGGCCTGGATGACGATCCAGATCTGCTCCGGGTTGGGCGGGCAGCCGGGAATGAAGTAGTCGACCGGCACGGTCTGGTTGAGCGTCTTGACCGTGTCGTAGATCTCGGGCAGCGTCAGCTTGCCCTCGGGCACCTCGAACTCGGTCCGGGGGAAGACCTTGTCGGGGTTGTGCGTCGACTTGGTGTTCAGGTAGGCCGTCTCGAAGATGGACTTGCGGTCGTGGAAGTTGCCCAGGCCCGGAATGCCGCCCATGTGAGAGCAGGAGCCGAACGCGGCCATGAGCTTGGACTTCTGCCGCAGCAGCTTCGCGATGTGCTCGTTCTCGCTGTTGCGGATCGCGCCGTTGTAGAACGTGAGGTCCAGGTGCTCGTCCGGCATGGCCTCGACGTCCTTGAACTTGAAGTCCATGGCGCAGGGCCAGAAGATGATGTCGGCCACTTCGATCACGTCCAGGATGTGCTCGTGGATGTCGAGCAGGGCCACGTCGCATCCGCCGCAGGCCGCGCCCCAGAACATCGCCACTCTCAGCTTTTCGTCTGCCATCTCGCTCGCTCCTCTTCCCGTGCTCAGCCAGCTGCGCGCTCTACGGACGGGTCCAGCTCCAGGTTCAGCGGCCCGAGCTTTCGGACCTGCTCGACGAACTCGTTGACCACCGACTGGTAGCGCTCGCCCTCCGAGGCCGAGACCCACTCCAGGCGCAGCCTCTCGGGCTCGATGCCGAGCTGGGCCAGCGTGCGCCTGAGCAGGGGAATCCGCCTCAGCGTCTTCATGTTGCCGTTCTGGTAGTGGCAGTCACCCGGGTGGCAGCCCGCCACCAGCACGGCATCCGCCCCCTGGCTGAACGCCTTCATCACGAAGGTGGGATCCAGCCGGCCGCTGCACATGATGCGCACCACCCGGACGTTCGGCAGGTACTTCATCCTGGAGGTACCCGCCAGGTCGGCGCCCGTGTACGAGCACCAATTGCAGAGAAATCCGACGATCTTTGGCTCGAAGCTCATCGCGCACCTCGCAAACGCTCGCAGGACTGGAATATCGGCCTCTGCCCGTATGTGGTCCCTGTGGCCGAAAAGCGCAAGCTTTTTCTGACATCCGGAGCCGACAAAAGCACGCCTCCTCGCTAGATGCTCATGACCCCCTCGATTTCTGCAAATATCTGGTCATCTGCGAAGTGTCTGGCTCGGATGGCACCGCTCGGGCAAGTGGCCGCGCAGGTGCCGCATGCCTTGCACAGGGCCTCGTTCAGCACGGCCCGGTTCTTCTCGTCGTCGAAGTCGATGGCGTTGTATGGACAGATGTCCAGGCAGTTCTTGCAGCCCGAGCACAGCTCCTCGTCGATATAGGCCGTGTTGGCCTCGATCTCGATCTCGCGGCGGGTGATCAGCGACAGGGCCTTGCTGGCCGCCGCCGAGCCCTGGGCCACGGTATCGGGGATGTCCTTGGGACCCTGGCAGCCGCCGGCGATGAACACGCCGTCGTTGGTCGTCGAGACCGGTGCCAGCTTGGGATGCTGCTCGAGGAAGAAGCCATCCGCGCCGCGGTTGAGCAGGAATGCCTTGCCCACCTGCTCTGCGTCATCTCGTGCCTCGAAGGCCGGTGTCAGCACGATCATGTCCACGGGCACCCTGACGAGCTTGCCGAGCAGGGTGTCCTCCGCCTGGACCACGAGCTGGGCATCGTCCACCTCGAGCCCGGTATCGTCCGTGGCGATGGCTCTGTACTCCTTGCCGCTCCAGACCTGGGCTGCCTTGCCGCGGATGAAGCGCACGCCCTCCTCCTGGAGCCGCTGGTAGAACTCCTCGTAGCCTTTACCGAAGCAGCGCATGTCGATGTAGAACTGGTAGACCGCCGCTTCGGGAATCTTCTCCTTGATCAGATGCGCATACTTCAGCGCATACATGCAGCAGACCCGCGAGCAGTAGCGGTGGTAGTTCTCGTCACGGCTGCCGGTGCAGTGCAGGATGGCCACACTGGTGGGCTCGCGCCCGTCCTTCGTCACGATCTTTCCGAGCGTCGGACCGGCCGCATTGTTGAGCCGCTCGAACTCGAGCGCGCTGTAGACCTCGGCATGCTTGCCGTAGCCGAGCTGGGGCATGGCGGTCATGTCCATGGCCTGGAAGCCGGTCGACACGATGATGGCGCCTGTCTCGATCTCCTCGATGCTGTCCTGCTGCTCGAAATCGATCGCGCCCGGCTCGCAGACTTTCTCGCAAACCCGGCACTTTCCTTTCTTGAAGTAGGCGCACGCGTCGCGATCGATGACCGGCTTGTTGGGTACGGCCTGGGGGAAGGGCACGTAGATGGCCCGGCGCTTGCTCAGACCCTGATCGAACTCGCTGTCGACCTTGTAGGGGCACTTCTCCATGCACAGGCCGCAGCCGGTGCATTTATCGTGGTCCACGTAGGCCGCCTTGCGGCGCACCTTCACCCGGAAGTTGCCGATGTAGCCGCTCACCTCCTCGACCTCGGAGTAGGCCATCAGTTGGATGTTCGGGTGGCTGCCCACCGCGGTCATCTTCGGTGTCAGGATGCAGGCCGAGCAGTCCAGCGTGGGGAAGGTCTTGTCGAACATGGCCATGTGGCCGCCGATCGTGGGCTCGCGCTCCACCATGTAGACCTGCACCCCGGCGTCGGCGAGATCCAGCGCCGCCTGGATGCCGGCGATGCCACCGCCGACGATCAGCGCGGACGGCTGGACCTCCACCCGCCGCATCTCGAGCGGCTCGTGGGACAGGGCCCGGGCCACCGCGCCGGCGACCAGCGCCTTGGCCTTCTGGGTCGCGAGCGCCCGGTCCTCTGTCACCCAGGAGCACTGCTCACGGATGTTGGCGATCTGGACCAGGAAGGGATTCAGACCCGCCTCCAGGGCGGCCTTGCGGAAGGTCAGCTCGTGCATCAGCGGAGAGCAGGCCGCGATGACCACGCCGTCCAGGCCGCTCGATCGGATGTCCTCCTTGAGCATGTCCTGGCCCGGATCGGAGCACATGAACTTGTAGTCCTTCGCCAGCGTGACGCCGCCCAGGCCCTTGGCGAACTCGGCCACGGCCTCCACGTCCACGGTGCCGGCGATGTTGCTGCCGCAATGACAGATATAGACGCCTATCTTCTTGGGCATGGCATTCTCCCGATCAAGCCAGGGCCTCGGCCACCAGCTCGGTCACGTCCTTGATCCGTATCTCGTCTTCCTTGTTCAGGTTCAATCGGCTGTCCTCGAACATGTTGATGCAGTAAGGACAGGCCGTGGCAAGGACGTCGGCACCCACCCCGAGGGCTTCCGGAATGCGCAGGTCGCTGAAGCGCTCCCCGAACTTGGTCTCCATCCACATCCGGCCGCCACCTCCACCGCAGCACAGGCTGCAGTCTCGGTTGCGGATCATCTCGGTGAACTTCACGCCCGGAATGCTCCTGAGCACTTCCCGCGGGGCGTCGTAGATCTCGTTGTGCCTGCCGAGATAGCAGGGATCGTGGTAGGTCACCGCTGCATCGACGGGCTTTTTCAGGTCGAGCTTGCCGGCCGCGATCGCCGAGGCCATGAGCTCGGTCATGTGCGTCACCTGTACCGAAGTGCCGAGCTCGGGGTACTCGTTCTTGAAGGTGTGGTAGCAGTGGGGCGAGATCACCAGCACCCGTTCCACGCCGTGCTCGGCAAAGAGCTTCCCGTTGCCCTCGGCCAGGTTGCCGAACAGACCTTCGTCGCCGATCTTGCGGATCGACTCGCCGCAGCAGCTCTCCTCGCTGCCCAGCACGCCCGCGCGGATGCCGGCGGCCGATAGCACCTTGGCCACCGCCTCCACGAGCTTTCGGGAGCGCGAATCATACGAGGGCATGCAGCAGGCGAAGAGCAGGTACTCGTGCTCGTTCTTGTCGAAGGGCGTGAAGCCGAGATCCGCAGCCCACTTGTTGCGAAGCTTGCGCTCGCCGCTCCAGGGATTGCCTTCGCTCTTGGTGCTGCCGAGCGCCGCGCGCAGGCTCTGCGGGATCAGGCCGGTCTCCCCGATCATCATCCGGATGGAGCGGATCAGATCCACGATCCCCACGCCCCGCGGGCAGCGGATCTTGCAAGTGTTGCAGGTCGTGCACCGCCAGATGTCCTCACCCTCGTAGCCCTCCAGACCGAGCTGGGCCAGGTGGATGAGCCGGCGGACATTGAGCGGCTCGACGAATCCCCACGGACAGCTCCCCGTGCAGGTGGCGCACTGGTAGCAGACGTTGAGATCTTCGGCTCCGCCCTGTTCGATCGCCTCGGCGACCTCGAGGAAAGGTGTGGCGACTTCCATGTGACAGACTCCTTGCGCGCAGCGCCTCCCAACGCCTTGCGCTAATAAATGGCACTCCTTCCATAAGCGGATAGCGTGTATCCTTTTCTCGCCAGCACCACTATAGACAGGTGTTGACGAAAGCGTCAACATTTTTCTATCAGGCTTGTCTATCTAGTTTGTTCCCGCTGCAATACCGAGTCATTAGCGCTTGCGGGAGGAAGACGATCTCGAGCTCGAGGAGCTGGAGGAGCGCGAGGAAGAGGAGGAAGAGGAGGAGGAGGAAGACCGCGAGCTGGAGCTCGAGCGCGACGGCGAGAAGGACCGAGAGGACGAGCTCGAGCGCGACGGAGAGAACGAGCGCGAGGGCCCGGGCGAGCTCGATGGAGAGAACGAGCGCGAAGGCCTGGGCGAGCTCGACGGTGAGAACGAGCGCGAGGGCCCGGGCGAGCTCGATGGAGAGAACGAGCGCGAAGGCCCGGGCGAGCGCGACGGCGAGAACGAACTCGCCGGCTCTCGCGTTCTCGACGGCGAGAAGGAGGGGCGCGCCCCGCTGTCAGCCGGCGTGTCCGGCCGATGGAATGGCAGGACCCTGGCCGGGCCCCGCGCGCCGCCCATGATCGGCGCGAGCGTCCTCTTCGGGCGCTGTGGCTCGATCGTGGCGCCCTGGTGGCTGTCGATCTCGGTCACCCCAGCGCTCGCCTCCTCCGGGACCATGTCGATGACGCGACCGGATGACTGGACCGTGCCCAGATCGACGCTACGCATCCTCCCGGGCCGGGCTCGCATCGAATCCAACTGCTTGACCGGCGAGGTCGCGAGCTGGGGCCTATAGATCTCGAGCCGGTTGTTTTTCAATCCCAGCTTGCGCTTGACCGGCTTCGGCGCGGTTTCGGCCAGATTCTGGATGTCGACCCGCGTAACGGGCCGCTTGCTCAGCTTGGCCACCGTCTCGCTTCTGGGGCCCTGGATGCACTCGGGACCCGACTTCGATCGACAGCGGCGCGGGTAGTATGTATGCCGGAAGAGCGATCGCGACTTCTTGCGCGGAGCATAGTGGTGGTGGGGGTTGGGGTCGCAGAAGTGATCCCAGTCGACGAAGATCCAGTGGCTGTAGTAGACCGGGTAGTAGCCCCAGCCGTACCAGTAACCGTATCCAGGCAGCAGCGGGGCCCACCCGATCCAGGCGTCGCTGTACCGCCACATCACCCAGGCGGGTGCCCAGATCGTACCCGGCACCCAGACCCAACCCAGCCGATCCATGATCACCCAGTTGCCGTAATGGAAAGGCGCCCAGCCCCATGGGAAGGAGGACGTCCAGGTCCAGCCGTGGCTCGTGTAGGTCCAGTATCCGTAAGTGTAGGGGCGCCAGTCCGGCCAGACATCTCTGGGCTTCCAGACCCACCCGTACTCAGGCGTCCAGATCCACTCTCCATACGGAGCCAGCTTGTCGAAGAAGTACTCCACGTCGACATCCCCAGGAGCCTGTTCCTGCTCGGCAGCTGTCTGGTCCTCACCCTCCTCCCCGTATGCGTCCCCCTCCCATACAGCTCCTCCGATCCCTTCGTCCTGAGCCCAGGCAGGAGTGCCGAGCAGCAGCACCGCGATTGCCAGCACGATCTTCGAGCGCATCACCATGCTCCTTTTCTCTCCACACGCGCCGATTAGTGCAACCATCATGCCAGCCATCCGGATGATATTCCCCTTCAATCCAGAATCGTTAGCCAGAAGCAACTCTCCGAGCCGCCACCCTTGCCCCAAAACGGAATAGCGGCCGATTCCACATTGACGAGGCTGGAGGACAGTCCGCTCACAGCTCGTCCTGGTACTTCTTCAACTTTCTCCACAGCGTGTTGTACCCGATCGCCAGATCCTTGGCCGCCGCCTTCTTGTTGCCGGCGTGCTTTTCCAGCACGCTCATGATGTAGGCCTTCTCCACCTCGGCAAGGGTCATGGACTTCTCGACCCCATCGAGCACGCAGGGCAGATCCCGCTCGTCCATGACCAGCTGGAAGTCATCCACTCGCAGGTTCCTGCTTCGGGAGCGGATCACCGCCCTCTCGATCGCGTTCTCCAGCTCCCGCACATTGCCCGGCCAGCGGTACTCGAGAAGGAAGCGCTCTGCCTCCGGGGAGAAGAACGGCAAGGGCCTGTCCTCCTTGGCCGCGAACTTCTGGCAGAACTCGCGCGCCAGCAGCAGGATATCCTCCTTGCGCTCCCGGAGCGGCGGCACATGGATCGCGATCACGTTCAGGCGATGGTAGAGGTCCTCCCGGAACAGCCCCTCACGCATGCGCGCCTGCAGGTCCTTGTTCGTGGCGGCCAGGATGCGTACATCGACCTCGATCACGCGGCTGCTGCCGAGCGGGACCACCTCGCCTTCCTGCAAGGTGCGCAGCAGCTTCTTCTGCATCTCGAGGCTCATGTCGCCGACTTCGTCGAGTAGCAGCGTTCCCCCATCCGCAGTCTCGAACAGCCCCTTGCGCGCACTGCTCGCGCCGGTGTAGGAGCCCTTGGCATGCCCGAACAGCTCGCTCTCGAGCAGGTTGTCATTGAAGGCGGCGCAGTTGACCCGCACGAACTCCCTGTCCCGCCTCGGGCTATTGCGATGGATGGCCTCGGCCACGAGCTCCTTGCCCGTGCCGTTTTCTCCCAGGATGAGCACCGTGGCGGACGATGATGCCACGCGTACGATTTCCTCCTGGACCTTGCGTATCTGCGGGCTCTGCCCGACCATGTTGGCGAACGACGCGCGGGCGACCTCTTTCTGGAGCTGGTCTACCTCTCGCTGTAACTGCCGCTGCTTGTCCTTCTCGGCCAGAAGCAGCTTGCTCTGCGCTTGCTTGAGCTCCAGGTTGCGCCGCTCCAGCTCCCCGATGCTCTCCTTCAGGCTGCGGGTCATCTCGGCGAAGGACCGGGCCAGGTCGCCGATCTCGTCCCGGCCCAGATCCGGGATCGCCGTGTCGAGCTGGCCGCTGCCGATCCGGCGCGCCGCCTCGCCCAGAGAGCGGATCGGCCGCGTCAAGCCATGGGCGAAGAGCACGGCCAGGCCCATGACCAGAAGGACGACGAAGAGCATCGGGAAGTAGATCGACTGCCGAAGGCGGGTCGTCTCCCTGGCGATGTCCGCATTCATCTTGCGCAGCAAGACGATGAACTTGTCCACCCGCGTGCCCATCATGACGCCGCCGAAGATCCCGTACTTCGCGTAGTCGCCCGAGTCGTAGAGGATCGGGCTGTAGACCCGCGTGCGCAGGACCCCCGCCAGGTTGTTGCTCGTGGCGAGCCCTGTCCGCTTGGCCCGGGTCTCCAGGACGACAGCGTGATAGCCTTGGCCCATCTTCCAGTCCAGCTGGAGGAGATTGACCGGTATCCGTCCGACCATCACCTCGCTGCGGCTCGTCTTGCCCGTGTAGGCGGGCACGAGCCGTTTGCCGTCGGCCTCCAAGCCGCGAATGTTCCAGAGCTTCGGGTGGGTGATGATCCAGCCCTCGTCGTCGAACAGGTAGGTGTAGTCCGCATCGCGATAGCCCGCAAAGACGGTCGCATCTTCCTCCATGGCCTTGATGTGCTGGCTGAACTGGCTCAGATGCAGGTGATCGAGGCCGAGGGCCACCACGCCGGCGGGGCTGCCGTCCGGCTGGGCTACTTTCATGGCGAAGCGGAAAACGCCATCGTAGCGCTGGCCCTCGACCACGTCCTCGGGTGCCAGGCTGTCGATGAGCTGCTTGAGCTCGAGCTCGCGCGCCTGGAGCTCCTCCGGGGCGACGCGCTCCGGCTCCTGGACCAGGATGTGCGGCTCCCGGCCGGCCGCCTTGTATACGAGCACGTTGCCCTGCTCGGAGCGGAAGGAGTTGACGTACTCCACCTCCCCGGCCGCCCGTAGCATCTCGAACAGCAGGAAGCGGTAGATGCTCTTGGCCTGCTCGTCTTTGTTCTTCAGCTGGGGGATGAGCCTCTCGATCCCGAGCTGCTCGATCCGATTGACGTGAAAGCCGTTCAGGTGGGAGACGTAGATCTCGCCCTGCTCGCGCTTCATCGCCTCCAGGAAGTAACGCTCGCAGCGATAGGTCGTATTGGAGGGTTCGCTGACGTCACGAAGCTGCTCGGGCTCGACCGGCCGCCCGCGTACGACGAGGATCCGCTCCTGCCCCGATGGCTCGATGAAGCTGACCTCCTTGTACAGCAGCGCCGTGGTCCGCTCGTCGACGATCGCGGCGTTGGAGCCCGCGCGGATCCAGACCGGTCGCTTGTGGCTGTTGGCGAAGTCGGTAAAGGCCACCGGCGTCTTCGGCAAGCGGGCGAGCGCGCGAAGGTCCTGCTCACAGGCGTGCAGGAAGTCGGACACCCGTCCGGCGATCCGCTGGGCCCGATGCTCGTAGAGCTGGCTGGTCCTGCTGGCCAGCTCCTTGACGTCCTCCATCTGGAGGCTGACGACGAGCTCGACCGCCAGCAGCGGCACGACCGAGAGCAGAAAGAAGGCGCCCAGGACCTTCCAGTAGAGGGAATGGCTCATCCGGCGCATGCGCGTTGATCTCGTTTCCTTGCCCGCCACGCTCTCGTCCACCCCACGGCCGACATGTCAGCTCAGCCGGTCTTCCCTTCCCGAGCAGGGGCATCCATCCGCTCGATCTTGCTGGCGCTCAGCGGAAGCTCGACCTGGAAACAGCTTCCCACGCCTTGCGTGCTGGTCACCGAGATACGGCCCCGGTGGTGCTCGACGATTCTCCGGACGATGCTGAGCCCCAGTCCCGTACCCTTGCCCGCCGACTTGGTCGTATAGAACGGCTCGAATATCCGCTCGAGATCCCGCTCTGGAATGCCGCTGCCTGTATCCGAGATGCTCACGCCGACCACGTCCGGCTTGGCGATGCTGGTGGCGACCGTCAGCTCCCCGCCTCCCTCCATGGACTGGCAGGAGTTCGTGATCAAGTTGATGAGCAGCTGCAGGATCTGGCTCCGGTTGGCGACCAGCATGGGGATGTTCGGCGCCAGATCCTGGATGACGCGCACGTCGTGCTTGCGGATCGTATGCTCGCAGAAGCTCAGTCCCTGTGCGACCAGGTCGTTGAACGCGATCGGCTCGGGCTCCTCCGCGGACGGCCGTCCGTATGAGACGAGATCTCGGGTCAGCTTCTGGATCCGCTGGGCACCCTCCATGATCTTGCCCATTTTCTCCGCGTCCGACTCGTCCCCCAGGCCGCCGTGCATCTTCTTCATCAAGTACTCGGAGTAGACAGAGATCGACGTCAGCGGATTGTTCAGCTCGTGGACCACGCCGGCGGCCAGCTTGCCCAGCGTCGCCATCTTCTCCGCCTCGATGACCTGTTTCTCGAGCGCGCGCACTTGGGTCATGTCCTGGCCCACGAGGATCAGGCTGTCGATCTCGCCAGCCCGGTCCCTGAGAGTCGCCAGGCTGAAGACCATCTGCACGAGTTGCCCGTCACGATTGCGCATCCGGGTCTCCACGCCAGCCGGGGAGGCCTCGCCGGCGATGGTCTTCGAAATCTCCTCGGCGAAGCGGTCCTGCTCGTCACCGGGGATCCACATGAAGAGGTCCCGGGCCAGCACCTGCTCCTTTGGAAAACCCAGCAACCGCTCCATGGCCTGATTGAAGACGAGGATCTGGCGATTCATGTCGGTGACGACGATCAGGGCGTTGGCCTGCTCGAGCACGCTGGCCATGTAGTCCTTCAAGTAGGCGGTCTCGTCGAGAAGACGCTGGTTTCGAATGGCCATGGCCAGCTGGTTGGCCAGCGAGATGAGCAGCATCTCGTCGTCGTCGTCCAGCGGTGCGTCCGCGTGCCCCTCCAGCTGAATGGCTCCAAAGAGCTGGTTGTCCGCGACCAGGGGCACGTGGATGGCGTGCGTGCTCGACTCGAACAGGGCCGGCGGCTCCTCGATCACCTCCACGTAGTGCGCCTGCTCGATGGCGGGATCCAGCCTGGTCTTGACCAGGGCCCGGCGGGAGAGGTGGATCCGCCCGGCCGCGCCAGGATGGATGGGCCCCCGGAAGTCGACCAGGGTGGGCATGTGCGTTTTCGGATCCGCCAACTGGACGAGGTAGTGGACATCGGGGAACAGGGCCCGGACCGAGTCGACGATCATGCTCAGGATCTCTTCCTGGCCGGCTCCCAGGCTGAGCTCCTTGCCGAGGCCCATGAAGACCTTCTGGACTTGCCGGGCATGCTTCAGCTGCGCCAGCGCATCCCGCAGGCGTTCATTCGCCTCGCCGATGGGGTCATAGCCCTGCTCCATGACTTCGACCGTCTCCCCCCCGATCATCGCTATGTATGCCTCCGCCTGCTCAGTCCGGCTCGGATGCTCGGTCCAGATCCACGATCCGCTGGCCGCCCACGTAGGACTTGGTCTCGTAACGGGTGATCCGGCCTATCTTGCGAACGATCTCGGCCATGCGCTCCGTCTCGGAGATGATGATGTCGATGATCCGAGCCATGGCCTCCGCGTCGCCCATCTTCCTCCGGGCCATCTCCGCGTAACCCATCACGGAGGTCAGCGGCTGGTTCAGCTCGTGTGCCGTGGCACCCGCCAGCTCCGCAATCATGGCCTGCTGCTCGCTGCGCATCAGCTGCTCCTGGGCCTGGCTGAGCTTGCGTTCGATTCTTAGCCGCTCCCGCAGATCGGTGAAGATGCCAGCCGTGGCCACCTCCTTGCCATCATCCACGACCATCCATGCGGTCAGCTCGATCGGGATGCGCTCCCCGCTGCTGGCCACCACCTCCTTGCGGGTCGTGTTCAGCTTGCCAAACCCGCCGTTGCTTTCCCCTCGAAGCAACTGCATGACCTCGTGTGCGACGCCCTCCGCGTAGAGCTTGGTCACGTGCATCGAGCCCACCACATCCTCGGCTCGATAGCCCAGCATCCGCTCGGCACCCTTGTTGAAGAGGATCACGCGCCCCTTCATGTCGGCTGCGATGATCGCATCGACCGACGAGTCGATCACGCTCTCGAAGAACTGCTTCGTGCGCTTCAACTCGTTGGCGATACGCACGTTGCGCAGCGCCAGCGCCACAGCGGCCGCCACCGCATTGGCGAAGAAGATGTCTCGGGTGCGCAGCGCCCGCTGGAAGCGCTCGGAGCGCAGGAACAGCAGCCCGTCGACGCTGTCGTCGTGGACCATCGGAAAGAGCGCCAGCGATCCGATGCCCTTGCTGACCAGCGTGGGCAGGATGCCCTTGAGCGCGGGGTGATCCTCGACCCTGTGGACGACCAGGGGCCGGCGGGTGCGAATGACCTCCTGGAACTCGGGGTAGGCATCGATCTGGATGAACAGATCCTGGACGGAGGCATCCTCGCTCGCGGCCACGATCTGGGCCATGGTGCCCTCGGGCGGGAAAAGCACCACCGCGCAGCGATCCACGTGCAGCACGTCCGCGGTCCTCACCGCCACCAGGTGCAGCAGCTCGTGAAGATCCAGCGAGGAGGCCAGCAGGCGGGTGAGCTCCAGCAGCGCGTCCTGCCCCCGCGCGTCGCCGCTATCGGTCCCCCGGCCGCGGAGCAAGCGGTACTTGATCCGAGCGGCGAGCTCTCTCAAATCGAACGGCGCGACCAGCCCGTCGTCCGCCCCGCACTCGAACGCCCGACCGAGCTCGACGAGGTCCGCCACCTGGACCAGCACCGGCGTGCGCGCGGTGGCCGAGTCCGACTTGAGCGCCTGGCAGACGAGCGCTCCGTCCAGCTCGTCCCTGAAAGTCCGGACCACGACCGCGCTCGGATCGAACTTGCGCGCGAGCTGCAGGCCGCTCTCCACGCTCTCGGCCCCCTCGAGCTCGAACTCCGAGCCCAGCACGGACGCCAGCCGCTGCCGCGTATCCGAACCCTTCTCGATCACCAGTATCCGCAGCTTGCTCTCGGGCACGAAGAGCAGCGTAACACGGAGCCGGTCAGCGGGCAAGTCAAGCCTTCGGCCACCCGCCCAGAAAACAAAGACATATCCCAGTCAGGGGTAGCTAGTTTATCTCTGCCAGTGGATTTTCCCAGCGTAGCTGTTGGAAACGGGCGAAGTCACCATCTGATGAGCAAAGCACAAGACCATGCTCTATGGCGAGCGCGGCCATATGGGCATCGGCGCGCAGCAGGGTGCTGGGGGTACTCGCATACCTTCGCGTACAACAAGAGGTTGGCGTCGATGAGTATCACCGATACCGTTCCCCCTCGGCCACTGCAATCACCTCGGCGATGTTATCCATGTTCTGCAGTCGCGGTTCACCCAGAGAGACGGGCTGGATGCGGTATGGCTTCTCGGATCTTTCCCGCTTTCCAGTCATGGCTGACAGCCCGAGACGTAGCGCCTCGTTGACCACACGCTTGAGCGGTTGGCGATTCCGCCGGCAGATATCGCGTAGCATGCGGTCGACATCCTCTTCCAGGCTGAGGGTGGTTCTCATGCCTTGATGCTAAGGGAATGATGCCTTGATGTCAACCGACAGCAAAGACCTGCAATGGGTTGCGATCAATCGGCCCGCAGGATCAGCGCGCCGATCGGCGGCAGGGTCAGCTCCAGGCTGAAGGGGTGGCCGTGCATGGGGCGCGTGCGGGTGTGGACGCCACCGCCGTTGCCGACGTTGCTGCCCCCGTAGACCGCGGCGTCCGAGTTGATCAGCTCGCGGTACCAGCTGGGGCGCGGGGCGCCGATGCGGTAGCCCTGGCGCACGACCGGCGTGAGGTTGAGCACGACCAGCAGGTCGCGCCCCTCTCCCCAGCGCACGTAGGATACCACCCCGGTGTCGGCGTCGTTGCAGTCGATCCAGTGGAAGCCGGTCGGCTCGAGCTCCTGCGCCCAAAGGGCCGGCTCTTGCCGGTAGAGCTGGCCGAGATCCCGGACGAAGCGCTGCAGCCCCGCCCGCTCGGGCTCGCCGGCCTCGTGCCAGTCCAGGCTGGTGTCGAAGTTCCATTCGCGGCCCTGGCCGAACTCGGCTCCCATGAACAGGAGCTTCTTGCCCGGGTGGGTGAAGAGGTAGGCGTACAGCGTGCGCAGGTTGGCCAGCCGCTGCCAGTGATCGCCGGGCATCTTGTCGTACAGCGAGCCCTTGCCCTGGGCCACCTCGTCGTGGGACAGCGGCAGGATGAAGTTCTCGCTGTACTGGTAGAGCATGCCGAAGGTCAGATCGTTGTGGTGATAGCGCCGGTGGACGGGGTCCTTGTGGAAGTAGCGCAGGGTGTCGTTCATCCAGCCCATGTCCCACTTGAACCCGAAGCCCAGGCCGCCGAGGTGCACCGGCCGCGTCACCCCGGCGAAAGAGGTCGACTCCTCGGCCACGGTGAAGGCGCCGGGGAAGTGCGCGTAGACCTCGGTGTTGAACTCCCGCAGGAAGCTCAACGCCTCCAGGTTCTCCTTGCCGCCGTACTGGTTGGGCACCCACTGGCCTGGGCCGCGGCTGTAGTCGAGGTAGATCATCGACGCCACCGCGTCGACCCGCAACCCGTCGATGTGGAAGCAGTCCAGCCAGTACAGGGCGTTGGACAGCAGGTAGTTGCGCACCTCGTTGCGCCCGTAGTTGAAGATCAGCGTGCCCCAGTCCTGGTGCTCGCCCTGTCGGGGGTCGGCGTGCTCGTACAGGGCCGTGCCGTCGAAGTAGCGCAGCGAGAAGTCGTCCTTGGGGAAGTGGCCCGGGACCCAGTCCACGATCACGCCGATCCCGTTGCGGTGCAAGGTGTCGATCAGGAAGCACAGGTCCTCGGGCGTGCCGTAGCGGCAGGTCGGCGAGAAGTAGCCCGTGACCTGGTAGCCCCAGGAGGGATCGAAGGCGTGCTCGGCCACCGGCATGAGCTCGAGGAAGTTGAAGCCGTGGGACTTGAGGTGATCGACGAGCCGGGGAGCCAGCTCCCGGTAGCTCAGCCAGCGGTTGCCCTCGTCCGGAGAGCGCATCCACGAGCCCAGGTGGACCTCGTAGATGGACATCGGGCCATGTCTCAGGTCGCGCCTGGCCCGCTCCGCCATCCAGTCGCCATCGCCCCAGTCGTGGCGGGGCAGGCCCCAGATCACCGAGCCCGTCTTCGGGCGCAGCTCCATGGCGAAGGCGAAGGGATCGGACTTGATCCGCAAACGCCCGTCGTGGGTCATGATCTCGTATTTATACAGCTCCCCGCGCCCCAGGCCGGGCACGAACAGCTCCCAGATCCCGGATGCCCCCATCAAGCGCATGGGGTAGAGCCGGCCATCCCAGTTGTTGAAGTTGCCGATCAGGCTGACCCGGCGGGCATTGGGAGCCCAGACCGAGAACGACACCCCGTCTACCCCATCCACGGTCCGCAGATGCGCGCCCATCTTCTCGTAGAGACGCAGGTGCCGCCCCTCTCCCGCCAGGTGGAGATCCACGTCGCCCAGCGTGGGCATGAAACGGTAAGGATCCTGCCGCGTGTGCTCGGCGCCATCCGAGAAGGTGAAACGGATCGTGTAGTCCAGCTCTGCATGCCGCGCGCCGGGCACGAAGACCGCAAACAGGCCGCGCTCCACGGGCTCCATCTCGAGCGCCTTGCCGGACACGAGCAGCTCTGCCCGCCGGGCGTCCGGGTGGTAGGCCCGAACGCAGAGTCCCTTGCCCGCCCGGGTGCGCATCGCGTGCGCACCGAGCAAGGCGTGCGGATCCCCGCAGTGATCGTCGAGCAGCGATCTCAGCAGTCCCGAATCCACTTCGGCCAGGAGGGGGTGGATGTCACTCGCCATCTTCGAGTCCTCTTTCGCTTGCGGGCCGGCTTTCCCACGCGGTCATGGCCAGCGCATAGATCCGCTTCAGCGGCACGTTCCGCTGGCGGGCGAGCCGCCGGCAATCCTCGTACTCGGGAGAGGCCGTCAGGACGCGCCCTCCGTCGAGCGCCACTTTCATCCTCACCGGTCCCTGGCCCGTCTCGACCTCCAGGCTGCGGCGCTCGAGCTTGCGTCGCGCCACGGGGAAGTGGCGCACGCCCATGGACGTCGACTCGGCCAGCAGCACGCGTTCGAGCGCATCGAGCCGCTCCCGCCCGCATAGCGCGCCGAGCACCGTACCGGGTCTGGACTTCTTCATCCAGACCGGCTGAAGCCAGACATCGTGCGCCCCCTCCTCTAGCAGCCTCGCGATCAGGTGCTCGAAGAGCTCCGGGTTCATGTCGTCGATGTTGGTCTCGATCTGGATCTCCTCGACCGCCCGTCCAGCGCCCGCCTCCATCTCGCCGAGCGCCGCCCTGAGCACATTCGGACGGCCCGGCAGGCTTCGGCTGCCAGCCCCGCAGCCGACTCGCTCGAGCCGCATCCGCGGCCAGCTGTCCACCACCTCGTCCACCTGCGAGGCCAGAATGGCCGCGCCTGTCGGCGTGGTCAGCTCGGCCTGGATGGCGAGGCCGCGTACGGTCCAGCCCTCGAGAAGCGCCAAGGTCGCGGGCGAGGGTACCGGCAGCGGACCGTGGCGCGAGTCGATCACGCCGCTGCCCAGAAGCGGCGTCGAGCAGGTGATACGCGCCGGCGCCAGCTCCTCCAGGGCCAGCGCACAGCCGACCGCGTCGGCGATGGAGTCGACGGCGCCCACCTCGTGAAAGTCCACCTCCTCGATCGGACAGGCATGCACGGCCGCCTCGGCCTCGGCCAGCTTTCGGAAGATGGACTCCGCTCGCCGTCGCGCTCCCGCGTCCAGACCGGCCCGGTCCAGAAGGTCCAGCACGTCCGGCAATCGACGATGGACCCCGGGGCTCGATGCGGGAGAGACCGAGAAACGCACCGCCTCGATGGCCGACACGCTCGTCGGCAGAGCCTCGACTTCGACATCGAAGCCCATCGCTCGCATCGCGCTTCGAAGGGGATCCAGCGATGCGCCGAGATGAACCAGGGCCGCGACGGTCATGTCGCCTGCGATCCCTCCGATCATGTCCAGGTGGAGCAACCTCACGAAGCGCGCTCCTCGATCGGTCGGTTGATCAGCGCAGCCACCACGCCCGCGCCGAATCCGTTGTCGATGTTGACCACACAGACGCCCGGCGCGCAGCTGTTGAGCATCCCGAGCAGCGCGGCCAGCCCCCCGAAGCTCGCTCCGTAGCCCACGCTGGTGGGGACGGCCACGATCGGCCGCTCGACGAGCCCGCCCACCACCGAGGGCAGCGCGCCCTCCATGCCCGCCACCACGATCAGCACCCGGGCCTGCAGCAACTGCTCGCGGTACTGAAACAGGCGATGGATGCCCGCCACGCCGACATCGCACAGCTGCTCGACCCGGCTGCCCATCAAGCGAGCCGCCAGCGCCGCCTCGGCTGCCACGGGCATGTCCGATGTGCCGGCCGAGACGACCAGCACGGTCCCGGCACCGTTCACCGGAACCGGCTCGACCTCGAGGTGGAATGTCCGCGCCATGGGATCGTGAACGCCGGCTGGAAATCGCGCGGCCAGCGCCCGGGCCGCCTCGCCATCCAACCGGGTCGCCAGCAGCGGCCCGCCGTTCTCCACGATCCGCTCGGCGATGGCCACGATCTGCTCCGGGTGCTTGCCCTGTCCGAAGATCACCTCGGGCATCCCCGTCCGCAGGGCCCTGTGGGTGTCGACATGGGCAAAGCCCAGATCCTCGAACGGCAAGCTCGCGAGCTGTCGCTCGGCCTCGCCGGGAGTGATGCGCCCGGCGGACACGGCTTGCAGGATCTCGCGCAAGCGCTCCGCCCTCATCCCGGCTCTCCCTCCCCGCGCTGCCGTCTGCGCTTTGCATCTCGTGCGATCAGCTCGTCCACGTCCAGGATCAGCACGGGCTGACCATCTCCCAGGACCGTGGCCGCACTGTAAGGGCCGATCGCGCGCAGCAAGCGGCCGGCCGACTTCAGGACGGTCTCCCGGTGGCCGGTGATCCGATCGAGACCCAGGGCGAGCACGGGCTCCTCGCGCCCCACCAGGACCACCTCCCCTCTCGCCTGGACTGCGGCGGCCCGATCTCCCAGGAGCTCGGCCAGCGCCACGAACGGCAGCCGGAGGCCGGTCGAGAACAGCGCCAGGCCGCCATCCTGCTCGACGAGCATGCCCGGCCTCAGCGAGGAGGCCCGCAGCACGCGGGACGCCGGCAGCGCGAGCTGGACATCACCGGACCGCACGAGCAGAACCTGCAGGATGGCCAGGGTGAGCGGCAGGTCCAGAGAGAACGTCGTGCCCTGCCCGGGCTCCGATCGCACGCTCACGCGCCCCTGGAGGCCATCGAGGGCATTGCGGACCGCGTCGAGGCCGACGCCCCTCCCGGAGGTGTCCGTGACGCTGTCCCGGGTAGAGAAGCCGGGTCGGAAGACGTACTCCAGGATCTCCTCACGGGGGGGAGTCTGCTGCGGTCCGCACCATCCGGCTCGCCGGGCCCGGGCGAGCACCTCGTCCGGGTCGATGCCGCCGCCGTCGTCGGACAGCTCGATCCGGATCCGGTCCTGCTGCCTCGCGATGCGCATGTCGATCCGGCCCTCGGCGGGCTTCCCGCTGGCGATCCGCTTGTCCGGAGACTCGATCCCGTGATCGACGGCGTTGCGCAGCAAGTGCAACATCGGCGTGTCCAGTGACTCCACCAGTGCGCGATCCAACTCGACTTCCTCGCCTTCCACGCTGAAGCGCACTTGCTTTCCCCGGCTGCGCGCCACATCTCGGCAGACGCGGGGCAGGCGGCTGGTCAGCGCGGATGCGGGGACCATGCGCACTTCCATGATCCGGTCCTGCAGCTTGCGAACGACAGAGCCCATGCGGCGGACGCCCTCGCGAAGAGCTGGTACATCGAGCCGCTCGGCGAGATCGTCGAACGTCGCGCGCAGCGTGATCAGCTCGCTCACGGAATCGACGAAGAAATCGAGCAGGTCGGTCCTCACCCGTACCGTGCTCGCCTTGACGGCGGTCGGCGAAGGTGCGGGTGCGGCCTGCACCGCCCGCTCCTCGGAATGCAGCTCGAACGTCTCGATCTCGGGCACCCCTTCGAGCACTTCTCGAATGGCGGCCGCGTTCATGTTCGTGCTCAGCCGCAGCCAGAGCTTGCGACCGGCCAGCTGCCCCTGCCGGAGCTGCTGGAAATCAGGACGAGACTCGATCACCCGACCGATGCCCCCCAGCCGCTTTAGAGCCAGAAAGGCGCGCACGGCGGGCAGGCGGCTGGACTCCGCGATGACGACCTCGATCTCGAAGCTGCCAGCCTCGGCCGAGAGCGGCTTCGCGGACCGGGGAACAGTAGAGACCGGCCGTTCACTCCGCTCCAGACCGGCGAAGGTGTCGTCACCGGCCGGCGAGAGGGAGGCATCCCGCGAGATCTCGTCGAGCTGCGTCCTGAGCAGATCGAGGCCCTTCAGCAGTGCGTCGACTCTCTCCTGCCCGATCGCCTCCTCGCTGTCCTGATACGGGGAGACGAGATCCTCCATGCCGTGGGCCAGGCGGGACATGGGCTCGTAACCCATCGAGGCGGCCATGCTCTTGAGGGAGTGCAGATGGCGAAAGACCTCGTGGATGCGCCCCCGGTCCTCGGGGTGCTGCTCGATATGCAACAGGTCGCGCTCCAGTGAACCCAGGTGCTCGCCGGCCTCGCTCATGAAGAGCGGTTTGTACTTCGACATGTCCATGTTCAGCCAGCCGGAACAAGCCCGGGGTGTCGATCGCCATCAGCGACGAGTGGCCAGCGCCTTCTTGACAACCTGCATGACGTTCTCGCCCCGAAAGGGCTTGACGATGAAGTCGGTGGCGCCCGACTCGATCGCCTCCGTGACCAGAGACTCCTGGCCCAATGCGCTGCAGATGATGATGATCGCGTCGGGATCGCCTGCCAGGATCTCCCGCGTCGCCTGAATGCCGTTCTTGAAAGGCATGACGATGTCCATGGTGACGATATCCGGCTTGAGGTCCTTGTACTTCTCGACAGCTTCGACGCCGTTGGCGGCCTCCCCGGCAATCTCGAACCCGCTCGAGGAGAAGATTTCCTTGATCGTATTCCTCATGAACACGGCGTCGTCGACAATCAGCACGCGGGAGGCCATTTCTCCTCCTTGCCAAGCTGGGCCCGTCCTGTTTACTACGGAGCCCGAGAAGCGTCAAGCACGTCCGGAAGTCTGCACGAGCTGGCGATCGACCGCCGCGAGGATCTCTGTTGGTGCGAGCAGCGTCACCAACTCGCCGCGATGCCAGGCGCGGCGCATGCCACTGCGGCCGGCTTCATCCGAGCTGAGCGCCTCCAGGGCCACGATCTGATCGACCAGCAGGCCCAATCGCTCGCCTTCAAACTCCACCAGGATGACCTGAAGCGCCCTCGCCGCGGTATCCACGTCGAAAAGACGCCCCAGGGCGATGAGCGGCAAGACCCTGCCGTGGTGGTTGATGATGCCCGCCAGCCAGTTCGGCGCGCCCGGGACCCTGGCGCTCATGCTCGCGAGCTCCAGCACCTCCAGCACGACGTCCAGCGGCAAGCCGAAGCACTCCTGCCCGATGCGGAAGACCAGGGCCTTCGTGACGGGCTCAGCGCTGTCCGGTTTGCCTTCCATCCCCATCCCGAATCTGGAACAGGCCTACCTCGGCGTCCATGCTGCCTGCCAGGGATACGATCTCGGAAGCCAGGTGGGTGACGTCCAGCAACGACTCGCTCTGATCTTCCGCGGCCCTGCGGACCGCCTCGGTGGACGAAGCGTTCTTCTGTGCGACCCGCGAGATGTTCTCGATGGCCTTGACCGTCTGCTCGGCTCCAGCGATCTGCTCCCTCGCCAGCCGGCTGATGATCTGGACTCGGTCCGAACCGCTGGTGACCGTCGCGACGATGTTCTTCAGCGCGTCGATGATGGAGGTGAGCTGGTCGCGGCCCTCGGCCAGCTGCTGGGTGCTCGCCCTGACCGCTTCGACCGCCTCGAGACTGCCGGCCGTCACCTCGTCGACGATCCCGGCTATCCGCTCTGCCGATCGAGACGTGTTCTCCGCCAACTGGCGGATCTCCTCGGCGACCACGGCAAAGCCGCGACCGGCCTCTCCCGCCCTGGCCGCCTCAATGGTGGCATTGATGGCCAGCAGGTGCGTCTGCTGGGCCACCTCGGTGATGACCCGGACGATGTTGCCGATCTCCTTGGTCCGCTCGCCGAACTCGAATATCCGCTTGGCATAGCGCTCGATGGCCTGGAAGACATCGCGCATCTTGTCGACCGCCTGACCTGCCATCTGGCTGCCGGTCTGCGCCACCGCCGCGGCCTCGGCGGACGACCTCGCCGCGTCCTCGGCGGAGCGCGAGGTGCGCTCGATGCTTCTCGCCATCTCCCGAACCAGCGCAGACGTCTTGCCCACCAGCTCGGTCTGCAGCCCGGCTCCGCTTGCGATCGCCTCCATGGAAGCTGCGATCTCTCCAGCCGACACGTTGATCTGCTTCGCCAGTCCGGTCAGGGAGGCCGAGGTGACGCTCGCCCGCCCGGATGCCGTCTGCAAGGCGACCAGGATCTTGACCAGGGTTGTCCGGATCTGCTCGCTGCCGGTCGCCAGGGCATCGATCTCATCTGGCCATCGAGACGCCTTGCGCACCGGGATCTCGTCGCTCAGATTTCCTCCGCCGAGCCGATTCATCTCCTGCTCGAGGCGTCTCAGCCGTCGGCACAGGGCCCGCACCCAGAGCGCGACACCCGCCGTCG
Source organism: Deltaproteobacteria bacterium (assembly GCA_016935365.1). Taxonomy (GTDB): domain Bacteria; phylum Myxococcota; class B64-G9; order B64-G9; family B64-G9; genus JAFGRB01. The sequence goes on from JAFGRB010000164.1 coordinate 30,685, forward strand.
AGAGCAAGAGCACGGCGACAGTCGCGAGCGCCTGCCAGGGCCAGGACTGGATCGCGAGGGGGAAGAAGACGGCCGCAGCCGCCGTGAACAAGGCGACCATCAAGTGGCCGACGAGGAGCTTCGACAATAGCCTCACGGTACCCCAACGCGATTATCGGTCGATCATGGACTTGACGATCCGAACCAGCTGGTTGGCCGTAAACGGCTTGGAGAGAAAGACCGTCCCGCCCGAGCGAAAGCCCTCTCGCATCGACTGGGAGTCGTCTCGCGCCGTGACGAAGACGACCGGTGCCCGAGGACTGGACTCCGGCTTGTCCTGGATGGACCGGCTGACCTCGAATCCATCCATGCCCGGCATCATGATGTCGAGCAGGATCAAGTCGAATGTCTCCTTCTCCAGGATCCCTATGGCCGAAGCGCCGTCCATGGCAGTGACGACCTCGAAACCCTCTCGCTCCAGAATCCGCTTTTCGAGTGTGACGATGTCGACATCGTCATCCACGACCAGGATCTTCTTTGCCATCTCTCTCGCCTTCCGGCTCAGCCCTCCTGCTCGATCGGCAGAAGGACAGTAAACGTCGATCCATCTCCCAGCTTGCTCTGCGCTTCGATGACGCCTCCGTGCGCCTCCACGAAGCTCTTCGAGATCGCCAGACCGAGCCCGGTGCCGCCATACTCCCGGGTCGAGGAGCTGTCGACCTGGTAGAAGGAGTCGAAAATCCGGTCGATCTTCTGCGGTGGGATGCCAATCCCGGTGTCTCGGATCTGAATCCGCATGACGATCTCGTCGGGGGGAGACAGCGCAGCTGGAACGTCGTCGTCGATCTTGGTGCGCGCACGGCTCAGCTGATCGATCTGCAGCGCGATCGTCCCGCCCTCGCGGTTGAACTTGACCGCATTGCCGAGCAGGTTGACCAGGGCTTGCCGCACCTTCTCCCCGTCGATCCGCAACAAGGGCATCTCGCCTCCGACATGCCTCTCCACGGCGACGGACTTCTTGCGCGCCAGCGGCATGATCGTGCTAATGGCGGAATCCACCACATCGAGGATTCGCGTCGGAGCCCGGTTGAGGCGAAGATTGCCGGACTCGACTTTGGAAAAGTCGAGGATGGAGGAGATCAAGGACAGGAGGTTCTCGCCCTTTTCCATGATGGTCTGGACATAGTCTCGCTGCTCGCCGATCAGCTCGCCCGCCAGGCCCTCGAGGAGCATCTCGCTGTATCCGATGACCGAGGTCAGGGGAGTGCGCAGCTCGTGAGAGACCGTCGCGAGGAAGCTGCTCTTGAGCCGATCGAGCTCCTTGAGCCGCTCATACGACTCCCGGAGCTGCTGGTTCTTGTGCTGCAGCTCGGTGTAGCCAGCGGTCACCGACTCCACGTGCATCCGGGAAGTGAGGATCTGCTTGTAGCCGGTATACAGCATGACCTCGATGACCTGCACCAGGTGCTCGACCACCTTGGAGACGACCTCGTCCTGGACGCGTCGGATCTGCTCGAAGAGCCGCTGCCCGATCTCCGGCTTGTACTTCTCGCCGAGAAAAGAGAAGTCGGGCGGCGCCACGTCCACCGGCCGATAGGGGCCGTAGACGATCCGGCCCACGCGGTCGCCCTCGTGCTGGACGGGTGCGATCATGTAGCGCAGGCCGGTGAAGCAGTTGTGGATGCTCACACCGGTGTCGCCGATCTTCATGTTGCGGACGGCCGCGACCTCTCGCATGCAGCGGGAGCGCCCCTCCGGGAAGTTGAACGCGTAGGCGCAGAAGTCAACGGATCCGCCCTTCACGTCGACGAGCATCTCACTGTTGCGGTCGAGGATCTTGAAGCCGATCTGGAAAAGGTCCGCATAGCTCGCGCACACATCCTTGAACGAATCGAGGTCCAGCAGCTCGGCCAGCGCAAAGCTCTCCTGCAAGACGGATGCGCCCGGCCCCTGCCTCATCGAGCTCACTGCTGGCTCCCCGATTTCGGCCTGGGCACTCCCGCCCCGGCAGTCTTGCGCAGCAGGGAGTTGATGAACTCATCCTCCTCGATGTCGAGCTTCTCCCCGAGCCGGTAACGGCTGTCGAGCGACCGCCACGTCAGGCGCAAGATCCCCTCAAGCGTCTCGAGGACGCCCACGCCGTGTATCGCGCTCGCCTTGTAGACCGGCTCGCTGCCGCGCCTGGCCACCTCGTCGATCTCCTCGTCCGAGCGGACACCTGCCAGATCCCGCTTGTTGAACTGGATGACGATCGGGATGCTCTTGGGTGCCAGCCCGTTGAGCTTGAGGTTTTCCGTCATGTCTCGCCAGGAGTTGTTGTTGTTCTGGGTCTGATCGCGCTGGGAGTCCGCGACAAAGGCCACCCCGTCCGCTCCCTGCAGCACGACCCGCCGCGTGGAGTTGTGCATCACCTGGCCCGGGACGGTGAAGAGCTTGACCTTGACCGAAAAGCCGGATTGCGTCTTGAAGAACACCGGCATCAAATCGAAAAACAAGGTCCGGTCGTTGGATGTATCGAGGACCATCAGGCGGCCGCGGGCCTCTGAATCCAGGAGCTGGTGGACGGCCTGCAGGTTCGTCGTCTTGCCGGACAGCGCGGGGCCGTAGTAGACGATCTTGAGCGTGAGCTCGCGTTGCTCGAGGTTGATCTGTACCATCGGGCTCAAGCACTCCAGTCGCACAGCGCGTATGCCAAGGCCTCGCCCAGCGTCGCGACCGGCCGAATCGTCATCCCGCTCTTCACTTCCGCCGGGAGGGTGTCCAGATCCTCTCCGTTGCCGGCAGGTATCAGCAGCTCCGCTATCCCGGCACGCTGTGCGGCCAGGATTTTGCCACGCAATCCACCCACGGGCAACAGGCGGCCGCGCAGCGAGATCTCGCCCGTCATGGCGATTTGCCTTCGGACGGGCAGCCCGGACAGCAGCGAGACCAGCACCACGGCCATGGGCAGCCCGGCGGACGGACCGTCCTTCGGGATGGCCCCCGCCGGTACGTGGATGTGCGTGTCGAGCTCTGCCCAGTCGCCGCGCCAGCCTCGCGCGTCCCCCAGCGCGCGCGCGCAGCTGAGCGCCGTCCTGGCCGACTCCCGCATGACGTCGCCGAGCTGGCCCGTGAGGATGATCTCCCCCCGGCCGGACATCTGGAGCGCCTCGATCTGCAGGACTTGGCCACCGGCCGGCGTCCAGGCGAGGGCGTGGGCGATGCCCACGGCGTCCTCGGCCAGAAGCTCCAGCGGGCGGTGGATGGACGGCCCGAGATAGGCCCGCAGGTCCTGCGCCTCGACGCGGCCAGGCACCCGGCCTCCGCCCGCCACCGCGTGCGCCGTCTTGCGGCAGATCGCAGCGATGGCGCGCTCGAGCTGGCGCAGGCCGGCCTCCTGGGTGTGACGCTCGATGAGCCGCTCGATCACCTCTTCCTCGATCTCGATCTGGCCGGGCTCCAGGCCGCAGCGCTCCAGCTGCCGCGGCAGGAGAAAGCGGCGCGCGATCGCGGTCTTGTCCCTCAACGAGTATCCGGGCAGCTGGATGAGCTCCAGCCTGTCGAGCAGGGCCGGGGGTATCGTGTCCGCTCGGTTGGCCGTCGTGACGAACACGACCCGGCTGAGATCGAACGGGACGTTGAGGTAGTGATCCACGAAGGCGTTGTTCTGCTCGGGATCCAGGACCTCGAGCAGCACGGACGCCGGATCGCCCCGCACATCCGCTCCCAGCTTGTCTATCTCGTCCAGGAGCAAGACGGGATCGCAGCTTCCCGCCTGTCGAACCGCCTGGACGATGCGCCCGGGCATGGCGCCCACGTAAGTGCGGCGGTGGCCGCGCAGCTCGGCCTGGTCGCGCAGGCCGCCCAGCGAGATCCGCGCGAAGCGGCGATGGAGCGCCCTGGCGATGGAGCGGCCCAGCGACGTCTTGCCGACGCCTGGCGGCCCGAGCAGGCACAGCACGGGCGCCTGCCTGTCGGGATTCAGCTTGCGGACGCTCAGGTACTCGAGCACCCGCTGCTTGACGGGTTCCAGCCCCAGATGGGCTTCGTCGAGCACGCTTCTCGCATGCTCCAGGTCCACCTGCTCGGCCCGATCGCTCGTCCACTCGAGCTCGAGCAGCCATTCCAGGTGGGTCCGGATGCTGCCGGCCTCCGCGCTGTCCGCATGCATCTTGGCCAGCCGCTGGAGCTGGCGCTCGGCTTCTTCCCTCACCCCCTGCGGCATGCCGGCTCTCTCGATGCGCCCGGCCAGCTCGACCCGCTCGTCTTCCGCCTCGCCCAGCTCGCTGCGGATCTGCCGCATCTGCTCGCGCAGGAAATACTCGCGCCTGGATTTGTCCAGCTCGTCGAGGACCCGCTTCTCGATCCGGGCCTTGGTCGAGCGGAGCTCGAGCTCCTCGGTCATGTGCTCCACGACCGCCCGAAGCCGCCGGACCGGATCGGGTGTCTCGAGCACGCGCTGTGCCGCGTCGACAGGCATGCCCAGGTTGGACGCCACCAGATCGGCCAGGCGTCCGGGATCGCCGATCCCGCCGATCGCCGTGACCAAGTCCGGCCCCATGTCGTCCGAGATCTGGCTGAAGGCATCGAGCTTCTCGCGCAGCGTGCGGATCAGGGCCTCGGTCTCCACCGACAGCTCGTCGAGCGGCAGGTCCTGGATCGGCTGGAGCCGGGCGACGTAGTGCGGGCGCTCCTGGACCCAGCCCTCCAGGCGGGCCTTGGCGATCCCCTGCAGGAGGATCTTCAAGCGCTCGTCAGGCAGCCGGCGCATGCGCACGACCATGCCCACGGTGCCGACCCGGTAGAGGTCCTCCGCGCTCGGCTGCTCCGCATCGAGCCGGCGTTGCGCGAGGGCGAGCACGAGGCGCCGGTCTTCGATCGCGCTCTCCACGGCCGAGACCGACAACTCCCGGCTCACGAACAAGGGTGCGATCATGTCGGGGAAGACGACCATGTCTCGGACGGGAAGGACCGGCAGCTCTCGTGGAATCTCGAGCTGCTCCATTTCCTCGTGGTACCGCATCCGCGATCCTGTCCCTCACCGAGAGTCCTGCCACCCGCCATTCCGGCGTTCGAAGACCCTTCAGTCGATGGGCACCTTGCGCCGTTGGCCGCGCCGATCCTTGATCTTCGGGAGGCGGATGCGGAGGATGCCGTTTTCAAGCTTGGCTCGAATGTGCCGGGTGTCGCCGGTACCGGGTATCTCCACGATCCGCCGGAAGTCGCCGAACGAGCGCTCCATACAGTGGAAGTTGACGAAGCCGTCCGATGGTTGTCTGGGTTTCCTGCCCTCGATGATGACGATGTCGCGCAGGACCGCGAGCTGGACCCCGTCCTTGTCCAGGCCCGGCAGCTCGACCTCGATGATGATCTCGCCCTCGACCTCGAACACGTCGGCGAGCACCGACGCACCGCCGATCGCATCCGAGCGCTCGTCGTGGAAAAAGTCCCTGAATATCCTGTCGATCTCTCTGCGCAGGAACACGAGCTTCTGGAGGGCTTCCTCGGAGATGGCCATTTGGGTACCCAGCCACCTGCGCATCTACCGGCGCAGAGGCCCGGTCACGCTATCACCCGACCTGTGGGATTGCAAACCTTTCCGGTGCTCTCGGGCGAAGGCTGGCGAAGGAGGCGAATCACGATCTCGACGAGTTCCTTCCAGGAGGGACTTCTCTCGATGACGCAATCACGGACGGCTCTCTTTGCCTGTTTGCTCGCTCCAAGGAAAAGAAGGTCTCGCGCTGTGCGGTCCTTGCCCCGTGCGTCTCTGGCGGTCTGCGCCGTGACCTCTTCCGGATCGCAGTCGATCAGGGTTTCGATGACGGTCTCGATGTTTTTTTCGATGAGCGCCACATGGAGCTGGCCTGCTCCATCGCTCTGCACCCGGATGCACTCCGCGACTTGTTCCGCCGGTGCATCGACAGGAATGTCGAGCAAGCGCCGAACCTCGTCGTCGTCGAAGACCGCAACGACTGCATGCCCGTCTGGAGCGATGCGCTGGATATCCTCACGACAGCCCATTCAGCTCTCCTCGGTCATGACGGACTCTTCGTGCCCCTCGGCGCGGATGTCGCCGAGCCCCCGATAACGCTCTATCCACTTCTCGTACGCTTGCCTGTTGGGCCTCAGAAGCCGGGTATGGTGCTCCTCGTCGAGATCGCACAGAACAGCCGACTGCACCGGGTCGTCCAACTGGTCTAGCAGGCGGTCGGAGTGGGACGCCAGGATGACGGGATGGGAGCGCGACAATGTCTCGAAGAACCCCAGAACGCGCGCGAGAAGATGGGGATGCAGGTGGAGATCCGGCTCGTCGAAGGCGAGCAAGCTCCGGTCCCGGCCGGCGCGAGCCATGGCGACGATGGCCAGGTAGGCGAGAGTCCCGTCAGAGAGATAAGCAGCGGGTACGGGATCGACGAGATGGGTGTACTTCACCCTCAAGGCGATCCTGCCTCCGGCGGGGTCCACGCCGAAGCCCACGTCCTCGATATCGTCGCCGAGCCCCAGCCGGATCCAATCCAGGGTCTCGCCCCACTCCGCTGTACCGCTCTCGTTCTTCAGGGCATGATACACATTCGCGAGGTTCCTCCCGAGGAGGTTCAGGCCCTCCGTCGGCTCGATCAAGACCGAGTCTCGCAGCAGGGACCCCCGATTCACGGTCCGGGAGACCCACGAGGGAGAGATATCGAGAGGAACGTGGCACTCTATGTGGCGCAGTGCATCGACGGCTTGCCTCACTTCTTCCAGCCCCGACTGCTCGTGGATGTAACATATGTTGGGTTCCGCTTCTGACCAGTGAGTAAGGCCCTGCCATTCATTGTCATTCTTGCCGACACACATCACCCGATTGCCCGACTTCTTCACGATCTCCCTGTAGTTCTCTCCGTCCTTCGAGACGGACAGAGACTCCGACTCGAGCACGATTGCACTATTGGAGCGCCGGATCGCGAAGTCGTACCTCATGCGCTGTCCCCGGGACTCGATGTCCGCTCCGAGCGCGACGCGATCGCTGCCCATGCCAGCCCATCCTCCATGGATGGAATGGAAGAAGTTCCCAAAACCGCGATCCGCAGCCCTCTTCAGGATCTCGCATGCCTCGATGATCGTGCTCTTGCCGCTGCCGTTCTCTCCGATGAGTGCGGTCACCCCCTCCAGCTTCAGGCTCAGCTGCTGGATGCACCGCAAGCCCTGGATACGGACCTCGACGATGCGGTGATCGCTCATGGCATCCTCCTCGAGCGCGCATCCGAAGTGTAGGCCGGCGGGCGCCGAGCTGTCAAACCCGCAGCATGCAAAGAGATTCGCCTATCAGGCGCCGTACTTCATCAGCCGGCCCGCGTGCGCGAGCAGCAGGGGCAGCACCTCGGTCGAGTGAACTCTGCCCAGGCCGCCCTGGAGGAAGGCGGTCTCGCCGAAGGCGCCGCATGCGTCGCGGCGCGCCGTGGCGGGGGCCCGGATGCACAGCGGCACCGGGTGCCAGGAGTGGGACTTGAGCCGGCAGGGGGTGGAGTGATCGCCGGTGATGCACAGCACGTCGGGCTTCAGGGCGAGCAGGCGCGGCAGCAGTGTGTCGAAGTGCTCGATCACGGAGACTTTCTTGTCGAAGTCGCCGTCCTCGCCGGCGGAGTCGGTCTTCTTGATGTGCAGGAAGACGAAGTCGGCCTCGGGCAGCTCGCGCTCGACGAGGTCGAACTCCTCCTCCTGGGTGGACTGGCCCTCCTCGATGACCCGCATGCCGGCCAGCCGGCTGACGCCCTTGTACATCGGGTAGGCCGCCACGGCCACGGCGCGCCACTTGTAGAGCGCGCAGAAGTCGGGCAGCGGCTCGTACACGTCGAAGCCGCGCATCATCACGAAGTTGGCCTTCGGCTCGCCGGCCAGGATCTCCCGGCTGCGGGCGATGAAGGCGTTGGCCAGCCGGGCCGCATCTCGCGCCTCCTCGCCGGGCCGCTCCTCGAGGGGCGCGACCTCGAGCGGCGCGAGACCGGTCTTCTGGGGATCGCTGTCGCAAAGGCGTCCGTCCAGCTTTCGGCCCCGGAACACGGCGGCCGCGCGATACTCCTTGACGTGCTGGACGAGCACCTGCACGCCATCGATCTCACCGACCTGCTGCAGCTTGCCCACCACGCGCCGTCCCTCCTCGTCCGGGATCCGGCCCGCCCGGCGGTCCGCGATGGTGCCGTCTGCGGCCAGGGTGGCGAAGTTCAGCCGGGCGGCCAGGTCTCCGGCCTGGAAGACGAAGTCGGTCCCGGCCGTGTCCAGCACGCCGCGCCCGATCACGTAGCGGATCGGATCGTAGCCGAACAGCCCGATGTGGGCCGGGCCCGAGCCAGGCGTGATGCCCGGCGCCACTGGGTCGTGGAACCCGCACACGCCCTCTCGGGCCACCTCGTCCAGGTTCGGCGAGCGGGCCGCCTCCAGCGAGGTCTCGCCATCCTCGCCGGCCAGACCGCCGACGCCGTCGAGCACGACCAGGACGACCTTGGACTCGGCTGGCGCGGCCAGCGCGGAGAGAAACTCGAGATCCATATCATGTCTCCTCTGTGCGAATGCACATGTCAGAAAGTCTGGACGGCCGCCTGGGCGTTGTAGCTCAGGCCGAAGGTCAGATCGGACGCCAGCCCGTAGCCCCAGGTGGAGTAGCGATACACGAAGAGATCGTGGGTGATGTTGAAGTAGATCGGCCCGACCAGCGCGAAGTAGATCCGGTTGGTCCAGGTCCCCTTGAGCGTGTTGGAGCGCCCCACGTCTCCGAAGAAGGCCGAGGCCTCGGACTCGAAGTGGAAGGGGCTGCCGAGCAGGGAAAAGAGCTGGGTCTTCTTCAGCCGGTAGCCGACGTCGAAGCCGTAGACCGCATCGCTGTCGTCGTCGAGCAGCTCCTTGCGCACACCGAAGCCCAGCTTGGCCTCGAGGGTGTCCCAGAGCTTGAAGCGCGCGCCCAGGGTCGCGGTCAGCTCCAGGTGATGGTAGCCGCGGTCCTCGTCCTCCTCGGTCGCGGGATCGTCCTCCGGGCGGGTGAGCTCGGTCTCCAGCATGGCCTCCACGTAGGGCATGGGTACGTACCAGGCCGAATCCGCGTCCCTGAGCGCCTTGAGCTTGTACACGCCGTTGAGGGTGGTCAGGTCCTCGCTCTCGATCCAGTCGCCCCCGGCGGTGGAGCTGCGCGCGTAGCGCATCCGGGCATCCAGGCCGAACTCGTGGATCTGGGAGTCGGCCCCGATCTCCCCGCGCAGCTCGCCCTTGAGACCCATGAACTCGTCGCGGGCGAGCTGGCTCTCCGTGTAGGGGCTGTCCTCCAGGTTCGAGATCGTGGTGTCCGTCAGGTTCAGGCTCACACCTCCCGCGAAGGTCCAGCGGAGCTTGCGGCCCAGGTCCGCGAAGTTGGTCTCCAGATCGATGCGCTCGGCCGCCGCACCTCGGAACCGAGGGCTGAGCAGGAACGCCCGCGCCACCTCGCCGAGGATGGGCGGGTCTTCTGCGGGATCGGGACGGAACGCGTGCATACCCGCCTCGAGGCCCTCGAAGTAGCCGAGCGTCCCTCGCGCCAGGTAGTCGATGGTGACCGCCTTGTAGCGGTCCGCCGGCGTCACCAGGCGCCCGTTGATGAGCTGCTTGCCGGCCTCGCACTTGAGCCCGCGCGAGACCAGCTGTGTCTTGCCGGTCTTGGCTTCCTCCACCTGGAGCTTGCCGCACAGCGCCGCCACCTGCGCGCCGGTCAGCTCGAAGACGAAGAGCGGGTTGCGATGCGGCAAGGCCGAGAAGAAGTCGTGGCGGGTCAGATGGCCCTCGATCGGAAAGACGGTCCTGGGGTTGACGAGCCCCTCGTTCACGAAGGCCATCTCGCTGCTCGTGCTCTGACGCATGACCTCGAGCAGGTAGTCCCGGAAGACCTCCGCGCTCATGGGTTTGGCCAGCTGCCCGTCGCCCACCGGCTTGTCCCAGCTCGCGCAGTAGCTCTCGAGCCGCTTTCGGATCTGCGCCTGGACGTCGAGGTCGGGCGGGGCGGTCTTCACGTCCAGCTCCCGGGTCTCCATCCCGGCCACCCGCCAGCGGCCCTCTCTCCGCTCGAGCTGCAGGTCCGTGCGACACAGGTGCTCTCCGAAGAGGTCGCAGCCCACGATGGGCGAGGCGCCGTCCGCGAAGCGGATCACGCCGATCCTCCGCTCGCGATCCTCGGAGGTGAAGGAGTTGCCGATGATGAGATCCGCATCCGGGACGGCCTGGGCCAGCTTCAGGGCTCTGCGCGGTGCGGTCTCGGAGTGATCCAGGTGGGACAGGATGACGACCAGATCCGCCCCCCTGGCGCGGGCGCGCTCGACGACCTGCCGGGCGCGCTCGTAGGGGTCCTTCACCTGGATGCCCTTGAGGCGATTGGCCTGCGTGTAGACCGCCAGGTCCCCGTGGATGACCGACAGGACCGCGATCCGGATCCCGGAGCGCTCGAGCATGACGAAGCGATCCGGGCCCGCTCCGATGCTGGGGCACAGCCCGGCCTGGGCGTCGGCGCAGTCGAGGTTGGCGGCCGTGAAGACCAGCCCGGCCTTCTTGCCCTCCTGGAGGTAGACCTCGAGCCGCTCCAGGACCGCGAAGAAGTCCTGGTTGCCGAGGGCGACCGCGTCGAAGCCGGCGCGCTTCAGCCAGGAGGCGATCTCGGCCCCGCCCTGGCTGCCCGCCGAGAGCACGAAGCGGGCGAAGGCGCGCGGGCCGATGTTGTCCCCGCCGTTGAGCACCAGCGGCGCGGGAAGGCCCGCGGCCTCGAGCTCCTTGCGCACGCCGTCGATCGCGCCGACCATGTTCGAGAAGTCGGCCTCCGGGGCCGCGCCGCAGCTCACCTCGGCGAAGCGCCCGTAGAGGTCGGTGGCGAACAGGACGGTCAGGCGCCCCGTCGATCCCTCGGCCGGCTCCAGGCCGGGCGCCTCGCTGGGGTGGGCCGGCGGCTGCGCTTCCGGCTCGGTCGTATCCGTCGCGTCCGGTGGGCCCGCCAGAGCCCCGCACGGCCAGGCTGTCGAGATCATCCACGCGCCGAGCACGAATGCTCTCAGCATCGCCTGCATGTCCACCTCCCTGTCTCGAGCCGTTTCGATCGACATCCGACATCAAAAAAGGCGGGGTGCGTGCCCCGCCTCGAATCAGCTCCGCAGACCGCGCGCTAGCCGGACTTCGCCTCGCGCTTGGCCAGCTCCTCTTCCTTGAGCGCCCGCCGGAGGATCTTGCCCGCCGTGCCCTTGGGGATCTCCTCGCGGAACTCCACCAGCCGCGGGTACTTGTAGGCCGCCATGTTGGACTTGGCCCAATCGACGATGTCCTTCTCGCTCACCTTGCCCTTCGACTCGGGCTTGAGCGCGATGAAGACCTTGATCTCCTCGCCGACTTTCTCGTCCGGCAGCCCGATCACGGCGCACTCCAGCACGTGCTCGTTCTTGTACATGTACTCCTCGATCTCGGTGGGGAAGACCGAGTAGCCGCTGCGCTTGATGAGGTCCTTCTTTCGGTCGACGATGATGAAGTAGCCCTCGTCGTCCATCATGCCGAGATCGCCGGTGTAGAGCCAGCCGTCCCGCAGCACGTCCTTGTTCTCCTCGGTGCGGTAGTAGCCCTTCATGACCTGCGGGCCCTTGATGCACAGCTCGCCCACCTCATTGGGTTTCATCTGCTTCTCGCCGGTCTCGGCGTCGACGATCTTCGCATCCGTGTCCGGCACCGGCAGGCCGATGGTGCCCAGCTTGCGCCGGCCGTAGACCGGGTTGGCGTGCGAGACGGGCGAGGACTCGGTCAGACCGTAGCCCTCGATGAGCCGCGCGCCGCTGAGCTCCTCGAAGCGGGTCTGGATGTCCTCGGGCAGCGGGCCCGCGCCCGAGATGCAGGCGCGGATGGAGCTCAGGTCGAAGTCCTTCACGCGGGGGTGGTTGTTGATGGCGTTGTAGAGCGCGGCCACGCCCGGAAAGAGCGAGACGCGGTACTTCTGGATGGCCGCCAGCAGGTCGGCCCAGTCGTCCGGCGGCTTGGGGAAGAGCAGCATGGCGCTGCCCGAGATCACCGCCAGGTTCATCACCGTGGTCATGGCGTAGATGTGGAACAGCGGCAGCACGCCGCCGATGACGTCCTTGCCCGCCACCTGCCTGGGATCCCAGGCGGCCGTCTGGTGGGCGTTGGCCACCAGGTTGCGATGGGTCAGCATGGCGCCCTTGGGCTTGCCGGTCGTGCCGCCCGTGTACTGGAGCACCGCCAGGTCCTCGGCGGTCTCGAACTTCACCTGGATGTCCCGCGCCGGGGTGTGGAGCAGATCGGTGAAGCGAAGCGCGCTGGCCGGCATGGGCGCGGAGGGCACCTTGCCCAGCAGCTTGCCCAGGAAGCGCTTGAAGCCGGGCAGGAAGTCGGCGATGTTGCAGCCGATGACCTTCTCGACTTTCGTCTTGGGCAGCGCCCGGGCCGCTTCCTCGTAGACGATGTCCATGGCGATCAGGACCTTCGCCCCGGCGTCGCTGAACTGATGCTCGATCTCGGCCGCCTTGTAGAGCGGGTTGTTGGCGGTGATGACGGCGCCGATCTTCATGGCCGCGTAGTACGCGATCACGAAGTGGATGCAGTTCGGGAGCCTGAGGCCGATCACGTCGCCCTTGCCCACGCCCAGGTCCACAAGCGCCGCGGCGAACGAGTCCACGTAGCGCTTGAGCTGACGGTAGCTGACCTTGGTGTCCAGGAAGATGATGGCCGTGTTGTCGGGGTACTTCTCGACCGTCTCCTCGAGCAGGCGATAGATGGGTTTTTCCAGATTCTCCGGCTCGATGTGCCTGGGCACGTCCTCGGGCCAGAACTTGAACCAGACTCTCTCCTCGCTCATTTCAGCCTCCCTTGAAGAAGCGAGACGCCTCGGCCGCCTCCCGGTCTCGCAGTCGTCTCACCTGCATGAAAACGAGGGCGCATCATACAGAGACCGCCCGCGCCTGTCAACCGATGAAAAAAGTGTAGAAACGGTGAGGTCCCCCCGTCCCGATGTGGTAGAACGGGCAGAGATGAGCCGCTTGCTCGCATGCGCGATCGCGGCCTGTTTCCTCTCGGCCTGCACCTGCAGGGCGGATCCGCCCGAGCGCGATGCGCCCGCGCCCGAAACCGGTCGCATCGACCTGCCGGCCGCGGAGAGGAAGTCCGGCTTGCCGGTCGAGGCCGCCCTGGCCCAGCGGCGCTCGGTGCGCCGCTATGCGAGCCGGGCCCTGAAGCTGGCCGAGATCGGCCAGCTCCTCTGGGCCGCCCAAGGCATCAACGACCCGGGTGGCCGCCTGCGCACGGCGCCGTCGGCCGGCGCCACCTTCCCGATGGAGATCTACCTCGTCTGCGGCGAGGTCGAGGGCCTGAGCGCCGGCGTGTACCACTACCTCCCGGCCTCCCACCAGCTCGAGCGTACGGGCGGCCGGGACCTGCGAGGCCCGCTCGCCGAGACCGCCCTCGGCCAGTCGTGGATCCGCGAGGCGCCGGCCGTGCTCGTGGCCGCAGCCGTGATGGCGCGCACCCGCAGCCGCTACGGCGATCGGACCCGGCGCTACGTCCACATGGAGGCCGGCCACATCGCCCAGAACGTCCACCTCCAGGCAGAGTCGCTGATGCTCGGCACCGTGGTGGTGGGCGCCTTCGACGATGCGGGCGTGGCGCGGATCATGGGCATGCGCGCGGGTATGGAGCCCGTGTGGCTGATGCCCGTCGGCGGCCGATAGCGCCGCTGGCCGCGCGAGCCGCTCGATGCTAGAATGAGCGCATCGGACGAGGCATGCGATGCGCCTGCTGGCCCTGATCACCGCTGCGACCGCCGCGCTCTCGTGGCTCACTGCGGGCTGTGCCCGCTACGGCTTTCCGGACGATGCGGATCCCTGTGAGGGCATCGACTGCTCGGGTCACGGGCGCTGCGCCGTGGCGGACGAGGGGCCCTGGTGCGCGTGCGACGCGGGCTACCACAACGACGGGCCCCTGGGCTGCGTTCGAGACGACGCAGGGCTCTGCGGGAGCGACGCCGACTGCCCTGCCTTTGCCTGCCTGGGCGGGGCCTGCACGCAGGGCCGCTGCGCGCTCCAGCCGCTGCCCGACGGCACCGCCTGCGACGACGGAGATCCCTGCACCGAGCGCGACGCCTGCACCTCCGGCGCCTGCCGGGGAAGCCCCCTCGACTGCGACGACGGCGAGCCCTGCACGCTCGACGTGTGCCAGGCCGGGATCTGCGACCACGCCGCGCTGCCCGACGGCGCGACCTGCGACGACGGCTCGTTCTGCACCCGCGACGACGCCTGCGAAGACGGCGCCTGCCGGGGCACGCCCTTCGACTGCGGCGCGGTCGACATCGGCGATCCGGCCAGCGAGGACGGCCACGACGTGCTCGGCTGGAGCGAGGTCTGGACCTGGGGCGGCACCTATGGCGGCGGCGACGACGGCACGCTGCGCTGCGTGGTCCCCCGGGCTCCGGGCTGTCAGTCCGACGACGCCGAGGCCTTCTTTTCGCTCTTCTCCGACGGGCCGGTCGCCGAGCTGTGGCTCCGCCACCTCGATGGCCAGCAGGACGACAGCTACGAGATCGGCCTGCGGGACAGCTCGTCGACCGCCGGCTGGACGGCGCTCGCGCTCGTCGACCGGATCGACGAGGTCTGCTCGGGCTCCGAGTGCTGGTACACCGAGCGCTTCGACCTGGCCGGGCGCCAGGGCCGGCTGGACTTCCGTATCCGGGCCAGCATCGATCCCATCCCGGACTGGTGCGAGACCTGGGGCGTCAACGCCTTCAGCTGGGCCAGGCTCCAGTGAGCCTCAATCCGGCGTGACGAACTGCGAGAGCGCCCAAGCACCGTCCTCGGAGCGCAGCACGGCCGCGCCGGCCGCGGGAAAGCTCCCCGTCCACCGAGATGTCCCACCCACGCTGATCCGGGACGCCAGATCGTCGTGCGAATCGAGGAGCTGTGCCGAAGTCGAGCGGAGGCGTGGTTCTCCACGTCGAGCATCGACTTCGGTGCCGCGACGCCGAGTTGCGCGACGAGGTGGCGTATCCGGGATCCGGGCGACCGGCTGCAGCAGCTCTCCCAGCAAGCGATCGACGAAGGGCAGGTGCCCGACCAGCATCAGCTCGTCCGGCGCGGCCGCGATCCGCTCGACGGCCGGCTGCACCGGCGCCTCGGGCGACAGCCAGTCGACCTGGCGCAAGCGCGCTCGCGCCCCGAGCGCCTCGGCGATTTGCTCGGCCGTCTGCCGCGCCCGCGCCTTGTCGCTGTGCAGGATCTGCGCCGGCGCGGCGCCCAGCTCGGCCAGCTTGGCCGCCGTGGACCGGGCCTGCTCCCGCCCGCGCGGCGAGAGCCCGCGCGCCGGATCCTCTTCCTTCGGCAGCGCCTCGGCGTGCCGCACGATGGTGAGCCTCAAGCCGACACCTCCATCACGGTTGCGCTCCTTCTCCCTGCGCCGGGCCGATGCGGTAGACGAAGCGCTCGCCCGGCGCCAGGTAGACCGTATCCCCGGTCTCGGCCGCGAGCTCGCCCCGGCGGCGGAGCGCGATCCGGACCCGGCCGAGCTGGGTCGCGATCAGGGCCTCCTCGTTGCTGAGGACCAGCTCCCAGCCTTCCGGCTCGTCGAGGTCGAGCCCGAAGGCATCGGTCCCCAGCATGCGCCCCTCGGCGCCCGGGCCGTGGGCCTCGAAGGCCTGGCCGGCCCGGTAGGCCGCGCACTGCGCCGGAGCGCAGACGAATGCCCGCACCCGGCCCGGCTCGCGCCGGCGCGCGAACTCGAGCCCGGCCACCAGGCCCGACGCGTGAAGGGTGCGGGCCGGGAAGTCGAGCTCGACCTCCAGCCGCCAGTCCCCTTCCGGCTCGGCCGCCGGCCCGATCGGGAGCACGGGCAGGCGCCCCGGGATCTGCACGTCCCAGGTGTAGGTCTGCCCCGGCTCGGAGCCCGAGATGACCAGGACCGGATCGTCCTCGGGCACGTTGCCGAGCGGGCTCAGGGCCCACAGGAAGTAGTCGTTGTGGTCTCCGAGCACCGCCTCGACCTGACCGTTCTCGTCGCTCAGGCCGAGGAAGTGCGGCACGAAGCCCATCCGCCAGGTGCCCGAGATGATGCGCGCCCCCTCGACCGGCAGGCCGGCGGCGTCGGTGACCGTGGCCACCAGGGTGCAGTTCTGGTCCGAGTAGAAGTCCTGGTTGTCGATGGTCCAGCCGTCGCCCCGGCTGTAGTACGTGGCGTAGAGCCACCACCACCCGTCCCCGTCCGGCCCGTCGCGATCGTAGATCGGCGAGTCCACCATGTCGTTGACCGGCTCGATCTGGTGCCACAGGCCGTCGAAGAACTGGTTCCAGGTGTGATCGTTCGAGTAGGCGGCCACGTTGATCGCCGGGATCAGGGCCGCGCGGAGCGCCGCCGAGGTCAGATCGGCATACTCGCCGCAGTTGCCCCGGTGCAGGAAATAGATCCGGACCGGCTGGACCGGCCGCTCGCTGCCGGCGCCGAAGCACATGCTGGCCCGCACCCAGCGGGCCACGGCCCCCACGGCCCCGTTGTCGTCCGAGTCGTCCCGCCGGCCCTTCCACAGGTAGCGCTCGGAGGCCAGCATCTCCCCGAGGACCGGGCAGGCGCTGGCGTTGGCGAAGGGATCCTCAGGGCACCAGATGTCGTCCGGGCAGAGCGGATCCGCCTGGTCGAAGAGGCTCTGGCGCCAGAACCGGCCGGTGGGCGGCGGCTCGGTCCGGTTGGACTCGGGCTCCAGGTAGACGGGGCTGTCGTCCTCGAGCCGCGGGTGGACCACGTACCAGTAGTAGATCTCCCTGGGGATGACCACCGGGCGAGCGGGCAGGATGTAGCGCAGCGTGGTCCCGTCCTCGAGCTCCACCAGCTCGACGTAGGGCAGCGAGTCGGCTCGCTCGTAGATGAGCGCCGCGTTGTGGGCCAGCAGGGCCGGATCGTAGAGATCGGAGCGCAGGTCGGCCCGCGAGGAGTGGGCCACCACGAAGGCGATCTCGTCCACATGGCGCGGATCCGCCGGCTCCAGGATGACCTGGGCGAAGCGCCGCTGGTCGCCCCCGCCGAGCCGTGCGAAGCTCAGCGCGAGCGGATCTCGAAGCCAGGCCGGCACCGACTGCACGGCCTGCCGGGCCTCGTCGGTCAGAAGGTCTTCGAGACGCGAGCCCTCGACCGACGTCCACTCGTAAGGCTGCGGGCCCGGGCTCGAGCCGCAGCCGAGCAGGAGACAGGCGCACAAGCAGGAGCACGTGTTCGCGGCGCGCTTCATGTCGAGATCCTCCCTCGGGCCTCGGATGATACCACAGCTGGCCGCTCGCGGAGTCGATTGACCGACCCGGCCCGCCCCTGGTATGAAGACAGCTCAGGAGGGACGTGCCATGAGCCGCAAGATCGACAGCCTGAAGAAGCGGGCCCGGCAGGGCGACGCGGGCGCCGAGTACGAGCTCGGCTCGGCCTATCTGCGCGGCCGAGGCGTCCGCAAGGACATCCGGCGCGGCATGGAGCTGATCAAGAAGGCCGCCCGGGCAGGCGTGGCCCTGGCCCAGCTGGACCTGTCCTGGTGCTACTCCGAGGGCTGCGGTGTCCGCAAGAACCCCAAGCAGGCGTTCCGATGGGCGCTGGCGGCAGCCGAGCAGGGCGAGCCCACGGCGCAGTACAACGCCTGGGTGGCTTACAGCCAGGGCTTCGGGACCAAACCCGACCCCGGCGCGGCCATGAAGTGGCTCCAGAAGGCCGCCAAGGGCGGCTCCACCAGCGCCATGACCGATCTGGGCCAGCACTACCTGGAGCACGGCCGGCCGAACCAGCGCCGCAAGGGTGTCGAGCTGATCATCGCGGCCGCCGAGCAGGGCGATGCCGAAGCGCAGTGGATCGAGGGCCTGCTCCACGAGCAGGGCATCGGGATTCCGGCGGATGCGAAGAAGGCCTGCGCGTGCTACCTGGCCGCGGCGCGCCAGGGCAACGCCTCCGCCCAGGCCAGCCTGGGCAGCTGCTACTTCCACGGCGAGGGCGTGGCCCGGGACTACCGCACGGCCCTGAAGTGGTACCGCAAGGCGGCCGCGCAGGGCGAGCCCATGGCCCAGACCTGCATCGGGCTGGCCTACATGCAGGGCGACGGGGTGCGCCGCTCGGTCGAGACCGGCCTCGAGTGGCTGCGCAAGGCGGCCGCGCAGGACCACGCCGACGCCCTCTTCGCCCTCGGGGAGATCTACTGGTCCGGCGAGGGCGTCAAGCCAGACAGGGCCGCGGCCAAGCGCTACCTGAGGAAGGCCGCTGCGCTGGGCGATCCCGAGGCGGTCGAGATCCTGGCCTTCCTGTGAGCGGATGCCCACCCGCGACCGGCAGACCGACTCCCCCGCGACCGTGCTCCACCGCCTGGTCGTGGGGCGAGCCGAGGTGGGCCTGCGCCTGGACGCCTTCCTGGCCCGCCGCTTCGGCCGCGGGCGCGGCCTGATCCGCGGCCGGGTCCGGGCCGAGGTCCAGGACGCGAGCGGCCACCGCCTCAAGTGGTCCCATCGCCTGCGCGCGGGCGAGGAGCTGTGGGTGCCCGGCGTGGCGAGGCCCGAGCCGGACGTCGAAGTGCGCTTCGCCGTACTGCACGCCGACGACTTCGTGGTGGCGGTGGACAAGGGCCCCGGGGCGCCGGTCCACCCGGTCCGCTCCTTCCGGAAGCGCACCGTGCTGACGGGCCTGCGCGAGGCGCTTGGCGACCCGACGCTCAAGCCCGCCCACCGCCTCGACCGGGAGACCTCGGGCGTGCTCGTCTTCGGCCGCGGGCGCGAGAACACGGCCCGGCTGATGGCGATGTTCCGCGCGCGCGCGGTGCGCAAGCGATACCTGGCCGTGGTGTGCGGGGAGCCGGGCTTCGACGAGCGGGAGATCGACCTCTGCCTGGGGCGCGATCCGCTCTTCGCCTACCGGGTGCGCATGCGGCCGGATCCGCTCGGCCAGCCGGCCCGCACCCGGCTACGGGTCCTGCGGCGGCTCGCGGGCCGCGCGCTCGTGGCCGCCGAGCCGCAGACCGGCCGCCAGCACCAGATCCGCGTCCACCTGGCCGCCATCGGCCACCCCGTGCTCGGCGACCCGCTCTACCAGCTCGGCGGCCAGCCCTACATCGACCGCATCCGGGACGCGCTCGACGAGGACCGCGCGGCCCTGCTCGGCCACAGCCGGCTCGCCCTGCACGCCGAGCGCCTCGAGCTCACCCACCCGCAGACCGGAGCGCCGATGGCCCTGCACGCCCCGCTGCCCGAGGACCTTACGGGGCTTCTCGCGGACGTTCTGGACGAGGGCTACGGCACGCCAACCGTGCGGTAGATGATCTGTCCGTCGAGGTGATAGACCACGTGGATGCCGCCCGAGGCCGTGGGTGCGCAGTAGGGGCCCAGGCGGTAGCCCTCGTAGCCCTCGGCGAGCCGCACGGACACGAGCGCATCGCCGTCCACGTAGGCGGCGTACGCCTCGCACCGGTTCGTGCAGCTCGGCTCCGTGTCGATGTAGCTGTGGGTCAGGTAGGGGTGGCCGCGTGCGTCCACGCACACGTCGGCCCAGAAATACGGCGTCCCGCCCTCTTCCGCGACGACCATGCCGAGGATGGGTTCGTTCTGAGCGATGCGCTCGTCGTTGGTGTACCAGACGCGGCTGGGGGTCCCCGAGTTGCCCTTGGCCGTGCCGGTGTAGTGGACCATTCCGGTCGTACCGTCCAGAAAGGCGTCCGCGCACTCGCCCTTGAATGGCCCCCGGATGACGTCGAAGCGCGCGAGCGAGTTGAGATCGAGATCGTAGTCGATCGCCTCGACGGCGCCGGGCAGATGGCGGAACGTGGTCCGTATCATCGAGGGGGACAGGGCCACCATGCCCAGGGGGAAGTTGTTGGCGGTCCGGACCTTCTTCCTGACCACCGGCGTGGTCGCCAGCCCCTCCACGCTGGCCAGGACGATGGCGCCGCCGCCGCCCATCCAGGCGGTGACTGCGAGATCCTGTCCAGGCAGCCTGACGACGCGGCCGCAGCTGACGCGGGTGAGCCCGCCGTCCCCCGTGTCCCCGTCGCCCAGGGCCGCCACCAGCAATGGCGCCTTCCAGGCGCCGCCGGCGTTGTTGGTGTAGTAGCCCTCGTACCCGCCGACGTTGCCGCCGCCCGTGCTGAGGGCCCACACCACATGCGCCACGTCCTCCCCGTCGATGAAGATGCGCGGCTCGATCGCCCGGGCGTGCTGACCCAGCCGGGTCGCCGTGGCAGGGAACTGACCGCCCGTGCCGCTGCCCTTGGCGTAGAACACGCCCACCCCGCGGCGGTCGAAGACGAGGTGCGGGTCGCCGTTAGAATCCGCGGCGATGTCCGGGTTGCGGCCGGCGTAGAGCTCGATCGCCGGCCCCAGGGCCCCGAGCGGCGACTCGGTCTCTGTGCAGGCCGAGTCCACGCACATGGAGCCTGCGGCCGTGTCGCAGACGGTCTCGCAGTCGCCGCAGTGATCCGGATCGCGTGCGGTGTCCACGCACACGTCCCGGCCGTCGACCGTGCATGCGGTCAGGCCCTGGTCCTCGCAGGAGGGCTCTGCCCCGCCATCGTCCTCCGTGGGACCGCCGCCATCACCCGCCATGCCGCCGTCATCTCCCGCGGAGGCGTCGTCGGTCGCCTCGGCCCCGTCCGAGAGATCGGCGTCCGCTCCGGCGTCGAGCGCCACGCTGCCGCCTGTGCCGCAGCTCGCCAGGAACAGCACGAGCGCGATCGGGCCCAGTCTCACAATCCAGGTTCTCATCTCACTCGACTCCGCTTTCGCCCCGAGGTCAAAGACCGAGGTTCCGTCGAATCACTTGAGCATCGGTATGCAGGTGCATTCGCCCCATTCGTTGTAACCACAGCGCTCCCCCGATCCGCAGGCGCCAGCCGTGTCCACGCAGAGCACCTCGCAGGCGCCGCCGATGCACCGGCCGCGCTCGCAGCCCGAGCTGTATCCGCAGTCCTCCACGAGGCTGCTGCCCGTGCAGGCGCCCGCCTGGCACACGGGCTGCCGCAGCTCGGTCCGCTCGCAGTAGAGCTCCCCGCAGACCGTCCCGTTGGCCCGCCTGCCGCAGGCCGCTCCGGTGCCGCTGCAGTTGCCGGTGGTGCAATCCCCGGCGTCGCACTCGTCCTTCAGATCCTGGCTGGTGGTCTGATTCCCGCAGGTGAAGCGGGCGGTGCACCTCTGGCACAGACCGCAGTCCTCGTGCTGGCTGGAGTCATAGACGCACTCGCCATCCTGACACTCGGCGCAGGTGCCGCAGTCGTAGCCATCGTTGCGCAGGCAAGATCCTCTGCCGTTGCAGTTTTGTCGCTTGCAGGTACCGCCGTCGC
>JAFGRB010000165.1 GCA_016935365.1 Deltaproteobacteria bacterium
AGCAGCTTCACCCCAAAACGACCGCCCTTCGGGCGGCCAGCCCTGAAAACAAACGCGGTTTGGAAACCGCGCTTGTTTTAGGTCTAGGCGAGTGCGCGCGCGCTTCCTCAGCCTCCGCCCGAGGGCACGATCATCCAGAGCTGATCGCCGTCTCGAAGCGGCGTGCGCATCCCCTGCAGCTGATGGACGTTGCGGCCATTGAGCAGCAAGGTCACGCGCCGTGCCTGGGCCCAGTCGGCCGGCGGCACGCGGCGGGCAATCTCCTCGATCAGCGCGCCGACCGTGGGCGCCTCCATCTGGATGACCGCTTCGCCCAGCAAGGCGGCCAGTGCGGCGTGGGGGACGAAGGTGACCACGCTCAGGTCCTGATGCCCAGGCGGCGGATCGTGGCTGCGGTGGGCGCGCCGCGCTCGTCCCAGCCCCGGAGCTTGTAGTATCCCGGCAGCATCTCGCGCAGGGGGACACCGCCATGGCCGTGGCGGCTGAGGGGCTCGTCGAGCATGCGCGCCGGCAGGGTGTCCCGCTCTGCAGTGAGCCCCTCCCGGAGGTTGTAGAGCCGCTCCAGGTTGAAGATCCGCTCTCCGATCTCGTTCAGCTCGCCCATGGACACGTCCCGGCCCGTGACGACCGACAGGAACTTCTCGAACCACAGGACCTTGGCCGGGTTCTTGAGTCGCAGCATCAGCTGCAGGACAGGACCGGCGGCGTACGAGAGGGCCTGCATCAAGAAGCGGTAGACGAGGGAGTTGGGATCCAGCTCGAACATGATGTCCGGGATCATGGCGTAGGAGGAGAAGTAGCACATGACCAGCGAGGAGATGGCCGCGTTGCTGTTCTGCTGCAGGACGACCAGCTCCGGCTTGGAGCGGGCCGAGTAGGGGTCGATCGAGACCGGGCCCGTGGCCTCGACGTACATCGTGCTGCCCCGGATGTGGCAGCCGCCCCGGCTGGTGGTCGCATACTCCAGGCCCTGGCCCACGCAGCCGCGCGGGTCGTAGGCCGGCAGCTCCAGCCCCTTGACGTGGATGGCGAAGTCCTGGCCGCCGTACTTCTCGGCCATGCGCCGGGTGCCTTCGGCCAGGTCCGCGCCCAGGCCGCGGCGCTGGGCCGTGTCCTCGATCGCTTGCCGGTAGGCCCGGACGTCGCCCCAGCGCAGGTCGCTCTCGAGCTGCCCGCGTTCGGTCAGCTCGGTGGCGAAGCCGAGCGTGTTGCCCATGGAGATGGTGTCCAGGCCGAGGTGGTCGCAGAGCTCCCCGATCTCGACCACGGCCGGCATGTCGAAGATGCCCAGGTTGTTGCCCAGCAGGCCGATGGTCTCGAACTCGGGCCCCTTGGCGAGGCGGTCGCCGATCTTGACCTGCCGGCCGCAGCGGATCGGGCAGTAGAGACAGCCCTCGCGCTTGTAGAAGATCTCGTCGCGCATCCGCTCGCCCGAGAGCTGGGCCGTGCGCGCATCCTGGCCGGCCTGGTAGTTGCGGGTGGGGATGATGTTGCGGCCGGCGGTCGTCATCACCAGGTTGGCCGTGCCGAGATCGGGCAGGATCTTGCCGGTCATCGGGTGGTCGAGCAGGTGCTTGGTGATCTGCTTGTGGAGCTTCGCGTACTCGTCGGGCTTCGAGATGGCCACGGGCTTGTTGCCGTCGGCGATGATCGCCTTGAGCTTCTTGCTCCCCATGACCGCGCCGGTGCCCGTCCGGCCCGCGACGCGGCTCTGACTGACGATGGCCGCGTAGCGCACGCGGTTCTCTCCGGCCGGGCCGATGACCGCCTTGCCGTACTTGCGCGGCAGCGCGGCCTGGGCCTCGGCGGTGCCCGCGCCCCAGAGATGGGAAGCGTCCTTGAGCTCGGCTCGCTCCTCGGTGATCTCCAGGTAGACCGGCCCCGGGCTCTTGCCCCGCACGAGCACGGCGTCGTAGCCGGCTTTCTTGAGCTTGGTGGCGAAGTTGCCCCCGCACTGGCTGTCTGCGATCAGGCCGGTCAAGGGCGACTTGGTCGTGACCACGAAGCGGTTCGACTGCGGCGCATTCGTGCCCGTGACCGGGCCGGTGGACAGCATCAGCACCATCTTCTCGTCGAAGGGATCCAGGCCCGGCGGGGTCTGGTCGTAGAGCGTGCGCACGCCCAGCCCCCGACCTCCGATGTAGAGCTCCAGGTCGGTGGGGGAGAATCGCTTCTGCTCGATGGTCCCGCCCGTCAGGTCCACGTCGAGATAGCGGCCGGCATAGCCTCCCATGGTATCCTCCCGTGAAGCGGACGCGTCTCAGGCCCCGTCGAGGCCCGAACGCTCGTGTTGCATCATCCAGGCCTCGGGGTCGTCGAGGTAGGCGAGCGAGTCGGTCAGCGACAGGAAGTGCTCGCGCTCGATCTGCGACAGAAAGCGGAAGAAGCGCTCCTCGGCCGGGTTCTTGCACTGGCCGGCCAGCTCCGCGTAGAAGGACGAGCCCCTGGACTCGAAGTCGATGGCCTTCTGGATGGCCTGGATGTCGTCGTCGTCGTGATCGGCCTGCGAGCCCTCCTGGCCGACCAGGCGCTCGAGCGTCTGCTTCACGTCCGTGCCGGCCACCTCGATCGGCACGTCCTCGGGCCAGGCGCCGTCTATAAGCAGGCGCTCGTGCAGCGCGCGGATCCGCGTCATGTGCTCCTGCTCGTCCCGGGCCAGGTTCTCGAACATCGCCCGGGCGAGCGCGTTGCGCGAGCGCGCGGCCTCGTGCAGGTAGAAGTCCATCTCGGTCTGCTCGTTCTTGAGCGCCAGCTCGATCGAAGCCATGCGGTCCATGACACCTCCAAGTGCCGGGAGTCTGCAGGATAGCCTCGGACCGGGGGCCGTGTAAAGGCCGTCAGAAGCATCAGAAGGCGGACGTATCCTCGTTGCAGATCACGGTGACCGACTGCGGCGTGTAGATCCCGAGGGTCACGCTCTGCAGGAAGGAGTCCCCAGGGGTCATACGCTGCTCGACGTAGCTCACGCCGTTCGGGCAGATGGCGTTCAGGGGGACCGGATCGCTGACCTCGATGGTGCCGAAGAGGACGTTGACGTGCTTGGCGCCGTCCCAGCCCGTGGCGGCCGCGCCCAGGGTCTGGCCTTCGAAGTCGATGGTCGTCTCGTAGGCGGTCGCCAGAATGGAGGCCGCGCAGCCGGGCAGGCCGAGCGGGCAGAGGGCGAGCAGGAGAAGAATCGCCGGGCGTCTCATGGCCGCAGCCCCGCGGTCCGCTTGCCGGGTGGAGGCGCGGCTCGGGCCTGGAGGGGGCTCACGGGACCGGAGGGGCCGGTGGGACCGCCGAGGCACCAGATCTCCCAGGAGCGGGGGGTGTAGATGCTCAGGGTCAGGAAGGCCAGCAGCCCGTCGACGAAGCTCCGGTAGAGGTGGATCTCGGCCGCGCCGCGCGGGCAGATCTCTCTCACCTTGATGTACTGGCTGCCGGCGATGCCGCCCAGGAAGTAAGGGTGGCTTCCCGAGACCGGCTCGCCGGTCGCCTTCGGGCCCAGGGTGTAGGTCACGTGGTTGCAGCCCGCGGTCGATGCGAGAAGGACCGCGAGCGCGAAAAGCCCGAGCCGGGACAGGCCACCCGCCCGTTGCGTGGCTCTTTCCATGGGGGCCTCCTGCGTTCGATGCGCAGAGAGTCTGTTCGGCTGAACAGTGCCTAAGCACCTGCAATGTAGATCGAATCGCGAGCAGGGTTCAATACCTTCAATACCTTGAGCAGTCCTTTGGCCTCGAGGCTCTCGTCTTGGTGCGAGCGGCCCGGGGCCTTGTTTCGAAAGGGGTTGACCTACAAGGAGATTCTTGATAGCCGATCCCCGTCCGCCATGGCCGCTATTTTGCAGGCCAGAGAGGACCTGTGACTTTCTTCCAGCAAAAGGAGTATTTGGCATGAGAGTGAACGGATGGGTATGGATCGCGGCCCTCGCCCTGAGCGGCTGGCTTGTCGCCTGCAGCGGCTCGACCAGCACGACCTGCACGGAAGGCGAGCGGCGCTGCTCGGGCACGTCGGTCCAGCAGTGCGAGAGCGGGGCCTGGGTCCAGGTGACCGACTGCGCCGATACGGGCGAGGAGTGCGTCAACGGCGAGTGCAGCGGCGGACCTGGCTGCACCGAGGGCGAGCACCGCTGCGACGGCGACGTGGTCCAGGTCTGCGAGAGCGGGGCCTGGGTCAACGAGGAGAACTGCCTGGCGAACGGCCAGGTCTGCGCAGACGGCGCATGCGTCGACGGCCCGACCTGCACCGACGGCCAGCGCCGCTGCGACGGCGACGTGGTCCAGGAGTGCGAGGGCGGGTCCTGGACCGACGAGCAGGACTGCGTGCAGAGCGGTCAGACCTGCTACAACGGCGCGTGCGTGGATACCTGCACCGAAGGCACGCACCGCTGTGACGGGGACACGGTCCAGGTCTGCCTGGACGGCGACTGGGCCGACGAGCAGGACTGCCTGGCGAGCGGTCAGGTCTGCGAGGCCGGCGCGTGCGTCGACGGCACCTGCACCGACGGCCAGCGGCGCTGCGACGGCGACGTGGTCCAGGAATGCACAGACGGCGCCTGGGTCGACCAGGAGGACTGCCTGGTGAGCGGTCAGGTCTGCGAGGACGGCGCGTGCGTCGACGGCCCGACCTGCACCGACGGCCAGCGCCGCTGCGACGGCGACGTGGTCCAGGTCTGCGAGGGCGGGGCCTGGGTGAACCAGGAGGACTGCTCGGTCGATGATATGACCTGCGCCGACGGCCATTGCACGGATACCTGCATCGACGGCCAGCGGCGCTGCGACGGGGACACGGTCCAGGAGTGCGCCGGCGGCACATGGGTCGACGAGCAGGACTGCTCGCTGACCGGCCAGACCTGCGAAGACGGAGCCTGCGTCGGCGGCTCGGGCTGTCCCATCGGTGAGCGGCGCTGCGACGGGGACACGGTCCAGCTTTGCACCGATGACGGCACCGGGACGGGCTACTGGGTCGACGAGCAGGACTGCTCGGTCGACGATCAGACCTGCGTCGACGGCGCCTGCGTGGACGGCTGCACCGACGGCGCGCGGCGCTGCGAGGGCGACACGGTCCAGCTGTGCACCGACAGCATGTGGGCCGACGAGGAGGACTGCACCGAAAACGGCCAGGTCTGCGAAGACGGCGCCTGCGTGAGCACCTGCGATCCGCTGAGCTGCTCGGACATGGGCCGGGACTGCGGCTTCTGGGACGACGGCTGCGGCCAGCAGATCGATTGCGGCGAGTGCAGTTCGGGCTACGCCTGCGACATTACAGGTCACTGCCAGCTCGTCTGCGTCCCGGGGACCTGCGCCGGGATGGGCAAGGACTGCGGCTTCTGGTCGGACGGCTGCGGGCACCAGCTCAACTGCGGCGCCTGCGACAGCGGCTACCTGTGCGAGGACGGCGTCTGCCAGCTCTGCCAGCCGAGCTGCGGAAGCGCGGAGTGCGGTCCGGACGGCTGCGGCGGCACCTGCGGGACCTGCGACCGGTACTACAGCTGCGTCAGCGGCCGGTGCGTCTACACCTGCGAGCCGAGCTGCGTCGCTCGCGAGTGCGGCCCGGATGGCTGCGGCGGCTCCTGCGGCTCCTGTCCCGGGCGCGAGACCTGCGTCTCGGGCACCTGCCTGGGAGAGTCCTGGCAGTGCCAGGAGATGGGCCAGTGCATCCTCAACGGCTGCACTTCCTGGCCCCTGGCCTCGACCTGCGTCTACTCGCCGCACAACTGCCCGAGCTGCGTTACCAACTGCACCCGCTACTCGGACAACCCCACCACCCTGGCCCGGCTCTGGGCTCTGACCCAGTGCCTGTACGAGGCCAACTGCTGGCCGGACAACCCGCGGGTCTGGCCCCAGTGTTTGCAGAATAGCTGCGCCTCCCAGTACAACTCGTGCATGAACGGCTGCGTGCCCGATTGCTCGTTCAGGGACTGCGGCAGTGACGGCTGCGGCGGCTCCTGCGGGACCTGCGGAGCGAACGAGACCTGCTCGAGCGGTCAGTGCATCCCGACCTGCGCTCCGAACTGCAGCGGACGGGAGTGCGGACCGGATCCCAACTGCAACCTGTCCTGCGGCGACTGCCCGGGCGGCGAGCACTGCGAGGCCGGCGTCTGCGTGGAGGACGAATGGCCGGTGGCGCCCGTGCTGAGCGGACCGTCGATCTCCGACGGCGACTTCTTGCTGAGCTGGACCTACACCTGGCACCGGCAGACGCGAGACGACTACTTCGAGCTCTGGGAGTCCGAGACCTCGCCGAGCTCGGGCTTCATACCGAGGATCACCTACGCCAACAGCACAAGCTATGCGTCGGTCTCCAAGGCCCCGGGCACGTACTACTACAAGATGCGGGCCCGCGACAACGACCGCTGGACCGTGCTCGGCAACGTGGTCACGGTCGAGGTGCAAGACAGCGGCCCGGCCACCTTGCTGGTCATCAACGATCTCTACGACGACGTGGGTGTCTACGGGGCCGACTGGGGGATCTGGAACCAGATGGTGCGCCTGCGCATCGCTCCCACGGAGGCCCAGGTGACGAGCGCCGATCCCCAGTGGGAGACGCTGTCGCCCTTCGATGAGTGCTGCCCGAACGGGTGCACCCTGGAAGACTGCTACGTCATCATCCCGGACTACGACCAGACCGATCAGAGCTTCGCGCTCGGCTCCCGGGTGGAGTACGACGTGTCGGGCTTCGGCGGATCCTACTGGGTCTTCTTCCAGGCCGGCTGGTGGGACATCTGCTGGTGGGACAACGACTGCTGGTGCAAGGCCCTGACGTACGTCTGCTGCGCGGACGGCTCCTGCGACCCGGGGAACAACTGCGCCAAGTGGGCATACGTTCCCATCGCCAACCACTTCAGCGGCGAGAGGCGGATCTACCTGAGCAGCCAGCTGGCCCACTGCTCCTGGTGGTCGGGCTACGAGGACGCCTGCATTCCTTGACAGGTCGGATTGCACTCCCTAGGCTGGCAGGGTGTTTCTGAGACGCCCTGCCAGCCTTCCTTCGCCAGCCGGGTGAGCGCTTGAGCACCCTGCTGATCATCGCCATCGGCCTCGGCGGGGCCTCTGCGCTGGTCGCGGGCCACGTCTACCTCTACCGCCGCCTGGGCCGGGATCTGAGCCGGCGCCGCTGGCCGCGAGTCCTGGTCGGCTCGACCATCGGCTCGCTCGCCCTGCTCGCCCTGCTTTCCATGATCCTGCCGCGCAGCGCGCCGCAGTGCGGCTCCGGGCCCCTGATCGTCGCAGGGCTGATGTGGGTGGCCTGCGTGTTCTACTTGATCGTCTGCCTGCTGCTCGCGGACCTGGCGCGCCTGCTCGTGAGGCTCGCCCGCCGCTCGCGCGCGAAGCGCCCCGAGGCCGAGCAGGGCCTGCTCGACCGACGCCAGTTCCTCTCGCGGGTCGTGGCCGGGGCGGCCGTGGCGGGCACGTCCGGGATCGCGATCTACGGGGTGCACTCGGCCGTGGGCGAGATCGCGACCCCCGAGGTGACGGTCCCGCTCGCCAGGCTGCCGAAGGCCCTGAGCGGCTTTCGGATCGCGCTGCTTTGCGATCTGCACCTGGGCCCGGTGCTCGGTCGAGGCTTCCTGCGCGAGGTGGTCTCGAGGACGCTCTCGCTCAGGCCCGATCTGATCGCCGTGGCCGGAGACCTGGCCGACGGGCCCGCCGAGGTGCGCGGGCCCGCGGTGCAGGACCTGGCCCGGCTGCAGGCGCCCCACGGCGTCTTCTTCGTGACCGGCAACCACGAGTACTACTTCGGCGTGCAGGCCTGGCTGGATCTCGTGCGCAAGCTCGGCCTGCGCGTGCTGGCGAACGAGCACGTCTACGTCGGAGACGGACCCGCCGGATCTCGCTTCTGCCTGGCCGGGGTCCACGACGCCTCGGGCGGCCGCTTCGATCCCGCCTTTGCGGCCGATCTGCCCCGCGCCCTGGAAGGACGCCAGGCGGACGAAGAGGTCGTCCTGCTCGCCCACCAGCCGTGCCAGATCGACGAGGCCGCCCGGCACGGCGTGGGCCTGCAGCTCTCCGGCCACACCCACGGCGGGCAGCTGATGCCCTTCGGGCTCCTGGTGGTTCTCAACCAGCCCTACCTGGCCGGCCTTCACCGGCACGGGCAGAGCTGGATCTACGTGAGCCGAGGCACGGGCTGCTGGGGACCGCCGATGCGCGTCGGCGCGCCGCCCGAGATCACGAACGTCGTCCTGGTGAGCGGGAGGAGCGAGACATGAAGGCGTTCGCATTCGACAGTCGACGGCTGCTGATGGGACGGCTGGAGCGAGGCGACGACCTGGTCGAGGCGCTGACGCGCTTCTGCGCCCAGCACGGCGTGCAGGCCGGCTGTCTGTCCGGGCTGGGCGCGCTGGAGCAGGCCGAGCTCGGCTACTACGACCAGGCCGAGGGCCGCTACCGGACCCGCGCCCTGCGGGGCGGTCTCGAGATCGCCTCGCTGCTGGGCAACGTCTCGCTCAAGCGCGGCGCGCCCTTCGTGCACGCCCACCTCGTCCTGGCCGACGGCCAGCAGGCCTGCTTCGGCGGCCACGCCATGCCCGGCTGCCGGGTCTTCGCCTGCGAGTTCGCGGTCTGGGCCGTGGAGGGCGAGGTCCTGGAGCGACGCCCCGACGCGGCCACCGGCCTGGATCTTTGGTAGGCTCGTTTTCGGGAGGGAAGCGATGAATCGCGTAGCCAGATCGACTCTCCTCGCTCTGATCGCCTGTGCGCTCACGGCCGCTGCAGGCTGTGACGGTGGCGGCGAGCAGGGCCTGGACATGTACGCGCCGTGCACACTGGACGAGGACTGCGGCCCGGAGATGATCTGCGGCCTGGCCCTGGCTCACCCGTCCATTCCCGGCCACTTCTGCACCCGGGAATGCTCGATCCTGGAGAGCGAGGCCGTGGAGGGGCAGAAGTGCCAGGACGTGAGCCTGTGCGAGACGGGCTGCTGCTGGATCACCTCGACGCACGCGAGACCGGACGCCGGCGAGTACACGTACAGCGGCCTGTGCGTCGCATCGGCCGAGTGACGCTTGTGGTCATGGGTGTTCGGGGCGATACTATCCCCGCCAGAGCTTCACTCGACTCTCTACGGGGTGCTGGCCTTCGGGAGGACGCCGCAGTCTTACGCGCAGACGAACAACCTCTGGGTGGAGTGTGTCGCATACGGTGGCGAGGACCGCGCGGATCGACGTGCCGCTCGTGCCGGCGGTGGCCGTTCGGGAGGCGGTCGTGAACGCGGTCGCCCACCGCGACTATGCCATCACGGGCTCGCAGATCATGCTCGAGGTCTTTTCGGATCGCCTCGTGGTCAAGAGCCCGGGACCGTTGCCGAACACGATCACGATCGACTCCGTCAAGCGGGGTGGGCGACCGCGATCGCCGAACGAATCCATCGCCAACTTCTTGCTCGCCATGCAGAAGATGGAGAAGCGGGGGCGGGGGTGGGCGGTGATGCGCCGGGCCATGCTGGAGCACAATGGCTCCGAGCCCGAGATCGAGGAGGACCGCGAGGCCCGCTTCGTGAGCGTCACCTTGCGGCTACGGCCTCGATAGGCGTTGATCTGGCCAGGCCGGATCTTCTTTTTTCACCAGGGACTCGCCGTCGGGGTCGGGCTCGAGCCGGCTGCGGCTTTCGAGCTGGCGCAGGAAGTCGTTCCGGTTCACGGGGGCCACCATCAAGTAGACCGCCCGGCCCCGTGCGTCGCGGTAGTCGACCCGCAGGGGGCGGGTCGACCAGGCCGACAGGCACGGCAGGGCCTGGACGGGCCTGACCGATTGCACGGCCTCCAGGGGAATGCGCCAGCGGAGAGGGCCGGCGCGCACGAGCAGCGTCCGGGCGCCGATCTCGTAGTAGGAGGGAAAGAGCATCCCGATGATGGCCGTGCCCAGGCAGAGCAGGCTCACGCCCAGGACGAAGCCGAAGCCGTCGGCCAGCAGCATCAGCAGCAGCCCTCCGGCGAACAGGCCCGCCAGGAAGAGGTGGATCACCAGCACGAGCTGGCCGTCCTTGCGGTGTCCGAATACGATCTCCAAGCGCCTAGTCCCCGTTGAGCATGCCCTGCTCGCGGTACCAGGCCAGCGCGTCGCGGATGGATGCGGTCGGGTGGCGAGGCTGATAGCCGAGCTCCCGGCTTGCCTTGTCGTGGCTGACCGTGTAGCGGCCCTTGACCAGGAAGACCGACATGGGCGTGAAGCGCGCCTTCTTGCGGGTGAGCCAGTAGAAAGGCGGCGTGAAGTGGGCCGCCGACGAGGCCAGCCAGACGGGCAGCACCATTCGCGGAGGCCGGGCGCCGGTCTCCTGCGTCAGGATATCGCCGATCTCCTTCAGGGTCATGAAGTGGCCCGACAGCAGGTAGCGTTCCCCCCTTCGGCCCTGCTCGGCGGCCGCGATCTGGCCGGCCGCCACGTCGCGGGCGTCGACCAAGTCGAAGCCCCCCTCGACCAGCGCCGGCAGCTTGCGGCGCACGTAGTCGATGAACATCTGGCCGAAGAGCGACGGGGCGCTGTCGTAGGGGCCCACGATGGCGGTCGGGTTGACGATGACCGCGTCCAGGCCCCGCTCGACGCCCTCGATCACCTTGCGTACACCCCAGGCCTTGCTGCGGCCGTACGCATTCTCCACCGCGTCCGGCTCGGGTGGATCCCGCTCGTCGACCGGCCTGGTCACGCCGGGGTGCAGCAGGGCCTCGATGGAGCTGGTGTGGACCAGGCGCCGCACCCCGCTTCGCAGGCAGGCCTCCACCACGTTGGCCGTGCCCTGGACGTTGATCGCCTCCAGCCTGTCCCGCTGGCCCAGGATGGAGATGAAGGCCGCCAGGTGATAGACTTCATCCGCCCCGGCGAACGCCCGCTCGAGAGAGCTCGCGTCGAGCAGATCGCCCTGGACCCGCTCCACATCCAGACCCTCGAGCACGCGGTCGTTGCGGTGGATCAAGGTGCGCACGGACTGTCCGCGGTCCATAAGCGCGCGCACCAGGTTGGCGCCCAGGTGTCCGCTGGCGCCCGTGACGACGGCTGTGCTCATTCGCGTTCTCCTTCGTCGGCTTCGGGCTGCAGGCGGACGATGCGATCCGCCTCCCTTTCCAGAGACGGCGCCCGCTGGAGGACCTCCTCGACGAAGCGCTTGCGGTCTCGGGGAGAGAGCAGGACGAATCGCTCGCGGGCCCGGCCGTCCCTGTAGCGGACGTGCAGCCTGTGCAGCGACCAGGCCGGGGCGAGCAGCGGGTTGCGGGTGGGGTGGATCTCCTCGATGGCCTCGTACGGGATCCGCCAGTGGAACAAGCCCGCCCGGATGCCCAGCTCATTCGAGTCGAGAGTGTATCGCGTGGGCACGGTCACGAGCAGCAGCGCCACGCTCAGGGCGATGCCGCCGATACCCAGCGGGATGTCGGAGCCCTCGTGGCGTATCAGCAGCACGATCCCGCCGATCAGACATATCGCGTCGGCCAGGATGAGCACCGAGAGGTACCAGAGATCGATCCGGGTCTTGAATCGCAAGTCACGGCTCCTTTGCCGACCGCTCCGCGTCTCGTTTCTCGTCGCGGGCCTTGATGGTCTCTCGCTTGTCGTACTTGCGCTTGCCCCGCGCCAGCCCGAGCTCCACCTTGGCCCTGTTGGCGCGGTTGAAGTACAGCGACAGGGCGATCAGCGTGTAGCCGCGCTGCTGGGTGAAGATCGCCAGGCGCCGGATCTCCCGCGCGCGGAGCAGCAGCTTGCGCCGGCGTTCGGGCTCGTGATTGGTCCAGGCGGCGTGGGGCCACTCGCCGATGTGGGCATGGACCAGCCAGGCCTCCCCGTCCTCGACGGCCGCGTAGGCGTCCTGCAGGCTCGCGCGGCCCTCCCTCAGGGACTTGACCTCCGTGCCCACGAGGACCAGGCCGGCCTCGATGCGGTCCTCGATATGGTAGTCGTGGAAAGCCCGCTTGTTGCGGCAGACGACCTTGCGGCCATCGTCTGCGCTGCTTTTCTTGCGGCCCGTCTTGCCCACTTGAACCCAAGCCTCTCGCCGGATCGAGCGCGACGTCAACGCGCGCGTTCGGCGTAGTCTAGCACCGCCTTCCACTGGCTGGAACCGTCCAGGCCCGCTTCGGCCAGCACGTCTTCGGCCTGACCGGAGCCGCAGAATCCACCGCAGCGAAAGGGGTGCAGGGATGCCCGGCGCCCAGCCTCGGAGCGGACCCAGCGGTAGAGGGTGGGCAGCGTGAAGCCGGTGATGCCCATCGCCTCTCGCCCCCGGGCTTCGGGGAAGAGCTGCTCGCGCGTGGCCTCGGGCTGCCGGTCGAAGAGCTCGACGCTCGAGACGTAAAAGACGTTCAGCCGCAGGCCGCGCTCGTCGATCCGGGGCAGCACCTCCTGGACGAAGGTGTTCGCCACCTCGCTGCCCTGCAGGACCAGGCTGCCGTGGTATGGGTGCCCGGCGGGGTCCGCGCTCCGGAGCCTGTACAGGCCGGCCGAGGCCGCATGCGCGGGCGGCAGACCGGCCGCGGCCCGGTCGACGATTCGCTCGGCCGGCCGGGTGACGAAGACCGCCAGCACCGCGGGCCGCGCCTGCAGGCCGGCGATGACGCAGGGCCAGAGCTCGGCGGGATCCCAGGGCGTCAGGCAGATGCAGGCCCCCGGGGGAAAGTTCTCCTGCAGGAGCTGGAGGCACTGCGGATCCGCGTGGGTCGGTCCATCCTCGCCGGTCTTCAGCCCGGCGTGCCCGCAGACCAGCAGGTAGGGACTGGGCGGCGCGCCGGTCGCGCGCTGGCGGGCCTGCTGCCCGATCGCGTGCAGCCGGATGGACACGTGCTGCAGGGGGGCCGCGAAGGCGCCGTAGGAAGCGCCTGCTCCGAGGTGGCGGCCGTCCAGCCCGACCGCCGACAGGAAAGCGCCCATGGCGTCCTCGCAGATCCCGCCGGTGGCCACGAGCCGCGAGCCCGGCCTGTCGACCGCGTCGAAGAAGCCCGGGTCGAAGTCGCGCACGGCCCGGGCGATGGACGTGGAGTGCACCAGATCCGCGGCCGAGACGATGACCGCGCCGCGGCTGAGCCGGTTGAGCTCAGAGAGCACGTCCCCCAGGCTGCCGCGCAGGGTGGCCCGCTCGCCCGGCCGGAGCTGCAGGCCGGGCGGCGGCGCTTCCGGACGCAGCGCGGTCGGATCGAAGACCGCCTCGAGCGAGGGCCCGTCCGGCCGCGCTCGGCGCGCGCGTGCATCCAGACGGCGCCCGGCCTCGGCGATGCGCTCGCCGAGCGGCTCGAAACGCTCTCGTGCCGACTGCATGTACTCCCGGACGGCCATCAGCAGATCGAAGAGGTGGTCCTCGAGCCCATTCGGATCGGCCGGGTCGAATCGATGGCGCGGCAGCCGCCTGCCCAGGCGCTGCTCGAGCTCGGCCATGACGGGGCAGGAGTAGAACGCCTCCGAGCAGCAGGCGTGGCCCGCACCGTGAGAGGCGCTGCCCTCGATCCCGTAGCGCCAGCCCTTGACGCTGCGGTAGATGATCGCCGTGGGCTGGCGGCTGTCGAACGAGCGCGCCCGCTCGATCGCGCGCAGCACCTGGGCGTGATCCAGGCCGTCGGCGACCTGGACCGCGTTGAAGTCGTGCAGGCGCGCGAGCTCGAGCGGATCCCACTGCACGTAGTCGCCCGGCCGATCGCCGTCCCGGCAGACGCGGTCCGAGTCGATCGAGCTCTGGTTCCAGTCCAGGTGCAGCACGGCGTTGTGGAGCCTGGCCCGCGAGGCGCAGGCCATGGCCTCCTGGACGCGGCCCGGGGTGAGACCGCCCTCGCCCTCGACGATGTGCACCCGGGGCGGGTCGTCCGGATAGAGGTCCAGCGCCGAGAAGGCCAGCCCGAAGCCCGCGCCCACGCCGACGCCCGAGGCGCCCGTGGCGAGCGGGACGAAGGGCACCGCGGGCGTGGGGTGGCCGTCGAGGGGCTTGACCTCGAGCTGCGACAGGCGCTCCGAGCGGCGGGCGGGGCTGCGGCGAAAGCCGAGAAGGTCCTCCAGCCGGAGCTGGCAGCGCGGGTCGGGCAGCTGCGCGGGCCGGATCAGCCGGACGACCTCGTTGCGAAGCGCCCAGAGCGCGTATAGGCCCAGGGCCTTGTGACCGGCGGCCAGCACGAGCACGTCGGCGTCCGGGCGCCGGGGATCGGAGAAATCGTAGTCCAGGCCGCCATAGACGAGCCCCTCGATCATCCGGCTCGCCGAGATGCTGCCGCCCGGATGGCCGGAGCACGGGGCGCAGTTGTAGAGGATGGCGATCAACGCCCGGCCGAGCAGGTTGATCTCTTCGAGCGCCTCGACGAGGCCGGCTTCGACCTGGCCGGTATCGCTTCCGTCGATCCGGCACCAGCCGGCCCGGCGCGGCCCCCAGGGAAACGGCGCTGTGTCTCGATCCACGCGGCACCTCGGGCTTGCCGAAGCTCCAGCTTGCTTTCCCGTCCGGCAGCCAGCATACTGGCGCGCATTGCCGACTGTCAAACGGCGAGCGAGGGACGTGCCGTGTCAGCGCCCATCATCTACAACCTCTTTCCCCGCCTGGCCGGCACGCTCGATCGCTGGCCCGCCCACGCCGAGCGCGCGCGCTCCATGGGCTTCGACTGGATCTACCTCAACCCGGTCAGCCAGCCGGGCTTCTCGGGCAGCCTGTATGCGGTGCGCGATCACGATCGCGTCTGCCGCGACTTCCTGCCGCCCGGCTCGAGCGAGAGCGGTCTGGACGAGCTCGCGGCCGTGCTGGCGCGTTTCCGGGAGCTGGGCCTGGCCTGCATGATGGACCTGGTCATCAACCACACCGCGATCGACAGCCCGCTCGTCGAGCGCCACCCGGCATGGTACCAGCGCGACGAGGACGGAGAGGTCGCCCACCCCTCGGCCATAGACCCGGCCGATGCCCGCAAGGTCACGGTCTGGGGTGACCTGGCCGAGATCGACAACCAGAGAAGCGAGGATCGCGAGGGCCTGTGGCTGTACTGGGAGGCGCTGGTCGTGCGCAGCCTGGAGCTGGGCTTCGACGGTTTCCGCTGCGACGCGGCCTACAAGGTGCCGGCGGCGCTGTGGCAGCGTTTGCGCGCGGCGGCCCGGCGGGTCGATCCCGGGGCGAGCTTCTTCGCCGAGACGCTCGGCTGCACGCTCGAGCAGGTCTCGGCCCTCCGGCCGGCCGGCTTCGACTATTTGTTCAACAGCTCCAAGTACTGGGACTTCGATGCGCCGTGGGCGGTCGAGCAGCACGCCGACTTCGGCGCCATCGCGCCGTCGGTCAGCTTTCCCGAGTCTCACGACACGCCGCGGCTGGCCGCCGAGACGGACGGCGACCTGGCCGTTTTGCGCCAGCGCTACTTTCTGGCCGCGGTCTTCTCCGAGGGGCTGATGATGCCGATCGGCTTCGAGCACGCCTTCCGAAAGCCGCTGCACGTGGTCGAGAGCCGGCCCGAGGACTGGGAGGAGACCGGCGTGGACCTCGGCCCCTTCATCCGGACGCTCAATCGGCTCAAGAAGGATCTTTCACCTCTCGGCGCCGAGGGCCGGCTCGAGGCGCTCTGCGATTGGGAAGCGCCGTTCTGCGCGCTGCGCAAGGAGGCAG
The DNA here is from genome assembly GCA_016935365.1 of Deltaproteobacteria bacterium. Classification (GTDB taxonomy): domain Bacteria; phylum Myxococcota; class B64-G9; order B64-G9; family B64-G9; genus JAFGRB01. The sequence continues at coordinate 15,523 of JAFGRB010000165.1, forward strand.
CCGGCAGCGTGCTCCACATCCTCGTCAACAAGGATCTCGAGCGCGGACAGGAGATCGACCTGGCCGAGCTGGGCCTGGCCGGCACGGGTCGCCTGCTGCGCGTCGAGCCGGACGGCGCGCTTGTGGAGGCACCGCCCGGCGATCGCCTCGCGCTCTCCCGGGCCGAGATCGCCCTGCTGGCAGTCTGATCGCAGCCTGATCGCCGAGCGCCTCGATCGAGGCGCCGGTCAGTCCTCGGGCTTGTCCTCGGCCGTCGCCTCGGGCTCGGCCGGCGGTCTCTTCGCGGCCTTCTTGTCGCTGCCGCCCATCTCGTCGATGGCCTTCTTGGCCTTGCCGGTCAGCTCGTCGGCGGTCTTGTCGAGCAGGTCCTGGGCCTTGTCCACGGCCTTGTCGAACTTGCTGGAGACGGTGTCCTTCTCGCGCTCCGAGAGGTTCGTCCAGACCCGGTAGCCGACATAGCCGAGCCCTGCCAAGACGATCAGGATGAGGATCTTCTTGATCATGACGCGATGAGGCGGCCCCTGCGCTCAGCCGAGGCCGCCTTCCCGAAAACCAGTTCGCGATCGCTACTTCGACTTCGGGGGAATGATGGCGTCCTTGCACGCCTTGGCCAGCCGCATCTTGACGACCTTCTTGGCCGGGATCTTGATGGGCTCACCGGTGGCCGGATTGCGGCCCATGCGTGCCTTGCGCTTGGAAAGCACGAGCTTCCCGAAGCCGGGGACGATGAACGAGCCGACGCTGCGGGCTTCCTTGTAGGCCAGGTCCGCGAAGGCCTCCAGGAAAGCACCGACGTCTGTTTTTTTCATGTCGAACTTCTCGGCCATGTGGGCGACGATCTGGCTCTTGGTCATCGGTTTCTTTTCTGCCATGTCCTCTCCTTTGTTTTCTCACAGCCCGTGAGTTCGTCACATAGCACCAAGCCATTGTCCGGTCAACTGGGATTTTCGATCATTTGCCAAGATTTTGGCCTGCCATGGCTGCGGCGATCCGGGCGGCCAGCCGGGCATTGCTCTCCAGGAGGGCCAGGTTGGCCTTGAGAGAGCGACCCCCGGTGGAACGGACCAGCGCCTGCAGCAAAAAAGGCGTGATATCTCCGCCGCGTAAGCCCTGAACCTCGGCCGCCTGCAAGGCGGTGTCGATGTGGGGCTCGAGCTCCTCCCACGCGAGAGCCGAGCCGGCAGGCGGGGGGTTGGCGATCAAGACCCCGCCCCGCAGGCCCAGCTCCCACTTGAGCGCCAGCAGCCTCGCGATCTCGTCAGGCTCGTCCATGCGCCGGTCCAGGCGCAGACCGCTGTCGGGGCAGAAGAAGGCGGGCAGGCTCGCGGTCCCGAAGCCGATGATCGGCACCCCCAGCGTCTCCAGCACCTCGAGGCTGCGCGCCATGTCCATGAAGACCTTGGGGCCCGAACAGACGACGGCCACGTCGGTGCGGGCCAGCTCCGCCAGGTCGGCGGAGATGTCCAGGCTGCGCTCGCCGGCCCGGTGAACACCGCCGATACCGCCGGTGGCCAGGATGCGGATGCCGGCCAGGCTGGCGCAGAACATGGTCGCCGAGACGGTCGTGGCGCCGCACTGCCCGCAAGCGAGCACCCAGGCCAGATCGCGGCGGCTGGTCTTGATCGCGTCTCGGCTTCGAGCGAGCGTCTCGAGCTCGTCGTCGGACAGGCCGATCCGGATCTGCCCGCCCATCAGGGCGATCGTGGCCGGTAGGGCGCCCTGGGAGCGGACCGCGGACTCGAGCTTGCGGGCCTGGACGAGCCGCTCGGCTTCGGGCAAGCCGTGGGTGATCAGGGTGGATTCCAGGGCGACGACGGGCTGGCCGCGCTCGAGCGCCTCGTGCAGCTCGTCCGAGATCCGGCAGGCCTGAAAGCCCATCGAGGCCCCTCCCGTCCCTGCGCCGCCGGGCACTTACATGGCGCCCAGGGCCTCGAGCAGTCTTTCGGCCACCTGCTCGTCGCCCGCGTTCTTGCGAATGATGATCTCGAGCTTCGTGCGCCGGAGGATGCCGCCCTCGTGGTGGTTGCGCAGCAAGGAGTCGACTTTTCGGCTGTGGGTGTGCTCGACGATCTCCTGGGCGCGACGGGCGTCCGGGCACTCGAAGACCGAGATCCGGAAGACGGCGGCGTCCTTCTTGGCCAGGTACTCGACCGGCCTGCAGCCGCGGCTGGACTCGGGAGCCTTCTGCTTGGCGACGATGTAGCCCATCTTCTGCAGGGCCCAGAAGACGTCGGTCGCCTTCTTGAGCTGGCTCGCGTCCGCCGGGACCTTCGGGCCGGGACGCTCGGGCTCGCACGCCGCCAGGCTCAGCAAGGCGGCGATGCACGACAGAGACAGGCGTGTCCAGCGGATTCGCATCTAGTTGTGGCCGACGAGGATCTCGAAAGGCGTGTCGATCTCCGCGGGCTCTCCCAGGTGCTCCGACTCGTAGAACGAGTAGTTGCCCTCTCCGATGTCGAGCAGCTGTCCGGCGGCATCGAGGCCCTTGGAGTAGTCCGTCTGGGCGTGCGTGATCTGACCGTCGATCATCCACAGCGTGCCGGACATCCCGTCGCTCGACAGCTCGATCCGGCCAGTCTTGCGGTTGGCGTGCAGGAAGAAGAGCACATCCACGAGCTCGGTGGCCCGGAAAGGTCCGGCGATGGTCGGGCCCACCCTCTCCTCGGCCGGCGCCAGGCTCTCGCTCTCCGGCAGCTCGCCGGCCACCTCGCGTCCCTCGGGGCTGAACGAGTCCTGGATGACGCAATTCCGCTCTTCCCCGGTGTCCTTGTCCATGGCCTTGACGTGCAGGATGCCGTTGGCGTCGATCTCGAACGCCACCTGGATCCGGGAATGGAAGCGCTCGTAGCCGCGCAGGTTGCGCAGGATGACCTCGCCGAGGCGCGTGTTCTCGGAAGCGACGGGGTTGTCCCCCTGCAGGATCACCATCCGGGCCTGTGTCTGCGCGTCGCGATGGGTGGTGAACATGTGCTCCTTGCGCACCGGGATCTTGGTGTTGCGCGGGATGAGGGGATAGAGCCGGTTGCCGGCGATGTTGATGCCCAGGGTGATCGGCGTGACATCGAGCAGCAAGGCGCCGCTTCCCTGGCGCAGCATCGCGCCCTCGCGAGCCGCGCCCTCCGCCACGGCCGTGTCCGGGTTGACGCCCGGCGACGCCGAGCGCTGGAAGAAGTCCTGGACCATGTGGCGCAGCATGGGCATGCGCGTCGGCCCGCCGACCAGCACGAGCTGGTCGAGCTTCACGGGCGTCAGACCGGCGGCGTCGAGGGTCTGGGCGCAGATCGACAGGGAGCGCTCGATGAGCGGGCGGGCCAAGGTCTCGAGCCGTTGCCTGTTGATCTCGGTGACCAGGGACTCCTCGCCGACCAGGCGGGGCAGGTAGATCGAGCAGTGATCGGCGTGGCTGAGCTCCATCTTGGCCTTCTCGGCGGCATCCCTCAGGCGGTACCAGGACAAGGGGAAGTTCCGCAGCCGTACCTGCGTGGCCTGGTAGAACTCCCGGGACAGCTCGTCGCACAGCAGCCCGTCGATGTCGTCGCCGCCCAGGAAGGTGTCGCCATCGGTGGCCAGCACCTCGTACACGCGGCCCTGGATTCGAATGATCGAGATGTCGAAGGTCCCACCGCCGAAGTCGTAGACCGCGACGATCTGCTCATCGGTCCCCGACTCGGGCAGGCTCAAGGCCGCAGCGGTCGGCTCGTTGAGCAGGCGCAGGACCTCCAGGCCGGCCTCCGCAGCGGCCCGCTGGGTGCCCTCGCGCTGGGTGTGGTTGAAGTAGGCCGGGACCGTCACGACCGCCTCGGTGGGGTTCGTCCCGAATCGGCGCTCGAACTGCCGGCGGAGCTCCTTGAGGATCTGGGCGGCGATCTGCTCCGGCTTGTACTCGTGGCGGCCCAGCTTGATCAGGACCCCGCCGCCCTCCGGCTCCTTCGCGATCTCGTATGCGTAGATGTTGCGAGCCCGCTGGACCACCTCGTCGTCGTACCAGCGCCCGAGGAGGCGCTTGACGGCATACGCGGTCCTGCCCGGCACGGCCGCGCCGAGCGCCACGGCCTCGCGGCAAGTCCAGATGCGGTCGTTCTCTCCGATCGTGACGACCGAGGGGAAGAGGGACTGCCCCATGTCGTCGGTCAGCAGGGTCATCCGGCCCCTGTCCATACTGGCCACCACGCAGTTGGTGGTGCCCAGATCGATCCCAAGCACAGGCGCTGGCATTTCCTTCCTCACGAGGTGAGCGCCTCGTAGGCCTTGGTCAGCCTACGGAAGAGCTCTTCGAGTACCTTCCTCGATCTGTCGTCGACCTTGCCAAAGTAGCGATCCGGATGGAAATGGTCAACGAGTTTGAAGTAGGCCTGGCGGATCTGGGCCGCCGTGGCGGACTCGGGTACGTCCAGCAGGGCGTGGTAGGACGCCGCGCCGCGATTCATCACGGCCTGGGCGTCGGCGATCACCTGAGGGGCGGGGGCCTGGTTTTCCGCTTTCTGGTGCGAGGAGATGAAGTCCGAAAGCAGCCGCTGGATCTCCTCCTGGGGAATCCGGAACTCCAGCCCCACGCCGTAGAGAGGCGCGCCCGTGTTCGGATCCAGGTTGCCCGAGCGGCTGACGTGGACCACCTTCGCCAGCAGGGTCAGCCGCTGCTGATGGACGGGGTGGATCAGGGTCACGGCCACCTCGTCGTTCTGTTTGAACGCCTGGGCGGTGTTGACGAACATCCCGCCGAAGGAGATGTTGTGGGTGAACTCCTTGATCAGATCGGTGAGGTTGTCGAAGGTGACCGGAATCGCGGTCCGCTGGCGGGGCGACTGCCTCCGCTCGGCCCCGGCAGCCGGCGCGGGCGCTGCCTGCGGCGCGGCTGCTGCCTGCGGCGCGGCCGCGGGAGCCGGGCCCTGGGGAGCGGCGCTCGCCTGTGCCTGGCGGCTCGGTGCGGGCGTCGGGCTGAGGAATGCCGCGGCCACCTCGTCCAGGGAGGGGTCCGATGGAGGGGCGGGAGCCCTCTGGGCCGGTCTGGCGGCCGTCGGTGAGGGCTTCGGCCTGGCGTCCGGCGGCTGCGCCGAGATGCTCGGCGAGATGGTCGCCAGGCGCTCCCAGGCGCCGAGGTCGACATCGGCGGGGGGAGGCTGGGCAAGGGCCTTGTCCGGCTGCCACTGATGGAGGACCGGCTCGCTCACCGGAGGGCTCCAGTCGCGCTCGAGCTGGATGACATCCTGGCCGGGCTCGACGATGTCGATCGAGGGCTCGGTCACCGGCCTGTCCAGGTCGGGAAAGAGGATCTGGTTGAGGAGGATGAGCGTGTCCGGGTGAAGGGCGTGAAAGGCGACCGCAAATCCATCCTCATCGACGCGGACCACATCAGCGGGCAGGGATAGACTGGTATCCTCCTCGCTGAGCTTCAGCTCGACCTCGTCTCCGGCCGGGATGCGATCGCTCTCCACGAAAGTGCCGCAAGGGCTCATCTGCCGGGTCCGACCCTCGGCCTCGATCCCTTGGGCGAGAAAGCGCACCTTCATGGAGTACCCCGCCGTCTCGAGCTCTCCATGCCCGAAAGCGATGACCGCTCGAGATCAGACCACTGTGAGGTATTGGAAAGGATGGCGCGTCGGATGTCAAGTTGTCAGCGCCCGGAAGATCGCCCGGATATCGCTCTGCTTGCATGGTTCGAGGGGCTGTTGTAGCGTGGTCGCATCGGTGTCCTGGACGGCCAGGACCTGCTGCGGCAGCACGGCGATCAGTCCGGGTCGTGGCAGAAGAAGGGACAGCGGTCGCACGAGAAGCCCCGCCAGGGACTGCGGGCGACGAAGTCGAGGCAATGGCTATACAGCGAGCAGCCGAGCGCCCTGTGGCAGCCCACCTGGTGATAGGTGAGGCTATCGTACCGTCGCGGTCGGGCGCCCGGCCGGAGGAGATAGAGCCTGTAGATCTCGGCCGTTTGCAATCCGGTGCCTCCTCGGACAGGATAGCCGGAACCGAGCGCGGCTGACAAGGGAGTCTGGCAGGATGCCTTTCGAGGGACTGACAGCCGAGGACTTCGACGCCTTCGAGCCCAGCAAGTGGTCTTCGAACGCGCACAACCTCGCGCGGCTCGAGGCCAAGCTCAAGCTGAGCGCGCTCGGCAAGGAGGTCTCCCAGGAGCTGGCCGAGGCGCTGGCGGGCCGGGAGATGGGCCTGAGCGCGGAGCGACCCTCGATCTTCAACCAGCACAAGGTCAGGGATCTGACCCTGTTCTTCTTCCGGGGTCCCGAGGCGCGCAGGAGCCTGGGGGCGATCCTCGACCGGGCCAAGAGCATCGCGGACAACGTCCAGGACCCGGCTCCTCATCACAAGCACATCTCCCTGGCCTCGAGGCTGGACATCGACGGGCTCCAGGTGGGCCTGTGGCTCCATCGAGACGCATGGATCGACTGGAAGAACCTGGCCTCGCGGATCAACGGATACGGAGAGCTGGAGAAGCTCTCACGGCTGCTCGGCAGTCTCCCGGAGACGATCCGCTATGCCACCGGCGAGGGCATCCAGCCCGATTCCCCGCCGGCCCGCTCGGTCGAGGCGCAGGACGTCGTACAGGGCCTGGGCACGGCCGAGCCGTGGACCCTCTTCGCCGAGCTGATTCCGCGCGGCCGTCCCGATCTGGCCTCGGGGCAGCTCGTGGGTCGGGTGGTGGATGTGCTGGGCTCGCTCATTCCGCTGGAGCGTTTCATCGCCTGGTCGCCGGAGAACGACTTCCACGATCTCAAGGTGGTCATCCGGGAGCACAAGGAGAAGGTCCGCAAGCCCATGGAATCGCTCCAGCGGGGGAGCGAGGTCCGGGTCATGAAGGGCCTGGCGTCGGGCCGGCTGGGCATCGTCGAGTCGATCGAGAAACGCGGGCTCGTCAAGGTGCGGATGGGGCCCGTGGTCCTGGCGGTCAAGATGGAGGACCTGGCCCGGCCTTGATCCGGGCGGGTCGGAGGGCAAACCCGTAGCGGGGCGAAGCGATGCTGCGTGCGATTCGAGCTGTGATTGCGATCTGCTTTCTGGTGCCGGGCGCTGCTGCGGCCCAGCCGGTCGAGAAGGCTGCGGAGCCTGCCCCACCGCCGGTCGTGCGGATCGCTTTCTGGCGCCTCAAGTCCATGGGTGTGGACGACGCGACCGCGGGTCGTCTGGAGATCATGCTGCGGGCCGAGGCCGGCCAGGTCCGCGGCTTCGCGCTCCAGGCCCGCGAGCGGACCGACGCGTTGCTTGCGGGCAAGGCGCAGCTCTTGCGCTGCGGGGGAGAGAGCCGCTGTCTGTGCGAGATCGGCCGGGCCCTGGAGGTGGACAAGCTGGTCACGGGCGTGATCGGGGCGCTGGGTGACGACTACACCTTCGACTTGAAGATGATCGACGTCGCTTCCTGTCGGGAGGAGAGGCGGATCAATGAGGCGCTGAGCGGCCGCGAGGATCTGCTCATCGGCGCCATCCGCAAGGCCCTCTACAAGCTGGTGGCGCCGGAGCAATACGTGGGCTCGCTGTCGGTGGAGCTGCCCATGGAGGGAGCCGCGGTCAAGCTGGACGGGGCGGATGTGGGCGTGACGCCGCTGCCCGGTCCGATCGCCGGCCTGACCCCCGGCGTCCACAAGCTGCAGATCGCCAAGCAGGGCTTCTCCTCCTTCCAGGAGGACGTCTCGGTGCGCTTTGCCCAGATGACCCGCGTCAAGGTGGATCTCGTCAAGTCCGTCCTCGTGGGTCTGTCCTACGAGGAGGAGCAGGAGCCCGGCGAGCAGCCGCAAGCCCTGCCGGGCACCCGGAGCGCTGTGCCCGAGCGCGAGACTTCGACGATGCGCATCCTGGCCTGGACCTTCGGCGGTCTGGCGCTGGCCTCGGCAGCCGCAGCGGGCATCCTCGGCTGGCGCGCGATGGTGGCCGAGGACGAGTTGGAACGGGCAGCCAACGCCGCGCAGCCCTACCTCCACAGCGGCTACCAGGACACCTACGACCGGGGCAAGCTCTGCGCTACGCTGTCGAATGTGGGCTGGGCACTGGCCGGGGCGTCGGCCGCGGCCTCGGTCGTCCTCTTCGTCCTCGACTTGACCGGCGACGATAGCGAGGACGGCAGCGTCCAGGTCGTTCCCGACGCGAGCGAGAAGGGTGGCGGCGTGACGCTGCGCTTCCGGTTCTGAGTCCGCGCGGCGATCGGGCAGCGGGAGGATGCCATGGCGAAGAAGTCGAGCAAGCGAGGCGGCGCCGATCGGCGGCGCTTTCCCCGCAAGGCCACCGTGGTCAAGGTCCGGCTGGAGGCCTCGTCATCCCGGGGGATGATCTTCGAGGCCAGCCTGCCGAGCCGGGACGTGAGCATCGGGGGGGTCTTTCTCGAGAGCGAGTTCTTCGTCAAGCTGGGCTCCGAGCTCGAGGTGCGCTTCGAGCTGCCGGGCGTGGACGAGCCGGTTCACGTCAAGGGCGCGGTCATCCGCGAGCAGAGAGGCCGAGGCGACGACCAGCGCAGCGGCTTCGCGATCGAGTTCACCAACTTCTACGAGGATGCCGAGCAGGCCCTGGCGACCTACTTCCTCGCCCCGGAGGTGAACCGCTTCGTCCAGGCCTACAGGCGGCGCGGCCGTCACCGGCGCATCCGCAACGACGAGAAGCGCATGGTGGATCTGGTGGTGGCCTGGGAGTTGGATCAGCTCGCCCAGGGGCGGGGCCGGATCATAGCCTGAAGCCGTCCATGGCTTTCTTGATCTTCTCTTTCAGCTCCTTGATGTCCCGATAGGAGCTGAGGTGCGCTGCCTCGGTGAGCTCCTTGAGGCGCTCCATCTTCCACTCGTTCATCGCCAGCAGGATGTGCAGATCCCGGTATTGCCTCGCCATGCGCGTGACGAAGGAGCGGATCTCGTTGCGCTCGTCTCGCGGCAAGGCGATGAACTTGACCCCCATACTGCCGTTGCGCTTGCCGCCGGCCGGGCTGCGGCTCCAGACGACCTCGGCCATGGCCGTCACCTGGCGGGCCGATCCCGGAAGCGAGAATCGCAGCGTGACCATGCTGCCCTTGTCCGGCACACGCTCGGCCCAGATGGACATGCCGCCCACGCCGACCTCGATCCCCCGTCCGGACAGCTCCTCGCTGCCCATCTTGAACTGGACGGCGCGGTTCAGCGGTGCCCGGGGCGCCTTGCGCCGTCTCTTCAAGTGAAAAGCCATCTCGTCTCTCCAGGCTGGGATTCCGATGCTCGCGCCGGCAGTCTAGCAGGCCTGCGCGGCTCGGACAAGGATCAGCCCATGCCCAGGATGCCGGCCTTGACCAGCGACTGGACGGTCAGCAGGACATCGAGCTCCTTGATCGGGCTGACCATGATGATCGATCGCAGGTCGCGCTGGCCGTCGATCCGCGACAGGAGGTAGCGCTGGTTCGGCGTCAGGTCGGCGCTGTCCCTATACTCCGGACGCAGCAGGCGCGGGACGCGACCGGCGCTCAGTATCTGCTTGCGGAGCACCCGGGTCAGGCCGTGCTCGGCCGTCTCCAGGGCCTCGCACAGCTCGGGGTCGTAGGGATGCTCCTGGAGCCCCGCCTTGAGGGTCCTGACGGCCCGGGCGAAGTCCTGGCCCTGCATGGAGGCCTGCGCGTCGAGGAGGTAGCGGTCCGAAGCCGTGCCGGTCTCGGCCTCGGCCGCCGGGGCGGGCTTCGAGCGCAGCCTGAGCTCGACGCGGGCGCTCTGGGCCTGAGCTGGAGCCGGCTCGGGCTGGGCGGCTGCGTCCACCCCGCCCAGGTCCACGTCGACCTCGAGATCGGACAGGACGTCGACGGCTGCGGGCTCGGCGCTCGGCATGTGGACCTCGAGCCAGCCGGACTGGCACATGTCGCTCAGGCTGCGCAGGATCGGGTAGTCGAGGGAGTGGAAGCGCAGGATGATGTCGGCCGCGCTCAGGCCCATGCGGGCCAGGCCCAGCATGACGCCCGTGGGCGAGCCCGGCTCGGGTGGCGTCGTGATGGCCTGATCATGGACGGAGAAGGTACAGCGCTTGTCCGGGATGATCTGCCGGATCCGCGCGAAGTCGTTGCGGCGTGCGACGCCCTCGTTGTACAGCTGGAAGAGATCGAGGGCCACGTGCACCACCGACGGCTCGTCTGGCACGAGCCCGTCGTGGAACTCGAACACGCCGTCGTCCCAGAGGAAGGTATCCAGGAAGGTCTCGCGGATCTTGAGCTCCAGGACCTGGTGGACCTGCTGCTCGGTCAGCAGCCCCGTCATGACCAGAATGCGGCCGAGCAGCACCCGGGTCTCCTGCTGGGTCTCGAAGGCTTTCTGGAGCTGGTCCTCGTCGAGCAGCCCGAAGTTGATCAGGAACTGCCCGAAGTACTCGCGGGGATCGGTGGAGGCGGCGTTGATGACCTTGCCTGCTTCGATCGTCAGGCTTTTCGTGACCGAGGGACGCTTGAACTTCAAGATGCCGGTCTGGTTGCGCTTCGTCATCCAGAGCAGCAGATCGACGATCGGCATCGTGTCCAGCGTTCCCTGCAGGCTCATGCGCGCTCCGCGGCTCCGATCATTCGGGACGGCGCAATGCCGATACCTGGCGGTAGACCGCCTCGTAGCGCCTGGCGGCCAGATCCCAGGAGAACTCGATGCTCATGGCAGTCTTCGTCAAGCGGCGCCAGCGGATGCGATCCTGAAAGCAGACGAGCGCCCGGCGCAGGGCGGCCACCATGGCCTGGCCGCTCGCCGGGCCGAACTTGAACCCGCTGGCCTCCTCGTCCGCCTCGCTGGCATCCTCCACCGTGTCGGCCAGACCCCCGGTGGCGCGCACGACCGGGACCGCCCCGTAGCGCATGGCCTGCATCTGGGCGAGCCCGGAGGGCTCATGGCGGGAGGGCTCCAGGACCATGTCCGCTCCGGCTATCAGCCGGTGGACCATGGCCTCGTCGCATTCCTTGACATAGGCGAAGCGGTGCGGAGAGCGATCGGCCAGCCGCGACAGCTCGCGCTCGATGTCGGGATCGCCGCGGCCCGCAAAGGCGTACTGGCACTGCAGCCCGAGCATATCATCGGCGGCTTCCAGGAAGAGATCGATGCCTTTCTGGGCGGTCATCTGGCTCGTGCAGCAGACCAGGGGATGGTCGTGCATCAGCGGCAGGCCGAGGTGCTGCTGGAGATCGGACTTGCAGACCGTCTTGCCGGCGAGATCGTCTGGACTGTAGCTCGATGTCAGGTTCGGATCCGATCTGGGGTCCCAGACGCGGTAGTCCACGCCGTTGAGGATGCCGCGCAGATCGGATGCGCGCTCGGCCATCAGGCCCGACAAGCCGTGGCTGTAAGCGGGCGTGAGGATTTCCTGGGCGTAAGTCGGGCTCACGGTCGTCAAGCGATCGGCGAAGACGAGACCGGCCTTGATGAATGAAGTCTTGCCGAAGAACTCCATGGTCGAAGGCGTGAACAGGCTCCAGGAAAGCCCCAGCGTCATCATCGCATCGGGAGGGAAGAGCCCCATGAAGCCCAGGTCGTGGATGGTGAAGACCGTGCCCGTCTTGTTGACCTCAGGCTTGTCCCGATACTCGCACTGCAGGAGCGGGGCCACCGGGCCGGTTTGCCAGTCGTTGCAGTGGATCACGTCGGGCGAGAAGCTCATCTGCTGGCAAGTCTCGAGCACGCTGCGGCAAAAGAAAGCGAATCGCTCGTCGTTGTCGGGATAGTCCTTTCCGTTCTGGCCGTAGATGCCCTCCCGCTCGAAGAGCGCCGGTTGATCGACGAACAGCACCGGCACACCGCCCGGGGACAGGCCCTCCAGGATGCCGCCGTGGACCGTCTTGCCCTTGACCGTCAGGCTGAGCCGGAAGCGCTTGCGGCGCAGGTCGTACGTGGCCACGTCGATGCGCCGGTAGCGCGGCGTGATGACGTAGATCTCGTGGCCGCGCGCAGCCAGCGCCGCGGGCAGGCCGCTGGCGACGTCCGCCAGACCGCCGGTCCTGGAAAAGGGCGCCATCTCCGGGGTGGCGAAGAGGATTCGCATGGGGGCGAGCGCTCCTTTCCCGATCATTCCTCTATGATCGGCACCACGGCGTCGGGGTCGAGCTGGACCGTGCGGAGGCGGATCCCGAGCTTGCGCTCGGAGCGAGGCGGGAGCGTGAGCTCCCAGCGGGGGCCGAGTGCGGAGCCCTGGTAGATGGTCTGCACGCCGCTTTCGGAGCGGGTCAAGGTCTCGACAGGATGGCGCCAGATCGTGGTGGCCGGCTCTACCTGCAGCTCGATCCGCAGGCTCTGGAGGTGATCCACCAGCGCGATCCAGCCGGCGTCCTCCACCTCGCCCATGGTCCCCATGCGCGGGCCGGGACCCATCAAACCCTCGAAGTCGAACAGCCTGCGGCCGTCGTTTCCGGCCAGCAGGTTCAGGTTGAGCTCGGGACAGAACACGAGATCGAGCGGCTGTTCCGACGGGTTCTTGAGCGTGTAATCCACCCGCAGCTCGGCCGCGTCGGCGGGAATGCGAAAGCGCTTCTCGACGACCAGCGGGTGGCGCAGGCCGTCTCGGCGGATATTCCCCGAGCGGTACAGCAGCAGGTTGAAGTCGCAGTCGCCCTCTTCATCGATACCGATCTGCTCCACCGCGTAGGGTACGGCCAGGAAGTCGCCCTCCTCCGCGTAGGTCGTGTTCTGCAGGTCTTCGAGGCGGGTCGCCGGGGCCGGAAAGCGATCCATGAAGCAGGCCCGGGTCAGCGCGTCGCAAGGCGGCGGCGCATGGGCCTCGCCGTCCGCCTCCTCGCCGGCCAGGATCTCTCGATGGTAGGCCTCGGGGTGCCGGCTCAGCGTGTTGGCCAGCTGGAAAGCGGCAGGCCGGTAGTCGATCTCGACGACCGTACCGCCCTCTGCGGGGTCGATGTAGACGTTGAGCGCCGCGTTCTCGATCAGGATCTCGTCGGCCAGATCGGCGTCGTAGTCGTACTGATCGAAGGCGATCCAGTCGTCGTCTCCCTGGACGCGGCGATCGAGGATGCTCTCGGCCGTGAGCAGCTCCCGGTAGACGGCATCCCTGAGGTGGGGCAGGTAGATGCCCCCGAACAGGCCGTGCCAGTATGCGCAGTTGCACTGTCCCCGGTAGAGCGCCTTTCGGGCTTGCTCGTGCTCCTCGAGCCAGGGCTCCTCGTCGGCCAGCCCCTCCGAGAGCTTGCGGCTGACCAGCATCATCTTCTTGTGCATCCGGTCGGCCTCGGGGTACTTGGCCATGAAGCTCTGCCAGCAGCCCGCCCGCAGGAAGGGACGGGCCGCATCCGACAGACCGGCCTGGGCCAGGGCGGCGCGGAGCGCGTCCAGGCGCTTCAGGCTCTCGGTCGGCAGGGACCAGCGCTCCAGCTCCTCGTAGGCGGACGAGGGCGGATAGACCTTGCCGGTCGGCGGCTGCTGCAGCAGCACGCTGGTCGGCGTGACCAGCTCGAGCCAGTCGCTCTCCTCCGCCTGGCGGAAGAAATCCTCCAGCCAGGACGCATCGTAGACCCAGTCCCGGGTCTCGGGCCACAGGCCGAACTTCTCCAGGTCGTCGCCGTAGCACAGCACCCGATCCCGGTCCTGTCGCAGGTCGGCGAGCTGGGCGAGCATCTCGGGCACGGGCCGGAAAGGGATGGCAAAGCGCAGCTGCTGGTCGATCGGGAAGAGGGCCAGCGTCTCGGCGGCTCTCTCCGTCACCCAGTAGCCGCTCAGTCGCTGGGGGGCCAGGCCGGCGGCGAACAGCGTGCTGTCGTCCACCAGCGTGTAGGTCAGACCGCTGCGCGAAAGCAGAGGCAGCAGGTCGGGCTGCCAGACGCGCTCGGCGATCCAGGCGCCCTTGGGCTCGACGCCGAAGCGCTCCTTGATCGTCCTCTGCATCTGATCGATCTGGCCGTAGGCGTCCACCTCGCTCAGCACGGTCAGGATGGGCTCGTAGAAACCGCCGCCGAGCAGCTCCACCTGGCCGTTGCCGACGAGCTCGGCCAGCATGTCCAGCAGGCGCGCTCGCCTGCGCTCCATCCACTCCAGCAGGCAGCCGCTGAGGTGCAGCCCGATCCGAATGCTCGGGTGTCGCTGCAGGGTCTGGAGGAAGGGGGAGTAGCACTGATCGCAGGCCCGCTCCATCACGGAGTCGAGGTTGCCTACGGGCTGATGGCCGTGGACGGCCGTGACAAGCTGGATCTTACCCATGGGATCGAACCTCCGGGATCCGGGTCCCGAATCGTACCTGGAATGGGTGCCGTATTGCAATGGGAATAGGAAGCGAGGCATCCGCGCTGTAGCGTTTTCACCCCCACCCGGGCTTCGCCCGACCTCCCCCGTCGAGGGGGAGGTGTTTTTTTGAAAGTGC
>JAFGRB010000166.1 GCA_016935365.1 Deltaproteobacteria bacterium
AGCAGCTTCACCCCAAAACGACCGCCCTTCGGGCGGCCAGCCCTGAAAACAAACGCGGTTTGGAAACCGCGCTTGTTTTAGGTCTAGCTTCCGATCAACCTGCATTCACCAGGGGCTGAACGCGATCCCCAGCGCGCCTCCGGCGGCCGCACCGGCAGTGGTCAACAGGGCGATGAGCGCGAGCTGTGCGAGTCTCCGGCTCAGGGCTGCCGAGCGACGCATCAACGAGTAGACCAGCAAGCATCCCGCGACGAAGCCCGTCGCCAGGAGAAAGCCAGACAGGAATCGCCCCGGGGTGGCGGCGACAGCGCCCGCTGCACCCGCTGTCAGGTTGGTGAGCACGATCTTGATGAGCTCGCGATCACTCGAGTCGAACGCACGCCTCAGGAGCGGAATCGAGCAGACGCACACCCCGACCCCGACTGCGGTGCACGCGATCAGGCTCACGAAGGCGCCCAACAGCCGCAGCGGCAGGCCTGTCGAATCGGGGTACGAAAGACCGAAGACGAATACCCCTATCAGCGGCAGGGCAGCGAGAAGAAATACCATGCTGCGCCTCGACATGCCGATCAAGGCCAGACCGACACACAGCGCCCCTGCGCCCACTCCCGCTCCCACAAAGATCAGCTCATCCGCCATGATCTGGCTCCCTCCAATGCCCTCGCAGTGCAGGATTCGTTGCAAGTTCGAAGGGAAGATGCAAGTATCCGAATGGCCCATGTCGATGGAGTCGCGATGAAACACCTACGCTACCTGAGGGTCTTCAACTTCATCCTCGCCTGTCTCTGGGGGATAGTCGAGCTCGTCCTCCTGACCATCGCCATCTTGGTGTATGTGCTCGACAGCTTCAAGGGATACGAGCTTCGCCCCATGGCGCTGTGGGTGATGGCCGTCGTGCTGGTCCTCTTCACACCCTTCACCGTTCTGCACATTCTAACCGGCCTTCGTGTCGTCAAGGGACGCTGGCGACCGGTACAGACGGTCCTGGCAGCAGTCCAGTTCTTCATCCCGCCTATCGGCACTGCCTTTGGGATCTATGCCTTCTGGGTATGCTGGGGGCATACCGAGAACAAGGCCTTCTTCAAGTCAGGCGGGGTTCCGGCCTCTCAGCAGAAATCCTGATAGGCGAGCTCACTCGCTGGTCCAGATGTCGTTCTGGTACTGGCCGTCGTAGCCGCCGATGACCCAGATCTTTTCCCGGAAGACCGCGCTCGCGTGCCCGTAGCGCTGCGAGAAGTCCATCGTGTCGGCGGCCTGGCACCACAGCTGCCCGTCCTCGGAGTACCACACGTCGTGCGGGCTGTGGAACGGCCAGGAGTCCGTGCCGCCGATGATCCAGATCTTGTCGTCGTAGACGACCGAGCTGTGACCGCCGCGGACCGGAAACAACCCATCGACCTCGCGAGCCCAGCTCAAGCCGTCGGGCGACGACCAGACATCGGCCAGGTAGGTCGCGTTGCAGGCGCCGTCTCGCGAGATGCCCCCGATGATCCAGATCCGCTCGTCGAAGACCACCGCGGTGTGATAGTCGCGCCCCGGGCTGAAGGCGTCGGGAAGCGTCCGCCGCTCCCAGCTGTAGCCGTCCTCCGACGACCAGACGGTGTTCGTGGTGCTGCAGTTGGCCGGCCCCTCCCCGCCGATGACCCACAGCTGGTCGTCGAAGACCACCGCCGCCGGCGAGTGGCGCTCGAAGGTCTCCTCCTCGTAGGACTTCGTCCAGCTGGCACCGTCGTACGAGAACCAGACATCGCCGAAGTTGAGCGAGCCGGAGTTGAGGTTGCCGCCGATGACCCACAGCCGCCCGTCGAAGTACGCGCTGGCGAACCACCGCCGCGGGCCGAACTCGGCCTCCTCGGTCAGCCGCTCCCAGCTCGCGCCGTCCTGGCTTGTCCAGACATCGGCCACGTCGCCGGCCGCGTCGCCGGCCAGCACCCAGATCCGCGAGCCGTCATCGGACACGATCACGCCGTGGCCCTCGCGGGGCGAGAAGATCTCCCCGCTCGTCTCCAGTTCCTCCCACGCGCGGCCCGCCGCGACGTGGATCGTCGGCCCGTCGCTCCACAGGCTGTCGCAGCCGTCATCGGCCGCGATCTGGACTCGCCAGTCATAGGCAGCCGGCGCCGCGGCGACGATCTGCAGCTCGAGCTCGTCCGTCTCGAAGCTCTCCTGGTAGCCGATCTCGTTCCAGATCTCGACCCGGTAGCTGGCCTGCGCCTGGTCCGAGCTCCAGCTCAAGGCGACGTCGAACGGCCCGCAGCCGCCCCAGTCCGCAGCCAGGTCGTAAGGCGCATCCGGACGCAGGCCTTCCGAGATCTCGAAGGCCTCGCCTGCAGCCCACTCGCTCGTGCAGGCGCCGTCGTCCAGCGCCACGCGCCAGGTGTAGGCACCGGCCAGATCGGTCTCGAAGGCGAGCGAGCCCTCGGCGACCTGGAAGCTCTGCTCGAAGCCCGTATCGCCCTGGACCTCGACCCGGTATGTCCCCGCGTTCTCCGACTCCCAGCCGAGCTGGACCTGGAACGGACCGCAGCCGCTCCACTCGGCGAGAAGCGAGTGCGGGGCCTGCGGCGGAGCGACGAGATCGAACTGCGTCTCGGCCCAGCTCCGGTCTGGACAGCCGTGGTAGCTGCGGCGAACCCGCGCGTAGCAGGTCCCCGAATCGAGTGCGAGCTCCGGCGGCAGCTCGATCCGCGACTCCCAGAGCTCGGCCTCCTCGAGCAGCACCGACTGGAAGCCGTCGTCGGCGGCGAGCTGGAAGAAGTAGTTGGTCGCGAGCCCGCCCTCGAGCGGATCCGACCAGCTGATCGCCGTGGGGCTTCCGCAGTCGGGCACCTCGACCGGATCGAGCTCGTAGGCCGGCAGGCCAAAGGCGACGACGAAGCTGGCCGTGGCGCTCGCGAGGCGCTCGTTCTTCTTGTTGAAGGCCAGCACGCGCCAGAAGTAGCGACCGTGGGACCAGTCTGAGACCAGGACGGAGATCGACGTCCCGTCCGTCTCCTCCCGAGAGCAGGTCAGCTCGGCGAAGTCTCCCCTGGAGGCGATCTGGAGCTCGTACTTCACCGCCGCTGCGACCGGCCGCCACTGGAAGACGACCGTTCCGGCCTGTTCGATGCAGGTCGGGTCCGCGGGCTGGACGAGCTCGGGGGGCTCGAGCGGCTCGTCGAGCGGATCGAAGGCCGCATCGCCGCACTCGCAGGCCACCGACGCCCAGCTGGCCATGAACAGCGCCAGGCCGGCCAGGCGCCAGCCCATCTCCTCTCTCGGGATCCTCAAGACGGCCCTCCTGTCGCCCACCCCGGTCTTTCTTTTTTAGCACGAATTCGACCTGTCCGGCGCTTTCCTTTTGACCTCTCCACCGCATACCTGTATTCTGCCGAAAAATGCGCGCGAGGAGAGGAGAATAGCATGGCGAGCTGTCACGAGATGAAGGAAGGCCAGATCTGGTACTGCGAGAGCTGTGGGGTCGAGCTCAAGGTCGTCAAGCCCTGCAAGCACGGCCACAAGGACGCCGATGAGTGCGGCTGTCACGAGGAAGGCGAAACCTGCGGCTTCACTTGCTGCGGTCAGGATCTCAAGCTCAAGCAGTGAGCGCCCGCTCGCGGGCGTAGGTCCTCTCCATTCTTGCGAGCTCGGCCCGGCCGGGCTGGACGAAATCCTCTTTTTATGCGAGAAATGGGCCTGCGATATGACCCATTCACTGACCGAGGAGGTTGAACCCATGCGCCATGCTCTGAAGACCCTGACGATCGCCGCAGCCTCGCTGGCTCTGCTTCTCGCGGTCTGCTGCTCCAGCGACACGAGCGAGCCGGACTGCTCGGGCGTGACCGAGTGCATCGACGGCGACGGCTGCTGCCCGACCGGCTGCACCCATGCCGACGATGACGACTGCGCCGATCCCTGCGAGGGGGTGACCGAGTGCATCGACGGCGACGGCTGCTGCCCGTCCGGCTGCACCGAGGCCGACGACGACGACTGCGGCGGAGACCCTTGCGAGGGCGTGACCGAGTGCCTCGACGGCGACGGCTGCTGCCCGACCGGCTGCACCTTCGCCGACGACGACGACTGCGAGGACCCCTGCGAGGGCGTGACCCAGTGCCTCGACGGTGACGGCTGCTGCCCGACCGGCTGCACCTTCGCCGACGACGACGACTGCGAGAACCCCTGCGAGGGCGTGACCCAGTGCATCAACGGCGACGGCTGCTGCCCGACCGGCTGCACCTTCGCCGACGATGACGACTGCGACCCCTGCGCGGGCGTGACCGAGTGCATCAACGACGACGGCTGCTGCCCGCAGGGCTGCACCTTCGCCAACGACAACGACTGCGTCGATCCCTGTGCGGGCGTGACCGACTGCATCAACGACGACGGCTGCTGCCCGCTGGGCTGCACCATCGCCGACGACAACGACTGCGAGGACCCCTGCATGGGCGTGACCCAGTGCATCAATGACGACGGCTGCTGCCCGCAGGGCTGCACCTTCGCCGACGACAACGACTGCGAGGACCCCTGCGCGAACGTGACCGAGTGCATCAACGACGATGGCTGCTGCCCGCAAGGCTGCACCCAGGCCACGGACAACGACTGCTGCGACAGCATGGAGACGCTCCGCGGAGCCGCAGCCGGCGCGGTGGACCTCCAGCTCTGCCCGGCCCGGGTGACCTACGCCTATGCCCAGGGCTACTTCCTCCAGGCCAGCGCGACCGGCCCGGCCGTGATGGTCTACGAGGGCGCCGACTGGACCGCCGACGTCGCGGTCGGCGACCAGGTGCGGATGCACGTGACCGAGCTGACGGACTACAACGGGCTTCTCGAGATCACGGCCCACGACGCGGTCGAGGTGCTCTCCCAGGGCAACCCGGTCGATCCCTGGGTCCAGGACCTGAGCGGCGGCACGCTGCCGGTCGAGAACCTCGAGTCCGAGCTGGTGCTGGTGACCGGCGCGACCATCACGGCCGTGGACGGGCGCGACCTGACCATCTCCTACGGCACCGCGACCGACGTGCTGCTCCACACCAACGCCACCTCCGCGCTGGGCTACTGCGCCGGCGCCACGCTGGACTTCCGCGGCCCGGTCGGCGAGTACAGCGGCGTGTATCAGCTGCGCTCCTACGACGACAGCGACTTCGCCAACTTCGACGACAGCAACTGCGAGTCCCACGGCCGGGCGCCGGTCGCGGGCGACCTGGTGCTCAACGAGTTCCTGGCCGATCCGCCTCGCCAGGCGGCTGGCGACGCCAACTGCGACGGGAGCCGCAACGGAACCGAGGACGAGTTCCTCGAGATCGCCAACGTCTCGGGCGACGACCTCGACCTGAGCGGCGTGACCGTCTACGACGACCTGAACAACAACGGACGGATCCGCTATACCTTCCAGGACTTCGGCCTGCCGGCAGGCGGCGTGGTGGTGCTCTACGGAGGCGGCGAGGCCTCGTGCGCCTACCCGGGCAACGTGATCACACTGGTGTCGGGCGGCCTGTCGCTCAACAACGCAGGCGACGTGATCTCCATCGACGACGCGAGCGGCACGAGCCTGCTGACCTATACCTACGGAGGCGAAGGAGGAAACGCCTCGTCCCTGACCCTGTCGCCCGATCTCGATACCACCGACGGCTACGAGCTGCACACCACCGCCGACACGGCGGACAACTCGCCCTTCTCGCCCGGCACGGCCATCGACGGCAGCCCCCTGAGCCCGTAATACACCGTCACGGGACGCAGCTTCCATCCCGGCAGGTCCCCCCCCCGCCACAGTTCACGCAAGCGTAGCCGCAGTGCGCGTCATCGCTGGTGATGTCGTAGCAGCCACTCTCGCCGGGGCCGGGGATCACGCAGCAGTAGTCCTGGTCCGTGCCGGCGCAGTTCTGTCCGCTCTCTCCGCAGCGGCAGCCCTCCCCCTCCACGCAGTGCTCGTTCCCGCCGCAGATATCGATCACGGTCGCGCCCTCGCAGACACCGTCCAGGCAGGCCGGGGCGACATACTGCCCCTGCTGGCAGATGGCGTCTCCGCACACGGTGCCGTCCCGCCAGGGCGTGTGATGACAGCCCGTGAGCGGATCGCAGGAGTCGTCGGTGCAGTCCTCGCCGTCGCGGCAGTGCTCGATCTGCTCGAAGCCCGTGCACGCACCGCCTTCGCAGACGCGCTTGCGAAAGATCCTCCCGTAGCAGTACCGCTCTCCACACTCCGTGCCGTCCGGCTGCCCGACGCAGGGGTCGTCGTTGCAAGCCCCGCCCTCGCAGCCCCATGGGCAGTCCACGCGGCTCTCGCCGTAGTCGCACGCTCCGTCCACGCAGGTCCCGACAGCCGCGTAGTACACCCGCGTGTCCCCGTCGCAGTAAGCAGCCGGCGGCTCGTCGCACAGGGGAGCGCCGATGCAGGTCTCGCCTTCACACCGGTCCGCCTGGGTGCAGGGATCCCCGTCCGAGCAGACATCCCCCGAGTCGGACCACACCGGCACGCCGCCGAGCGGATCGAAAAGACAGGTGAGCATCCATCCGCCGCAGTCCGCCTCCTGGCACTGCAAGTCCAGCGTACAGGGCTCGGGACAGGTCACCTGGATGCAGGCCCCGTCCTCGCAGCGGTGCTCGGGCGGACAGTCGATCCCGACGCAGTCCGCATCGACGCAGCGGCCCGAATCACAGACCTCGTCGTCAGCGCAGGTCTCCTCCGGGCAGTCCTCGGGGTAGCACCAGCCGTCCGCGCAGCGATAGCCAGCCTCGCACTCCACGCCGATGCAAGCGCCCTGCTGGCACACGTCGTCCACGCACACCTGCCCCTGGGGGCAGCCCATCTGCTGGCAGTCTGCCGGGTAGCACCGCCCGCCCGCGCAGACATGGCCCTCGGCGCAGTCCACCCCCACGCAGCTGCGCTCGACGCACTCGTCTTCGACGCAGACCTCGCCGTAACCGGGGCAGTACTTCGTGGGGCAGTCGACAGGGTAGCACTCGCCAGCCGCGCAACGCTGCCCCTCGGGGCAATCCTTGCCCAGGCAGGAAGCCGGCTGGCACTCCTCCTCCACGCACACCTCGCCCAGCCCTGGACAGGTACGCGATTCGCAGTTCTCGGCATAGCACCGGCCGCCCAGGCAGATGCTGCCGTCGCCACACTCCACTTCCAGGCACAGAATCTCCGCGCACAGACCCTCCAGGCACACGTAGCCATCGGGGCAGTCCCGGTCCGGGCAGTCGAAGGGCAGGCACTCGCCGTCGACGATCATCCCCTGCGGGCAGTCCGGCCCTGCCGAGTCCGCGCAGCCGAGCGCGAGCATCGCGAGCGCGCAGGCCAGATGCGACCGAGAGATCGTCATGGCGCCGTCTCACTCCCCGCAGCGCCCGAGCTTCAGACGCCCGTCGCCAGAGCGCCACACCAGATAGAGACCTCGGCCGGTCAGCGTCATGGCGGGCTTGCCGTCCTCGTCGATGTCCGCGCCGCTGTCCAGGACGGCCGAGTGCCAGCTCGATTCTCCCGGGTCGCGCCAGGCGAGCTTCAGCCTGCTCATCGTCCCCTCGGTCTCGGAGGGCTCCTCGCCCCAGGCGACCAGCACGCGCCCGCCCTCGAAGGCCGCGACCGCGGGCCAGGGATGCTCGAAGGTGCACATCTCGACCGCGCCGCCGCTCGGGCTGCTCGCGGCCTCGAAGGCCTGGGCGCCCGCGGGCTTGCGCGAGTACTCGATGTCCGGCAGCGCAGCGCTGTGGAAGACGACGAAGGCGTGGTGCACCGTGCCGTCCGGCTCCACGAAGGAGTCGCCCATGGAGTGCTGGCCTCCGGCTTTCGGGATCTCGATGCTGTTCGCGCTGTTCAGGCTGCCGCCGCTCGGGACGTAGCGGTAATGCCCGGCCTGGGTATACCACTTCCAGGTCGCGTGCACGCCGCCCTGCCGGTCGATGAACATGGCGGTCTGCCGCCAACCGCCGTCCTCGAGCAAGGTCCAGGTCCAGCTGCCGTTCGCCTTGCGGGCGTAGACGACCGCCTCGTGGAAAGGCTCTTCCTGGAACTCCTGCGCCACCAGGTGGACGATCCCGTCCGAGTCGGGACCCACGACCGGAAAGGCCACCTTGTACGGCCTGCCGCTCGAGCCCCAGACCTCCTCGTGCTGCCACGCACCCCCGGATCGCCAGACGTGGTGCAGGTTCAGGTTTCCGTTCTGGATGAAGGAGGTGTGGACCGCCCCTCCGTCTGGCCGTACGGAAAGGCGCGGCCGGGTCCACCTCGTGTGGATGCCGCCCAGGCTCCCGTCCCAGGCCGTCTCGTGGCCCTCGATGACGCCGTTTTCGATCCGGCCGTAGTGGAGCACGTTGCCGATCTTCCAGATCATGTGCACGCGGTCCTGCATGTCCCTCGCGATGTCGTAGATGCCCGACTCGATGCCCAGATCGATGATCTCCATGCTGGCCGGAGAGCACCCGCAGTCGTTGTCGTTCGCGGCGCTGCAACCGCCCGGGCAGCAGCCGTCGCCGTCGATGCAGCCGGTGACACCCTCGCAGGGATCGGCGCAGTCGTCATCGTCGGCGATGGTGCAGCCCTGAGGGCAGCAGCCGTCGCCGTCGATGCAGGCGGTGACACCGGCGCAGGGATCCTCGCAGTCCTCATCGTCCGCAGCGGTGCAGCCGGTCGGACAGCAGCCGTCGCCGTCGACGCAGGCGGTGACACCGTCGCAGGGGTCTGCGCAGTCGTCGTCGTGCTCGAAGATGCAGCCGGTCGGGCAGCAGCCGTCGCCGTGGATGCACTGGGTGACACCGGCGCAGGGGTCTGCGCAGTCGTTGTCGTGCTCGAAGATGCAGCCGGTCGGACAGCAGCCATCGTCGTGGATGCACTGGGTGACGCCCGCACAGGGGTCTCCGCAGTCGTCGTCATTCGCCTGTGTGCAGCCCGCAGGGCAGCAGCCGTCGCCGTCGACGCAGTCGGTGACACCTTCGCAGGGGTCGGTCGGATCGACGCATCGACCGTCGCGGCAGACCTGTGCGCCCTCGCAGTCCAGATCCACCGAGCACTCGCTGTCCGAGTCGCCGCAACCGAGAAGCAACAGAATCGCGATCCCGGCCCAGCATCTCCACACGTTTACTCTCCGCATTGCTCACTCCTCGTCGTCAAAGAGCTCGAAGCTCGATCTCCTGGGCGATTGCGAGGCTCCCACCGGGAGCGATCTCGGTGCGCGGCGACCAGAGCTCGATCTCCAGCTCGCCGGCCGAGGCCGGATAGGCATAGAGCCAGGCCGAGTCGACCGCCGCGTCGTCGAAGCGCTGGACGAGCTCGAGGCCCTTGCTTCCGGACAGCGTCCACCCGCCCTGCGGCGTGTCCTGGTCGTAGAAGTGCACGCCCTGGCGCATGCCCTCGATGACCCGGCTCATGTCCTCGTCCACCTGTGTCCCTCCGCGGCTCGCAAAGCGCACCCGCGTCGCAGCCAGGTCGCCGAGGTCCAGCTCCAGGTGGCTTCGCAGCCGGGTCGTGCGGCTGTCGTCGCTGTCGTTCGTCAGCTCGGTGCGCACCCGCAGCACGGGCAGCTCCGGATCGAGCTCCAGGGTCCGCCGCAGCCCGAAGCCGTCCAGGGTCGTCGAGACGAGCGAGACCGACCTCGCGCTCCGCTCGGCCACCGAAGTCGGCTCGACCCAGCCATAGAACTCGAAGCCATCCCCCACCCGGTCCTCCAGACCCCCGGCGAAGGGGAAGTAGAGGTTGGTCTTGACGTTGTAAGCCGTGACGCACTCGCCGCTCCCGCGATCGACGATCCGCAGGGCCCGGCCCGCCAGCATGGGCACGATCTCGACGCGCAGCGCCGGATTCTCGATGGCGACCACGTCCAGGTCCGCGCCCAGCATGGCCCAGAGCATCAGCAGCGTGTCTGGCTCTCCCGAGACCTCGCGCACGGTCTGGAAGCCGTGGGCTTCCATGCGCTCGATGAAGTCCATCAGCTCCGCAAAGGTCGCCCGCGCGCCCAGCCAGTGCAGCTTGCCGTCGGCCGTCAGCTCGTAGCCGTTGCGCGGGAAGAAGCGGGCGTAGACCAGCGGCATGCGCGCCACCCGGACCCGCTCGAGCAGCTCGGCGTCGTCGGCCACGGCCTGCTCGGCCTGGTCGAAGAGCGCCTCGCCCGCGAGCACGATCTCGTCTGGCAGGTAGCCCTGGCCCGGGTTGGTGTAGAGGTGCATGTGGATCGACTCGTCTTCGACCTTGCGGTGCAGTGACGAGATGTACTCGAAGATGGGGCCCGCGGCCTGGCCGTAGTAGCCGTCGAGGAAGTCCTGGATGACGGTGTCCGGCTCCTGATCCGGATCCCAGAGCATCTGCATGCCGAAGTACGGCTTGAGCAGGCTGAACTCCCCGCCGCCGCCGCTGTGGCCCATGGCCTGCAGGTACACGCCGTCGACGCCGATGTCGCGGTAGAAGCGCAGGCTCTCGGCGGTCGCGTGCATGTTCGGGAAGGGGCAGTAGTAGTGCATGAAGTCCGTGTAGTAGTGCCAGACGAAGAGGTGATCGGTCAGCTGCGCCCAGGCCTCGGCCCGGCGCTTGAAGTCGGCGTTGAGCGGGCAGGTCTGGACCGGGTGGCTGTCGCAGGACGGAAACATGTGGCAGAGCCAGATGGCCACGTTGGGATGCATGCGCATGCCCCGGGGCGGCTCCTCGGTATACATGTAGGCCAGGGTGCGGACGAGCTTGTCCGGGAACTCGGCCGCACAGCGCTCGGCGAGCTGGTTGACGAAGTAGAACTGGGTGCCGCCCTGGGTCCCGTACTGCTCGTTGATCGCGCGGCAGCGATCGCACTCGCAGGCGTTGTAGCGGTCCATCTGCGAGAAGGTGAACTGCCAGCGGTTCGGCTCGGCCTCCATCTCGGCGAGCATGCGCTCGGCCACGATCTCCAGCACGTCCGGGTTGCTCAGGCAGAGCTGGGTGTCCTCGCTGATGCGCTGGCCGCCGATCTCGGAGAAGTACTCCGGGTGCGTGTCGAAGAACTCGCGCACCGGCACGTAGTGCAGGTAGGAGTGGGCCGAGCCGCCGCGGTCGAACTGGATGCCCTGGGGGTTGTCCGCCCCGCTCGATCCGTAGTTGTCGCCCACCCGGGCCATGAAGTCGTCGTCGTGCCCGGGCCACGTCCAGGACGTGTGGCGCCAGAAGAAAGCCGGCTTGGAGAGCCGATCGCAGGCCGGGACGACGAGCTCGTCGACCTCTGGTGTGCGGGTCACCCCGGGCGCGTACCAGCGCACGCCGAGCGCATCCTCCAGGAAGCGGTGTACCCCATAGAGCGTACCCGCCTCGCGGGCGCCGGCGATGACCAGGTGGGGGGGTACGGTCCGGATCCGGGCGCCCTGCAAGCCCAGCTCGGAGCTCGGCGGATCGACCCCCAGCGCTCGGGCGTGCGGCCCGCAACCCAGCACGATCATCGGACCGCCGTCCGCGGGCACGGACTCGAGCACCGGCAGGTCCACGCCGCTGCAGGCCTCGAAGTGGCTGCGCAGCTCCTCGGCCGCGTGTCGCTCCGACGGGCTTGCGTCCGGCTCGATCACGATCGCGTGCCGGCTCTTCCCGGCCTGGAGCAGGCGGACCGAGCCGTCGCTCTTCTCGCAAGCAAAAGGCAGCCAGACCAGCCCGACGATCAGGACTTTCGTCGCTCGGCGCATTGGCCCTCCAGATCGAAGCCGTCCCGTGGATAGCACCCCTACTCGAGCGGCGGGCCCGAGACAGGAAAGCCGCCGCCCTGCTCCTGCTCGGCCAGCGCGGCCAGCAGGAGATCGGGCAGGTCGGTCTGCATGAGGTCCACCCCGGCGTCCACGAAGCCCTTCCAGCCGCTGTAGTCGCCAACTGCGGCCAGCAGGTCGCCGCCGACCATCACGTCCTGCTGCACCTTGAGCCCGGCCGCGTGCACGGCCTCGCTCAATGCGACATCGGGCAGCACCGAGGCGATCTCCACGATCCGCAAGCCTGGGAGCGCCTCCAGGGCTGCATCCAGCTCGGCCTGCGAGGCGATCGGGGGCATGAGGAGGAGATCCGCTGCGAGCTGGTTCAGCGGGACGAGCGTGCCCAGCCCGTCCCGTATCAGCGCAACTTCCTCGCCTTCGCGGACGCGGATATCGGCCACCAGCGCGTCGAGATCGCCGGTCTTGAGATCGACGTACAGCATCAGCCCGGACTCCTTCGCGAGCGCCAGCGCCTCGTCGAACCGCGCCACCCGCGAGCTGCCCGGATCGCTCGCCAGCCCGCCCTCGAGTCGCAAGCCGCTCAGCTCCTCCCAGCTCAGCGCCGCGATCTCGCCCGTCCCATCCGTGGTGCGATCCACGCTCGAGTCATGCATCAGGACCAGCACCCCGTCGCCCGTGCTGCGCACGTCCACCTCGACGAAGTCGACCCCGATCCGAGCCGCCTCGCGGATGGCGGCCAGGGAGTTCTCGGGCTGGTCCCTGTGAAACCCGCGATGGGCGGCCACCATGATGCGCTCGCAGGCCGGATCCAGCAGGCAGTCCAGCGTCCCGACCTCGGCCGCTCCACCGCCCGTGCAGGCCCCGGCTGCAAGCACGATCAAAGCTGCGAGCATGCCTTCTGAATAGCCAGCATGCATTGCGCCTCGGTCACAGCTCGTACTCGACGCGAAAAGCGGCATCGGCCCCGGGCGGGATCTCCTCGATGGGCTCGAAGGAGATGTCCTGCCGGCTCTTCATGGCCTCCTTCATGTTGCCGGTGACCAGGATCTCCCAGGGCTTGGCCGTGTCCTCGCCCAGCTTGCTGGCCGCGTTGACCTCGGCGCCAAACACGTCCTCGTCGCCGATGCGCAGCAGCTCCCCGAAGCCCAGGCCCACGCAGAGCAGGACCTTCTCCTGCTCCTCCCGGCCCCGGTTGACCTCGACGAGCATGCGCTGCATGGCCAGTGCGCAGTCCATGGCCCGCTCCGCTCGGCGGAAGATGACCAGCATGCTGTCGCCTTCCAGCTTGAGCAGGACCCCGTCGTGCTCGTCGATGCAGGGCACCAGCACGCGCTGGGACTCGTAGATCACCTGCAGAAAGTGGATGATGCCGAACTCGGCCACCCGGCGCGAGAAGCCCGACAGGTCGGTGAACATGACCGCCCACTCCTCGCCGAAGAGGTCGTGGATCCGGGCGTCGATCAGGGCCTTGTCGGCTCCCGGCTTGAGGCGCTCCTCGATCAGGCGCTCGAGCCGATCGCTCGAGGCGCCGATTCCGATGACTCTGGCAAGGCTCATGTCTCGCTCCTTCCTCGCTCAGAGGATATGAGACTCGCGGCAAGCAGTCAACGGCGCGGATGGCGGCCTGGCCATGCAGCCCATCTGCGGCTAAGCTTGCAGTCGATGCCCGCCCCTGGAAAGAGACTGCTCTGGACCTTGGCCGCCCTCGCCTGCTGCGGCTGCCAGCCGGCGCGGCTGGGTCATGTCCCCTTCCGGTCGGCCGGCCGCTGTGCCGGATCGCAGGTGGTGTCCCACCCTCGCTTCGTCCAGATCTCGGTGGGCGACACGGCCGGCTGCGGGATCGACCTCGACGGCCGGGTGCTCTGCTGGGGGGACAACCAGTTCGGTCTCCTGGGCCAGGACGTGAGCCGCTGCGATCAACCCATGGACACGGGCATCGCGGGCGCTGTCCAGCTCGCGGTGGGCCACAGCCACGCCTGCGCCGTCTTCCGCGACGGCAAGGTGCGCTGCTGGGGCCTGGACGTCTACGGGCAGCTGGGCATCGAGCCCGCGCTCTCGATCCGGGGGCTTTCGGAGGTCCGGGGCCTGACAGGCGCCGAGGAGGTGGCCGTGGGCAGCAGCCACAGCTGCGCCCGGCTCGCGGACGGGCGCGCGCGCTGCTGGGGCTGCAACTACCAGGGCCAGATCGGCGACGGCTCCACCTGCCGCTACCGGGACCGCGCCACCCCGGTCGAGGGACTGAGCGACGCCATTCAGATCGCGGCCGGTGGCGAGAGCAGCTGCGCCCTGCACACGGACGGGCGCGTGTCCTGCTGGGGCTGGAACCTCTGGGGACAGGTGGGCGACGGGAGCGAGGAGGAGGAACGGGATCGAACGACGCGGGTCGCGGGCATCGAGCACGCGGGCGAGATCGCCCTGGGCGCCGGCCACGCCTGCGCCAGGGATCTCGCCGGCGAGTCGCTCCACTGCTGGGGCTGGAACTTCTACGGCCAGCTCGGCGACGGCACGGAGCAGGACCGCAGCAGGCCGGTCCGGGTCCAGGGCCTGACCGGGATCCGCTCCATGGCCCTGGGGGTCCGCCACTCCTGCGCGCTGCGCTTCGATGGCCGGGTCGAGTGCTGGGGCGCCAACGACGCCGGCCAGGCCGGCGGAGCCGCGCGCAGGTCGATCCTCAGGCCCCGCTTGGTCGACGGGCCGAGAGACATCCGCGAGCTCTCGCTGTCCGCGAAGCGAAGCTGCGCCCGGAGCGCGGACGCGGAGCTCTTCTGCTGGGGAGAGCCATGACGGCCGGCGAGCGGCGCTACGAGGACGACGCCTACTGCCGCTCGCTCCGCGCGCGGGTGCTCAGCTGCCAGCCTGTCGAGGGCGGCTTCGAGGTCGAGCTCACGGACACGGTGCTCTACCCGGAAGGCGGCGGACAGCCCTCCGACGCGGGCCGGATCGGCGATCAGCCGGTGCTGGCCGTGACCCGCGCTTCCGACGGCCGGGTCCTGCACCGGCTGGCGCGGCCGGTCGAGGGCGAGGTGGAGGTCGAGCTCGACTGGCCGCGGCGCTACGATCACATGCAGCAGCACACGGCCCAGCACGTGCTGACCTCCCTGGCGCTCTCCGAGCTCGGCTGGGCCACGACCGCCTTCCACCTGGGCCCGCAGCGCTCCGACCTGGAGCTGGCCGCGGACGGGCTCGATCTCGAGGCACTATCTCCGCTCGCGTCCCGGGCCAACCAGGTGATCCGCCAGGCCCGGCCGGTGCGCGCGTTCTGGGTGGAGCGAGACGAGCTCGAGCGGCTGCCGGTCCGCTCCCGCATCCTGCCCGAGGGTCTGAGCGGCCCCTTGCGGCTGGTCGAGATCGAGGGCGTGGACCTCAACACATGCTGCGGCACGCACGTGGCGTCGACCGCCGAGCTGCAGGCCATCGCGCTGGTGGGCACCGAGCGGCTGCGCGGCGGCACCCGGGTCTTCTTCCTGTCCGGCGGCCGGCTGCTGGCTGAGGTGGATCGGGCCGTGGCCCAGCACAAGGCGCTCAACGATCTGCTCTCCTGCGGGCCTGCGGATCACCCGGCAGCCGTCTCGCGGCTCCAGGCTGCAATCCGCGACGCCGGCCTGCAGAAGCGCAGGCTCGAGGCGGAGCTGGCGGAGGAGCTGGCCGCCAGGCTCGCCGCCGGCGGCCAGCCGGCCTGCCTGCAGCGGGCGGAAGCCGACATGGGCTTCATGCAGTCCGTGGCCCGCGCCTTCCTGCGGCTTCGCCCGGACGGCCTGGCGCTCCTGACCGGCGGACAGAGGCAGGGCTTCTTCGTGCTGGCGGGCCCGGAGGTACGCCTCGACGAGCTGGGCGCCGTCGTCGCGGCGGCCCTGCACGGCCGGGGAGGCAGCGGCGCCGGGCTCTACCAGGGCAAGGCCGAGCGGCTGGATCTCCTCGAGCGGGCGCTGGAAGAGCTGGCCCGGCACATCTCGATCATCAAGACAGATTGATCATCTGCACGCGGCTCCGGTACGATGGCAGCGTGGAACGCTTTTCGGCATGGATCGACTTCATCGGTGCGCAGCCGGGTGCGAGCAGCGCCCTGGCCCTGTCTCCGGACGGCAGCCTGCTGGCGCGCGCGGTCCGACCGCGCGGGAACGTGACCGTATGGGACGTGCGAGCCCGGGCCAGGCGCTTCTTCGTGCTCGAGTCCACCCGCGACCTGGCCTTCGACCCCAGCGGCACCGTGCTCGCGAGCCTGTCGTTCAAGGAAGTCCTCACGCTCTGGCGCGCAGACACGGCTGCTCCCCTGGTGCGGATCGAGTCGGCCGCCTTGATGGATCGGCACGCCTTCTCAGCGGATGGATCGCGCTTCGCCTGCGTCACCGGGCAGGGGATCCGCATCCTCGATGTGCGGGGCGGCACATGCATCGCCCAGCTGGACGCGCCGGCGGGCATCGCGCGCACCCGCTTCTCGCCCGATGGCGGGATCCTGATCGCCAGCGCGGACGAGAAGGCATTGCTGTGGCGGATTCCGGACGCCCGACCCTTCGCCACCATCGAGCACCCCTCGAAGCTCTCGGGCATCGACTGCTCGCCCGACGGCGATCTGTTCGCCTGCGCGTGCAAGGCCCGGCTCTGGCTGGGCGATCTCCGCAGCGCAGCGGAGCGAAGCACCATCGACGAGCTCGCGGACTACGGGGGCGACGTGGCCTTCTCGCCCGACGGGCGCCTGCTCGCCTGCGGCACGGCCAGCGGCCGCATCCTGCTGCTCACGACCGACAAGCGGCGTCTTCGAAAGGGCCTGACAGGCCACGACGGCAAGATCGACCGGCTGCGCTTCTCTCCGGATGGCCAGCGGCTGTGGTCCAGGTGCTGCAGCGACGAGAGCGAGCGGATCTGGAGCACGGACGACGGCGAGCAGCTGGCGAGCTGGCCGATCGTCTACGGACAGCCCACCGCCTGCGCCGCGGACTGCAGGCGCTGGGCGGCTGTCCACGGCGAGCGAATCGTCTCAGGCGGAACGAACTACTCGCACGTCAGTAGCGAGCCCATCGGCATCTTCGAGCCCGGATGCGAAGGCCCGGCCTCGCTGCTCAATGCCCAGCCGCATCGCCTGCCGAGAGCTCGATTGCCGTGCTGGTACCCGGTCCTGTCCGCGAACGGCCGCACGCTCGCCTGGCCGGCCGACGGGGCGGTCCAGGTCATCGACATGCGGAGCGGGCATCGCGAATGGATCGACGTGGACGCGCGCTCCTTGCTGCTGTCCTTCGACGGATCGACTCTCGCGGCCGCCTCGGAGACCCGCATCCACGCCATCGAGCTCTCGACCGGCCGTGCGCTCTTCGAGGCGGAGTCGAGCAAGGCCCGCGTGCTCGCGCTCTCGGACGACGGGGCGCTCCTGGCCACCGAGGGGCCTGGAAAGAAGATCGCCGTCTGGAGCCTTCGCACGGGCAAGATGCGCTGCGAGCTCGCGGAGCCGGCCTACGGGGAGGGCGCGTACCACGGCGCGACGTACTGCCCGGTGGACGAGTCGGCTTTCTCGCCCGACGGGCGCTTCCTCGTCGCGCTCAAGGAGCGCTTCTGGGGTCGCTTCGGTCACACGGACGACGACTTCTACTCTGGCGCCATCCTGGCCTGGAACCTGCGCTCGAGAAGGCCTCGCCTGGTGGAGGCCCGGGGGCCCAGCGACCGCTTCTCGAAGCTCGGCTTCTGCACCGACGGCACACGGATCGCGGTCGACTTCAACGGCACGGACAAGAACGATCTCTTCGGCGGCGAGGTCCGGCGCGAGCGGCAGATCCGCAGGCTCGACACGCTGGCGCGCGTGGAGGACCTCGACCCGGACGAGCCGTGCCGCCGGCGGGGCTTCGCGGGTCGACTCGACGAGAGGAGCGGCTTCTTTGCGGTCGAGATCGCCGCCGAGGATCTCGCGCAGCTCATCGCCGAAGGCGACCAGTCCTGGAAGGGGCTGGTGGGCCCGCGCGCCTGGAAGCTCGGCGTGCCCGGCAGCTCCGGCCTGTGCGTCTTCGATCCGAGCCTGCCCTTCCCGGAGGCCTGGCGAGCGCAGCTCGCCCACCTCGCGTCCGAGCTCGGCGACGAGATCGGCGCGGGCCTCCGGCGGGCGCGGGAGGCGAGGACCGTCGGCGAGGCGCTGGAGATCTGCAGGTCGGACCCGGCCGTGCGGGCGGGCTTCGATCTGGATACCTCCGGCATCCATCCGGTGGCCTTTCGCGCATGAGCGACGGAGGCGGCATGCATCGGATCCTACCCGCCCTGCTCGCGAGCCTGCTCGCCGCTTCGGCGAGCACCGAAGACTTGTCCGGCTGGCGCTCGCGGATCGAGTCCTTCTTCTCCCTCTCGCACGAGGTGAAGACCGGGCCCATCACAAAGCCTCCGCATGCGGCCTGCCGCGATCCGGACCTGGACCGGCTGTCCCGGAAGGTCTTTGCCGGGACCGTCTGGCAGGCGACGCTGCGCTCGAAGGACCCGAAGCGCTACGCTGCGATCTGGCTGACCGTGCGCCAGCTCTCGGCCGGCGGGGACGTCTACGCCCTGATGCGCCGGGCGGGCGCCGAGGATCCGCCCCAGTGCTTCGTGGGCAAGGGCCCTTTCGTGGCCTTCTGCGCGCTCGGGCTGTGGTTCGAGCTGCGCTCGGGCTGCGCGTCGGGCGAGATGATCTGGTACGAGGCGGGCGACCTGCTCGGCCAGCTCGAGCAGGTCGAGGGCTTCGAGCCGCCGAAGGAGATCGTTTACAGCGGCTGCGGCCAGATGCGGATCCAGCTCCTGCCTCTCGAGCGCCTGCGGGAGGAGGCGGCCCGCCCGCGGGATCTCTGGGGCAGGCGCTTTCCCGAGGCGCGGGGCGTGGAGCTGACCCGCTCTCGTATCGCCCGGGTGATCCACGGCTCGATCGGCAAGCTCCAGGCATGCGCCGAGAGGCACCTGCCGAAGGCCAAGAACCCCAGCGGCCGTCTCAGGCTGCGCTGGATCGTGCGGCTCGACGGCAGGGCGGCCGAGGTCCGAAGCGAGGCGGACTCGATCGACTCGCCCGGCCTGCTCCCCTGCCTGTACGAGGTGATCTCGAAGCTGCGCTTCCCCGTGCCGCGGAGCACGAAGCCGATCGAGGTATTCTATCCCTTCCACGTGCACTGGATCGGCTTCTGACAGGCGACTCAGAGCGACAGGCCGATCGTCACGTTGAACATCGGCAGGTAGTGATGCATCAGCTTGCCGATCGGCAGCAGCACCATGGGCGATCCCTTGGCCTCGGTCGCGATGCCGAGCAAGGTCAGCTGGAGCGCATTGACCCCGATAGCATAGCTCGGCTCCGAATCGACCTCGTCCGAGGCCCTTGCCACCGCGGCGTGTATCATCAAGGTCGTGCACACGATCAGCGCAGTCTCTCGCATCTCGATCTCCTCCATGCAGCCGGGGTGCCCAAGAGTGTACCAATCGAACGCCGCCGATGCTAACCTTTGTGTCAGCCCGGGAGGACCGCCATGCGCTGGATGACGCTCGTCTGTCTGCCCTGCCTGCTGCTGTGCACGCCCCGGCCGCTGCATGCCGACCCGCCCACCATCTCCCGCTCCCGGGGCGTGGCCGGCGGGGTGGTGGTGCTCTGGCCGCGGATCGTGCCCGGCAGCGCGAGCGCCGAGTCGCGCGACATCGCCCGCGCGCTGCAGGCCCGGCTGCGCGCGCTGGTCGCTCGCGAGCTTCCCGGGCGGCCGATCGACTCGCGGCCCGAGCCCGAGCGGGTCTGCCCCCAGGCAGGCTGCGAGGCCTTCTCCGCGGGCGCGCTGCTGATCCGCCGGGGCCAGGGCTGCGCCGTGGTCGCCCTGCTGAGCCCGCCCGGCCCCTCGGCTGCGAGGCTGGTGCGCTGGGCCGGCGAGCTGCGCCTGAAGCAGCAGTCGGTCGCCTTCCGAAAGCCGCCCGAGTCGCACGTGACCGTGACCGACTTCGCCTCCTGCGCCGAGCTCGCCTCGGAGCTCGACGCCAACGCCGAGCGCGTCGAGCGCGCCCTGCGCATGCTCACATCCCCGGCCCCGGGCGAGAAGGCCGGCCAGGGCCAGCGCTAGGGACTCCGCGTCTCACGTCGGCGAAATGACCCTCCACACGCCGATCCCGATCGCCATCAACACAGCCAGAAGACCGGCCTAGGCTCCGAGTGCAACGGCCCTCGGTCTCACCTCGGCGTGAGCACCGCCCGGAAATCCCCACACCCCGACGACGACCACCGCCCCACCCGCCAGCGCCAGGCACAAGGGTACCAGATCCGTCCAGCCGAGAATGAAGACCGATGCCTTGAACCTCATGTCTGGCTGTCTGTCTCGAGTCATGGAACCGGCTTCTCGACATCCTTCCACAGGCGCAGCTCCCGCTCGAAGTCCGCCACCAGCTGCTCGTCGAAGCCGCGCGCGCGAAAGGCCTCGGGCGTGAACATGACGAAGTCGCCGCGCGCGCTGGCGCAAAGCTCGCCTTGCTCGTCTCGCAGCTCGGCGCGCATGACCGCGCGCTGCTCGCCCTCGCGCAGCTCGAGCTCGGCCCGGGCCTCGATCGGACGCTCGACCCGCACCGGCTTGAAGAAGCGCAGCTCCATGTAGCGGGTCAGGATGAGCCGCTCGAGCAGGTAGATGGCCGCCTTGCCCATGACCTCGTCGAGGACCGTGGCCACGATCCCGCCGTGGGCCACGCCCTGCCAGCCGCACATGTGGGCCGGGATGCGCAGGCGGCTCACGAGCGCCGCCTCTTCGGCCAGGAACTCCATCTGCAGGCCGTGCGGGTTGGCGCGACCGCAGGCGAAGCAGAGGTGATCGGGCAGGGCTGGCAGCGGGCGAAGCGTCATCGCACGGGCCTCAGTCGCCTGCGGGCTGGATCTCGATGACCTTGCCGGCCGAGTAGCCCGCGAACTCGGGCGCGTACATGGGCTGGACCGTGGCCGGGGCCACCTTG
>JAFGRB010000167.1 GCA_016935365.1 Deltaproteobacteria bacterium
AGCAGCTTCACCCCAAAACGACCGCCCTTCGGGCGGCCAGCCCTGAAAACAAACGCGGTTTGGAAACCGCGCTTGTTTTAGGGCTAGGCTGGTCGATCAGTCCGAGTCCTTGGCGGTCTTCTTGGCCTTCTTGGCGGTCTTCTTGGCGGCCTTCTTGGCTGCCTTCTTGGCCGTCTTCTTGGCGCTCTTCTTGGCGGCCTTCTTGGCTGCCTTCTTGGCGGCCTTCTTGGCCGTCTTCTTGGCCCGCTTCTTCGGGGCCGGCTTGTCGTCGGGCAGCAGCTCGATGAAGGCCATCGGGGCGTTGTCGCCCCGCCGGTTGCCGGTGCGGATGATGCGGGTGTAGCCGCCGTGCCGCTCCTGGTAACGCGGCGCGATCTCCTCGAAGAGCTTCTGGAGCGCCTCCTCGGCGACGCGCGTTCGGCCTTCTTCCTTGATGGTCGTGGGCTGCAGGCGCCGGGCCGCGAGCCGGCGCGCGGCCAGCGTATCGCGCTTGCCGAGCGTGATCAGCTTCTCGGCCATCCGCCGGAGCTCCTTGGCCTTCTCCAGGGTGGTCAAGATGCGACCGTGCACGAACAGCGAGGTCACCATGTTCCTGAACATCGCTCTGCGATGCGACGTTTCCCTGCTGAAGCGGCGGCTCTTCTTCCGGTGCCTCATATCGCCTCCCTGGGCTCCGCCCGCCCCTTGCCGAGCCCCTTCGGCGGCCAGCCATCCAGCTGCATGCCGAGGCTCAGATTCATCTCGGCCAGGATGTCCTTGATCTCCTTCAGCGACTTCCGGCCGAAGTTCTTGGTCTTGAGCATCTCGGCCTCGGTCTTCTGGACCAGATCCCCGATGTACCGGATGTTCGCGTTCTCGAGACAGTTGGCAGACCGGACGGACAGCTCGAGCTCGTCGACGCTGCACATCAGGGTCTCTATCAGGCGCTCCATCTCCTCATCCCGCTCTTCCTCGTACATGTCGTCTTCTTCGGGGAAGTTGATGAAGATGGTCAGCTGCTCTTTCAAGATCTTACTCGCATAGGCGACCGCGTCCTCTGGGCGCACGCTGCCGTCGGTCCACACCTCCATGGTGAGCTTGTCGTAGTCGGTGATCTGGCCCACGCGGGCATTCGTGACCTGGTAGTTGACCTTCTTGATGGGCGAGTAGACCGAGTCGAGCGGGATGACGCCCACCGCGTCGTCTTCCTGCTTGTTCTGCTCTGCCGGGACGTAGCCGCGACCGCGGCAGGCTCGCATCTCCATCTTCAGATGCCCCCGGTCCGAGACGGTGGCGATGTGCAGATCCTTGTTGAGCACGGTCACGCCCGCCGGGAGCTGGAGGTCCCCCGCCTTGACCTCGCAGGGCCCCTTGGCGTCCACGTTGCACGCGACCGGCTCCCAGCTCGCGATCTTGAGACGGACTTCCTTGAGGTTGAGGATGATGTCGGTCACGTCCTCGGAGACCTCGGGCACCGCGGCGAACTCGTGGAGCACACCGTCGATCCGGACCGAGGTGAACGCAGCGCCCTGGATGCTGGACAGGAGCACGCGCCTCAGGGAGTTGCCGATGGTCACGCCGAAACCGCGCTCGAATGGCTCGCCCACGAACTTCCCGTAGAACTCGGACAGGCTTTCGCGATCCACCAAGAGCGTCTTCGGCCTGATGAGGTCACGCCAGTTCTTGGAAATGTCAGATGCCATCTCTCCTCCATCGAGTCGGTAGCCGTTCAGGATGTCTTCTGCTTGCGCGATTGTGAGCCCGTCACTTCGAGTACAGCTCCACGATCATCTGCTCCTGGATCGGCATGCTGATGTCTTCTCGGGTCGGTAGCACTTTGAGCTCGGCCTTGAACTCCTTGCGGTCCAGCTCGATCCAATGCGGAACGCCGCGCCGCTCTGCGGCATCGAGGGAGTCTTTGACCAGATCCATCTTCCGGCTCTTCTCGCGGACGTCGACCACGTCGCCCAGGTTCAGTATGACGGACGGGATGTTGACCTTGTGGCCGTTGACCCGGAAGTGCCCGTGCTGCACGAGCTGGCGCGCCTCCCGGCGCGTCCTCGCAAAGCCCATCCGGTAGACCATGTTGTCGAGGCGCCGCTCGAGCAGCTGCAGCAGGTTCTCGCCCTTGATGCCCTTCATCTGGCTCGCGCGCTTGAAGGTGAGCCGGAACTGCTTCTCGAGCAAGCCGTAGAAGCGCTTGACCTTCTGCTTCTCCCGGAGCTGCTTCCCGTACGAGGAGAACTTGATCCTCCCCTGGCCGTGCTGGCCAGGCGGGTAGGCCCGGCGGTCGACGGAGCACTTCTCGCTGAAGCACCGATCGCCCTTCAAGAACAGCTTGAGCTTCTCGCGTCTGCAAAACCTGCAAACAGAACCCGTATAGCGCGCCACTTCATCCTCCTTGGACAGCTGGCAGCGTTTTCAACGCCCTGCTAGACTCGCCGCCGCTTGGGCGGCCGGCAGCCGTTGTGGGGAATGGGAGTCACGTCCTTGATGGTCGTGATCTTGATCCCCGATGCCTGCAAGGCCCGGATGGCTGCTTCCCGTCCGGCGCCAGGCCCCTTGACATAGACCCCGATCTGGCGCATCCCGTGATCCTGCGCCTTCTTGGCCGCATCCTGGGCCGCGAGCTGGGCAGCAAAAGGCGTGCTCTTGCGCGAGCCCTTGAATCCCCGCGTCCCCGCGCTCGCCCAGGACACCACGTTGCCGGCCACGTCGGTGATCGTGACGATGGTGTTGTTGAACGTCGCCTGGATGTGCGCGATGCCGCTCTGAACGTGCTTCTTGATCTTCTTCTTCAGCTTGACCATGGCCTAGTGCCTCACGCCTTTCTTCTTCACGATCGCCCTTCGCGGTCCCTTGCGCGTCCGGGCGTTCGTGTGGGTGCGCTGACCTCGGACCGGCAGGCTGCGCCGGTGCCTGAGCCCTCGGTAGACGTTCAGGTCCATCAAGCGCTTGATGTTCATCGACACCTCGCGCCGCAGGTCGCCCTCGACCTTGAAGTGGGCGTCGATGTACTCGCGCAGCTTCTTGACCTCTTCCTCGTCCAGATTGTCCGTCCGCTTGTCCGGATCCACGCCCGTCCCGCCGATGATCTTGCGCGCGAGCGTGTGCCCGATACCGAAAATGTACGTCAGCGCGACGACGATCTTCTTGTTGCGAGGCAGGTCTAC
Source organism: Deltaproteobacteria bacterium (assembly GCA_016935365.1). Lineage (GTDB taxonomy): Bacteria > Myxococcota > B64-G9 > B64-G9 > B64-G9 > JAFGRB01. Next base: position 3,153 of record JAFGRB010000167.1, read on the forward strand.
ACCCGCAATACGTGCCACTGTCACACCTCCTCGTGTCCAGCCGGGTCCGTCAACCCTGCCGCTGCTTGTGGCGAGGGTTGGAGCAAACCACCCGCACGACGCCTCTTCTTCTCAGGATCCGACACTTGTTGCAGATCCGCTTGACCGACGAACGAACCTTCATACCTCACTCTCCTTCGGGACGCCGGCTGAGCACCACCGGGCCGTCGTGTCCGATTGCGACCGAATGCTCGAAATGCGCCGAGAGCTTCCGATCGCGGGTCACCTGGGTCCAGCCGTCTTCCGCGGTCTCGACTTGCCAGGTGCCCTCGTTGATCATCGGCTCGATGGCCACCACCAGACCTGGGCGCAGGCGCAGGTTGTTGCCCGAGGCCCTGTAGTGCGGAACCTGGGGCTCCTCGTGCAGCGCGCGTCCGATACCGTGGCCGACGAAATCCCTGACGACAGAGAAGCCCTCGGACTCCACGTAGTCCTCGATCACATCCCCGAAATCGCTGACGCGGTTGCCGGGTACGGCCTCGGCGATGGCCAGCTCCAGCGCCTCGCGCGTCACCTCGATCAGGCGGCCGGCCGTCTCGCTCACCTCCCCGATGGGGATCGTGATGGCCGAATCGCCGTAGAAGCCATCCAGCTTGACCCCGAAATCCACGCTCAGGATGTCGCCCGCCTCGAGCTTCCTGTCGGCCGAGGGGATCCCGTGCACGACCTCCTCGTTGATCGACGTGCACAGCGAGCCGGGGAAGGGGTACGGCCCGCCCCCCTGGTAGCCCTTGAAAGCCGGCACGGCACCGGCCTGGCGCGTCAGCTCCTCGGCCAGTCGGTCGAGCTCGAGCGTGGAGACCCCGGGCCGGGCGGCCTTCTCGACCGCCGCGAGCACGCTGGCCACGATCTGATCGGCCTCGCGCATCCGCTCGATCTCGGACTCGGATTTCAGGTAGACTGCCATGCTCGCTCGATCGTCCTTCCCTCAGCGCCGGGAGCGCCCCCGGAGCCGCGGCCCCTTGGGGCCTGTCAAGCCGTCGTAATGCCTGGTGATCAGGTGCGTCTCGATCTGAGAGACCGTGTCCAGGGACACGCCCACCACGATGAGCAAGCTCGTACCGCCGTAGTAGAACGGGACATTGAACTGCTGGATCATGAGCGTCGGCAGGACGCAGACCGCGGACACGTACAGCGCCCCGCCGAAGGTGATCCGGGTGAGGACCTTGTCGATGTATACGGCGGTCTGCTTTCCCGGGCGGATGCCCGGGATGTAGCCCCCGTACTTCTTCATGTTGTCCGCCACGTCGATGGGGTTGAACGTGACCGCGGTGTAGAAGTAGCAGAAGAAGACGATCAGGACCACGTAGATCGTCATGTAGGCCCAGCTGCCGGGATTCAGCGCCTGCTGGAAGTCCTGCATCCAGGGCTTGTCGATGAAGTTGGCCAGCGTGGCCGGGAACATGAGGATCGAGGAGGCGAAGATGGGCGGGATGACGCCCGAGGTGTTGACCTTGAGCGGCAAGTGCGTGCTCTGGCCGCCGTACATCTTGCGGCCCACGACGCGCCGGGCATACTGGACCGGGATGCGTCTCTGCCCCCTCTCGAAGAAGATGATGACCGCCACCACCAGCACCGCCACGACGACGATGATGAACAGGGTGAAGGGCTTCATGATGCCCTTCTCCACGAAGGTGACGGTCGAGAAGACGGCGTCCGGAAAGGCGGCCACGATACCGGCCGTGATGATCAGCGAGATGCCGTTGCCGATGCCCCGCTCGGTGATCTGCTCTCCGAGCCACATGATGAAGGCCGTCCCGGCCGTCAGCGAGATGATGGTCATCACCCGGAATCCCCAGCCGGGCTCCGCCACCACCGGCTCGCCCAAGTTGGAGCGCAAGCTCTCCAGGTAGAAGGCGATGCCCATGCCCTGGATCATGCTCAGCAGGACCGTGCCGTAGCGGGTGTACTGGGTGATCTTCCTCCGGCCCATCTCGCCTTCCTTCTGAAGGCGCTCGATGGCCGGGACCACCACGGCCATCAGCTGCAGGATGATGGATGCGCTGATGTACGGCATGATGCCCAGGGCGAAGACGGACATCTGGCGCAGGGCACCGCCGGAGAACATGTTGAAGAGGCTGAACAGACCACCGCCGGTGCCCATCAGCTTCTGGACGATGCCCCGGTCGACACCCGGGCAGGTCACGAAGACGCCGATGCGGTAGATTCCGAGCATCAGGATCGTGAAGACGATCCGCTTGCGCAGCTCGGGGATCTTGGCCAGGCTTCCGAATATCGATGGCACGTCAGGCCTCCTCCTCGCTCTTCTCGACCTGCTTGGGCTGCTTGCGGATCAGTCCGATCACCTCGGCTGTGCCTCCCGAGGACTCGATCTTCTCCCGGGCCTTCTTGCTGAAGCCCTGGGCCTTGACGGTCAGCGGCTTGCCGCACTCGCCCCGCCCGAGGATCTTGACCCGCTCGTCGATGCGGTGGATGAGTCCAGCCGCCTTGAGGGCCGCCGGGTCCACGACGCTGCCCTCATCGAAGCGGGCCAGGTCGGCGAGGTTGACGACCTGGAACGGCCTGCGGGTGAAGTTGAAGAAGCCGCGCTTGGGCATCCGGCGCTGCAGGGGCATCTGGCCGCCCTCGAAGCCCACGCCAATCCTGGCACCCGATCGAGACCTCTGCCCCTTGTGGCCGCGGCCAGCCGTACCGCCATTTCCGCTGCCCGGTCCTCGACCGACTCGCTTCGGCTTCTTCTTCGCTCCCTCGGATGCCTTCAGTCTGTCCAGCATCTCCGTCTCCATCCTCTCAAGCGCTCTCGACACGAAGCATGAACTCCAGCTTCTTGATCATGCCCCGAATGGCCGGTGTATCCTCCAGCTCGACGGTCTGGTTGGTCTTCTTCAGGCCCAGGCCGTCGAGGATCCGCCGCTGGTGCTCAGTGCGGCCGATCCTGCTCTTGACGACGGTGATTCTCAACTTGCCAGCCATGGTGGTATACCTCTCACGAAACGAGATCCTCCAACTGCTTGCCTCTCCGCTTCGAGACCTGCTCCGGGCTCTCCAGCGCAGCGAGCGCGCGCATCGTGGCCTTCGTCACGTTGTGTGGATTGTGGGAGCCGATGCACTTCGTCAGCACATCCCGCACCCCGGCGACCTCCAGGATGGCGCGCACGGGTCCGCCCGCGATGACGCCCGTACCCGGCCTGGCGGGCCTGAGCAGCACGCAGCCGGCTCCATAGCGCCCGACCACCTCGTGCGGGATCGTCCCGTTGACGATCGGGATCTGGATCATGCTCTTCCTGGCGTTCTCGTTGCCCTTGCGAATGGCCTCGGGTACTTCCTTCGCCTTGCCCTTCCCAGCGCCGACCTGACCCTTGCAGTCTCCCACGACGACAATGGCGCTGAAGCTGAACCGCCGGCCGCCCTTGACCACCTTGGCCACGCGGTTGAGGTTGATGAGGCGATCGGCGTACTCCATCTCCTCGGTCTTGCTGAATCTGCGTTCCACGTCACTCTCCCGGGGGGCTTCGCCCCCTGGCCTAGAACTCCAGGCCTTTCTCGCGGGCTGCGCTCGCCAGCTTCGCCACCCTGCCCATGTACATGTAGCCGTTGCGGTCGAAGACCACGCGGCGGATGTCCTTGGCCAGACAGCGCTCGGCGATCAAGGCGCCGATCTTGTCCGCCACATCCATCTTCTTCTTCCCCTCGCAGTCGCCGCGGATCTCCTTCTCGACCGTCGAGGCGGAGACCAGCGTCTTGCCGATGCTGTCGTCGATGACCTGGGCATAGATGTGCCGCGCGCTGCGGTAGACGGTCATTCGCGGTCGCTCGGGCGTCCCGACGACCTTGACCCGTATCCGCTTCTTGCGCCGCAGCCACTTCCTTCTTCGATGATCGGTAATCATCTCGTCACCCTCAGCTGACGGCCTTCTTGCCGGCCTTGCGCTTGATCTGCTCGCCCTCGTACAGGACGCCTTTGATCTTGTATGGATCGGGCACCTTGAAAGAGCGGATCATCGCCGCGGCCTGGCCCACGGCCTGCAGGTCGATCCCGCGAACGACCAGCCTCGTCGGCTTGTCGACCTCCACCTCCACTCCTTCCGGTAGCGAGAACTTCATCGGCCGCGAGTAGCCGAGGTGGAGGAGCAGATCGGAACCGCTCTTCTCGGCCCGGTAGCCCACGCCGCTGATCTCCAGCACCCGCTCGAATCCCTTGTGAACGCCCTTGACCATGTTGTTGATCAGCGCGCGCATCAGACCCTGATTCGCCCTGGAGCTGCGCTGGTCGTCGTTGCGCTCGACGATGACCTGCCCGCCTTCCACCTTGACCGGCACGTTCCGGACGATGGTCCTCTCCAGCTTGCCCTTGGGGCCCTCGACCCGGATCTTCTCGCCGTCCACGACGACCTTGACGCCATCCGGGATCGGAACCGGTTTCTTTCCTATCCGTGACACGGCTTGGTCCTCTCTGGGATCACCAGACCGAGCAGAGGTACTCTCCGCCCAGCCTGTCCCTGCGAGCCTGCCGATCGGTCATCACACCGCGCGATGTGGAGATGACTGCGGTGCCGAGACCGCTGCGCACGCGGGGCAGCTCGTCGCTGGACACATAGATCCTGCGCCCCGGTCTGCTCTCTCTGCGCAGGCCCTGAATGATCGGTTTGCGCCTCTCCCCGTACCGCAGCTGCAGCACCAGCAATCCCTGGCGCCGATCCGGGACGAAAGTCACATCCTCGATGTAGCCCTCACCCTTCAGGATCTCCGCCAGGGAGCGCTTCAGATTGGAGGCGGGGATGCTCACCTCCTCCTTGCCGGCCTGGCAGGCATTCCGGATCCGGGTCAAGAAGTCCGAGATGGGATCGTTGACCGAAGACATGGCGTGTACCTCACCAGCTCGCCTTGGTGACGCCGGGGATCTCTCCCTGTAGCGCCAGCGATCTGAAACAGATCCTGCACATGTCGAACCTTCGCAGGTAGGCCCGAGGACGACCGCACAAGGGGCAGCGGTTGTACCGCCGCACCTTGAACTTGAACCGATTCTTCATCACCTGTACTTTTTTCGACGTCTTGGCCACGGCCGTTCTCCTGTCAATTCTCTCGGAATGGCATGCCCATGAATCTGAGCAGCTCGCGCCCTTCTTCATCCGTGCGGGAGGTCGTCACGATCGTGATGTTCAGGCCCATGATCTTCTCGATCTTGTCGTAGTCGATCTCGGGGAAGATGATCTGCTCGCGGACACCCAGGGTGAAGTTGCCCCGTCCATCGAAGGAGCGCGGCGAAATCCCCTTGAAATCTCGCACCCTGGGAATCGCAATGTTGACCAGCCGATCGAGGAACTCGAACATCCTGTCCTTGCGCAGCGTCACCGTGCAGCCGACCGACATCCCCTCGCGGAGCTTGAAGTTCGCGATGGATTTGCGCGCGCGCGTGATGACCGGTTTCTGGCCGGTGATGGCGGCGATCTCGGCCGAGGCCGCATCGAGCAGCTTCGGGTTCTGGAGCGCCTCTCCGACTCCCATGTTGACGACGATCTTGGCAATCCGAGGTACCTGCATCCGATTGCGGTACCCGAAGTGCTCCATCATCTTGGGGACGACTTCCTCGACATACATCTTCTTGAGCCTGGCCATGGTGTGGCTCCTGTCCATCGATCGCGCGGGTCGTCTCTCCACGTCCGACCGCGCGCGCGGCTATTTATCGATGCTCTCCTTGCACTTCTTGCAGATCCTGGTCTTCTTCCCGTCCTCCATCCGCTTCGTGCTCAGATTCGTCGGCTGGTTGCAGTGCTTGCAGACGATGCGCACGTTGGAGATGTGGATCGGAGCAGCGACCTCGATGATCCCGCCCTGGGGCGCCTTGGGATCGCTACCTGCCCGGACGTGGCGTTTGACCATGTTCACGCCTTCCACGATGACCCGCGAGCGTCCCGTCTGCACCTCGAGCACCTTGCCCCGACGTCCCTTGTCGCGACCGCTCAGCACCACCACCAAGTCGTTCTTCTTGATATGCATGCTCGACCTCGAATCGCTCACAGGACCTCGGGCGCCAGGGAGATGATCCGCATGAAGCGCTTCGCGCGCAGCTCGCGGGCCACCGGTCCGAAGATCCGCGTCCCGATGGGCTCCATCTGGTTGTTGATCAGCACCGCAGAGTTGTCGTCGAACTTGATGTACGTCCCATCCGGGCGCCCGACTTCCTTGGCCGTGCGGACCACGACGGCCTTCTTCAGCTCGCCCTTCTTGACCTTCGACTCGGGGAGCGCCTCCTTGACCGACACCACGATGATGTCGCCCAGACTGGCGTACTTCCGCCGGGAGCCGCCCAGGACCTTGATGCACTGGACACGTTTCGCCCCTGAGTTGTCAGCCACGTTGAGTATGGATTGCATCTGGATCATGGCCGTCTCTCCTCACTAGACCGCCGCTCGCTCGAGAATCCTGCGCACCCGCCAGCGCTTGGTCTTGCTCAGGGGCCGGGTCTCGACGATCTCCACCCGATCACCCACGCGGCAGCTGTCGTTCTCGTCGTGCGCCTTGTAGCGCCTGCGCCGCCGAATGTACTTCTTGTAGTGGGGGTGCTTGACGGTCGTCTTCACCTCGACCACGACCGTCTTCTGCATCTTGTCTCCCACCACGTTGCCGGTCTGAACCTTGCGTCTTCCTCTTTCGCCACTTGCCATCTTGCGATCCTCGACCCTCATCCCGCTTGATTCAGGGCTGCGGTTCCTTCGATATCAGCTTGCGGATACCCAGCTCGTGCTCGCGAAGCAGCGTCTTGACCCGGGCGAGGTCTCGTCTCGCCTGGGTCAGGCGGGAGACATCGTCGAGCTGCCCCGTGGCGTGCTGGAACCGGAGGTTGAAGATGTCTTCCTTGAGATCCGAAGACAGCTGCCGGATCTCCTCCAGTGTTCGCTCCCTGTATTCACTCGCCTTCATAGCTCGTCACTCCGGAACACCGTCTGCGTGGAGATCGGCAGCTTGTGGGAAGCCAGCCGAAACGCCTCGCGGGCTCTGTCCTCTTCCACACCCTCCATCTCGAAGAGCATGCGACCCGGCTTGATCACGGCCACCCAGAACTCGGGCGGGCCTTTTCCCTTTCCCATGCGCGTCTCGAGCGGCTTCTTGGTCAGCGGCTTGTCCGGGAAGATCCGCACCCAGATCTTGCCACCTCGCTTCACATGGCGCGTGATGGCCACACGAGCGGCTTCGATCTGCCGGGCCGTGATCCAGCCGCACTCGGTCGCCATCAGTCCACAGTCACCGAACGCGACCGTGTTTCCTCGGCGAGCGCAGCCTCGCATCCTGCCCTTCTGGATCTTCCTCCACTTGACCTTGTTCGGTTGAAGCATGTCCGTCTCCTGCAGGTCCGGATCAGCGACTCACGCGCCGACTCTTGTCCAGGACCTCGCCCCGGAAGATCCAGACCTTGACACCGATCGTGCCGTAGGTCGTCTTCGCGGTGGCCAGGCCATAGTCGATGTCCGCTCGAAGCGTGTGCAGCGGGACCCGCCCCTCTCGGTACCATTCCTTGCGGGCCATCTCGGCACCGCCGAGCCTTCCGGCGCAGCGGATCTTGATCCCCTTGGCCCCGAACTTGAGCGAAGTGGAGACCGCCTTCTTCATGGCCCTGCGGAAGGCCACCCGGTTGACGAGCTGGCTGGCCACATTCTCGGCCACCAGCTGGGCGTCCAGCTCGGCCTTGCGCACCTCGCGGATATTCAAGAAGACCTCGCTCTCGACGAGGCCCTGGAGCTCCTTCTTGAGGCTCTCGACACCCGCGCCCCGCTTTCCGATCACGATGCCGGGGCGCGCCGTATGCACATTGACCTTGGCTTTCTCGCCGGCGCGCTCGATGAAGACCCGGGAGATCCCCGCCCGCTTCAAGTTCTCGCGGATGTATCGCCGCAGGCGGATGTCCTCGTGCAGCCACTTGGCGTAGTTCTTCCTGGACACCCACTTGGAATCCCAGGAGCGGATAACGCCCAGTCTGAAACCGACGGGATTGACTTTCTGACCCATTGATCAGGACTCCTTCTCTTCCAGCAAGACCGATACGTGGCTCGTCTTCTTCTGGACCATCGTCGCCCGCCCCATGGCCCTGGGGAGGTAGCGCTTGATGGTCGGCCCCTGATCGACCCAGATCTCGCCGACGTGCAGCAGGTCCACGTCGACGGACTCCGAGCTCGCGGCGTTGGCCACCGCCGATCGGAGCATCCGGGCCAGCGGCTCCGCGGCCGCCCGGCGCGTGAAATCGAGGATGGCCAGGGCCTCCTCCACCCGCCGGCCGCGAATCGTATCCGCCACCGCGCGGACCTTGGTCGGAGAGATACGCAGGTACCGCAAGACAGCCCGCTTGTTCTTGAGGGCTGCTTCGCGCTCGGCGTTGCGTTCCTTTCTGCGTCTCTTGCGTCGGCTCATCTCACACCTCGCGCTCAGCCCTTCTTGCCCGGCTTGGGCTTGGACTTGCGATCGCCGGAGTGCCCGCGGAACGTCCGCGTGGGCGAGAACTCGCCGAGCTTGTGCCCGACCATGTTCTCGGTGACGAAAACCGGAATGAACTTGTTCCCGTTGTGCACCGCGAAGGTCAAGCTGACCATCTCCGGAATGATGGTGGATCGCCGGGACCAGGTCTTGATGACCTTGCGGTCTCCCGTGCGTTGCGCCTCGACCACTTTCTTCATCAGGTGCTCATCGATGAAGGGTCCCTTCTTGATCGATCGTGCCACGTTCCGCTCCTCTTACCGCTTCTTGCGCCGGATGATGTACTTGTCCGAAGGCTTGTTTTTCTTGCGGGTCTTGTGCCCCTTCGTGGGGACGCCCCAGGGTGTGACCGGGTGGGGATTGCCCTGCCCGGCTCGACCCTCGCCGCCGCCATGCGGGTGATCGACGGGGTTCATCGCCACGCCGCGCACTTTCGGCCTGCGGCCCAGCCAGCGGGTCCGGCCCGCCTTGCCGCTCTTGATGTTCTCGTGGTCGATCCCGCCGACATGGCCCACGGTGGCCCAGCAATCCCGATGTACCCTGCGCAGGTCGCCGGAGGGCAAGCGGACCAGCACGTAGGTGCCCTCCTTGGCCATCAGCTGCCCCGAAGAGCCCGCGGCCCGGATGAGCTGGCCCCCCTTGCCCAGCTTGAGCTCGAGGTTGTGGATGGCCGTGCCCAGGGGGATGGCGTGCAGCTGCAGGTGGTTGCCGGGCTGGATGTCCGCCTCGTTGCTGGTCACCACCACGTCGCCGACCTTGAGGTCCTGCGGCCAGAGGATGTACGCCTTCTCCCCGTCCCGGTAATGCAGCAGCGCGAGGTGGGCCGAGCGGTTGGGATCGTACTCGATGGCCGCGACCTTGGCCTGGACGCCGACCTTGTTGCGGCGGTAATCCACCCTGCGCAGCCTTCGTTTGTGCCCGCCGCCGCGGCGCCGGACCGTGATGCGGCCCGCGTTGTTCCTGCCGCTCGACCGTTTCTTCGGTCGGGTCAGCGTGCGCTCGGGCTCGCGCTTGGTGATCACCGAGTGATCATGGCCGGTCATGCCCCTGCGGCCGGGCGATGTCGGGCGGTAGATCTTGATCGCCATGTCTTGCGCCTCACTGAATCCTAGACACCACTGAAGAACTCGATCCGATCGCCTTCCCGCAAGCGCACGATGGCCTTCTTCCACGCAGGCCTTCGCCCCTGGTTGCGGCCCACCCTGCGCCAGCGCTTCGGGTTGCGGATGGTCTTGACGTCCACGACCTTGACGTTGAAGAGCTTCTCCACAGCCTGTCGAATGGCGATCTTGTTTGCGTGCTTGGCGACCCGGAAGACCACCTGGTTGTTCTGCTCCTGCATCATGTTGCTCTTCTCGGTCACCAGCGGGCGCAGGATGATGTCCTCGGGAGCCGTGTTCATCGCTTCAACTCCTCTTCGAGCCGCTTGATGGACGACTCGCTGATCACCAGATTCTCGAACCGCAGCAGCTCCACGAGGTTGATCCCGCCGTCGGGTCTGAAGACGAATCCTTCCAGGTTGCGCGCCGAGAGCCTGAGCTCCTTGTTGTCCTTGCCGTCCACCAGCATGGCCCGCTTCAAGCCGAATCCATCCAGCACGGCCGCGAGCTTGCGCGTCTTGATCTCTCCGAGCGCGAAATCCCGCACCACCTTGAGCCTGGCGTCCCTCGCCTGCTGGCTCAATGCCGAGCACATCGCCCGCCGCCGGACTTTCTTGGGAATGCGGAATGCATACGAGCGGGGATGGGGACCGAAGGCCACGCCTCCGCCGGCGTGGTGCGGCGCGCGCCGCGTGCCCTGCCGGGCCCTTCCCGTCCGCTTCTGTCGGAAAGGCTTGGCGCCCGTGCCGCTCACATCGCCCCGCGTCTTCGTCGAAGCGCATCCCTTGCGCATGCGGGCGCGCTGGCAGCGGACGACCTCGCTGATGAGATCCTCGCGCAGATCCTGGCCGAAGACCTCCTCGGCCAGATCGATCGTCCCGACCTTCTCGTTCTCGAGGTTGAACACATCCACGCTGGGCATGACTGACTCCCTGCCGGCAGAGGCTCTTCGGCGCCCTGCTAGGACTTGATTTCCACGTCCACTCCGGCGGACAGATCGAGCTTCATCAGCGCGTCGAGCGTCTGCTGCGTGGGCTCGAGGATGTCCAGCAATCGCTTGTGTATCCGGATCTCGAACTGCTCCCGCGACTTCTTGTCCACGTGCGGCGAGCGCAGGACCGTGTAGCGGCTGATCCGCGTGGGCAAGGGGATCGGACCGGCCACCTTGGCCCCGGTCTGCCGGGAGGTGTCGATGATCTCGGAGGCCGACTGATCCAGCAGCTTGTGATCGTAGGCCTTCAGGCGGATACGGATCTTTGGAAGATTCATCCCGTTTTCCTCACTCGATGACTTCGACCACGACGCCGGCGCCGACGGTCCGGCCGCCCTCGCGGATGGCGAAGCGCAGCTCTCTCTCCATGGC
>JAFGRB010000168.1 GCA_016935365.1 Deltaproteobacteria bacterium
ACGATGCGATAGCCAAGAAGGCAGCGTGAGCAACAATATGCCTAACTACTTGATAACAAACAGGGATCTGCACCCAAGACTGTTGGTGCAGCTAAGACCAATGTTCCAGTCGAGCAGCTAGAGGAGCTCAAGCTGCGTGTTCCAGGCGTCAAGGTTTTCACAGAGCCGCCGGAGCTTCGATAATGTCAACTAATCGAGTCGAGAGAGAGGAAGCGGTCGCTCAGATCAGCTTGGCCCCGGCGGCCAGGGTCTGGCCGGCCTGTCTGGCGAACAGGATCAGGGTCTCGAACTCGTTGGGCTTGATCACCCCCAGCCGGCTTGAGCGGTCGATGCCCAGCACGCCCATGACCTGGCTCCGGTAGGTCATGGGCGCGAGCGCGAAGGGGTTCATGCCGATCCGCTGCGCCAACTCGACGTTGATCCCGTCCTGCTTCTCCGGCTCGGTGACGTTCATCGGGCTGTTCTCCAGGGCGCAGCGCGCGGTCAGGCCCTCAGAGGCCTCCATGGGGATGCTGACCCGCATGGGCGTGCGCCCGGCCTCGGGGACCCGCTCGTGGTATGCCACGCGACGGAGCTTGAGCTCGCCGCCCTCGGCCACGTACATCAGCGCCCGGTCGACGTCCAGGCCGTTGACCAGCACGTCGCAGATCCGGTCGACCACGTCGTCCAGCTCGTCGTGGTGCTGGAGCACCTCCGAGACCTGGTAGAGCATGCCGAAGAGATCGGCCTGCTTCTTGAGCTGCAGGTTGGACTCCCTGAGCTCGCGGGTCTTGGCGTGCACCTGGCGGATCATGAAGCCCGACGCCCCGGCCACGGCCACGAAGGCGAAGAAGTTGACCAGCATCGTCAGCACGATGTAGCTCCAGCGCTGGGCGAACTGGTCCAGGGCCACGAAGTACGAGACGTGGGGGATGAGGCCCCAGTTCTCGAGCGCCACGAGGGACGCGAAGACGCCGGCCGAGATGCCCGCCATGCCCATGCCCGAGCCGGGCCCCAGCAGGATCGAGCCGCCGATGATCGGCAGGAAGTACAAAAAGGCGAAGGGGCTCGTGACCCCGCCCGTGCGCCAGATGTAGGCGCTGAAGATGATCACGTCGAGCACGAGCTGCAGGAAGACGAACTTGCGCAGGTCGAGCGTCTTCTTGCGCAGCGCCCAGATGTAGATCCCGTTGATGAGCACCGAGATGACGCCGGTCAGGGCGGTCGAGATGAGCGTCTCGCGGCTCAGCGTGCTGGCCCCGCGGGTGAGCCCCTGCCAGTTCGTCAGCAGCATGAGCAGGACCACGGCCGGGTTGACCGCGAAGCGGATGCGGATGATCCAGGCGATCTTCTTGCGCAGCTCCTCGGTCGAGTCGGTCAGCTCGAAGCCGATCTCGAAGATCCGCTTGGGCAGGGCCACGGCCAGGTCCAGCTTGGAGGCCAGGTAGGCCACCGACTTGGCGGCCGTGCCCTGCGGCGCCTGTCCGTCCTGGACGCTCTCGGGGCTCGGCTTCGGATCCTCGACCGCGTTCATGGGCATCAAGCCTATGCTCGCGATCGGGATGTGTCAATGCAAGGCCGGTCTGCTAGACTCTCGGGCCGAGGAGCGGCGAGATGCAGATCGACGAGAAACGCCTCGAGGACTACCGCCCGCCCGCCTACCGGGTCGAGGAGATCGCGCTCGACTTCGATCTCGGCGATCGCACCCGGGTGCGCGCCCGCACGCGCTACGAGCGCGATCCGGCCGCGCCGCCGGACGCGGCCCTGATCCTCGACGGCCGCGGGATCGAGCCGCTCTCCCTCTCGCTCGACGGGCGCGAGCTCGGTCCGGGCGACTATGCGCTCGACGGCGAGCAGCTCGTGATCCCCTCCGCGCCCGCGCGCTTCGAGCTCGAGGCGCTGACCGAGCTCGAGCCCGGAGCGAACAAGGCCCTGGAGGGCCTGTATCGCTCCGGGGGCATGTTCTGCACCCAGTGCGAGGCCGAGGGCTTCCGGCGGATCACCTTCTACCCGGACCGGCCCGACGTGCTGGCGCCCTTCGACGTGACCCTGCGCGCCGACGCCGCGCGCTGCCCGGTCCTGCTGTCGAACGGCAACCCGGCCGGCCGCGGCGAGCTCGATGCCGGCCGCCACTGGGCCCGCTTTCGCGATCCCTTCCCCAAGCCCTGCTACCTCTTCGCCCTGGTGGCCGGCGACCTGCACCGAGAAATGCAGGTCTTCACCACCCGCTCGGGCCGGCGGGTCGAGGTCTCGGTCTGGGTGCGCGAGCCGCATCTGGACCGCTGCCGGCACGCCCTCGAGAGCGTGCTCATGGCCATGCGCTGGGACGAGGAGCGCTACGGCCGGGAGTACGACCTGGACGTCTTCCACGTCGTGGCCGTGGACGACTTCAACATGGGCGCCATGGAGAACAAGGGCCTCAACATCTTCAACGCCAAGTACGTCCTGGCCCGGCCCGAGACGGCCACCGACCAGGACCTGGAGGCCATTCGAGCGGTCGTGGCCCACGAGTACTTCCACAACTGGACCGGCAACCGGGTGACGCTTCGCGACTGGTTCCAGCTCAGCCTCAAGGAAGGCCTGACCGTCTTTCGCGACCAGCAGTACACCGCCGACCAGACCTCGGCGGCGGTCAAGCGCATCCAGGATGCGGAGCTCCTCAGGGACAGCCAGTTCGCCGAGGACGCCGGGCCGCTGGCCCACCCGGTCCGGCCGCGGAGCTACCGGGCGATCGACAACTTCTACACCCGCACGGTCTACGAGAAGGGCGCCGAGCTGATCCGCATGCTGCATACCCTGCTGGGCCCTACGGGCTTCCGGCGCGGCTGCGACCTGTACTTCGAGCGCTGCGACGGCAAGGCCGCGACCTGCGAGGACTTCGTGCAGGCCATGGAGGCGGTGAGCGGCCGGGACCTCGGTCCGTTCATGCGCTGGTACGCCCAGGCCGGCACGCCGGTGCTGCGCGTGACATCGCGCTTCGACGCTGCGACGGGCACGGCCGAGCTCGAGCTGAGCCAGTCCTGCCCGCCCACGCCCGGCCAGGCGCACAAGGAGCCCTTCCACATCCCGCTGAAGGTGGGCCTGCTGGACGAGCAGGGCAGGCCGCTCGCGCTGCGGCTCGAGGGCGAGCCGGGCCCGGGCGCAGACGAGCGCCTGCTCGAGATCCGCGCCGAGCGCGAGCTCTTCCGCTTCGCGGGCCTGCCCTCGGCCCCGCACTGGTCGCTGCTGCGCGGCTTCTCGGCCCCGGTCCGGCTGGAGATCGAGCGCAGCGACGCCGAGCTCGCCTTCCTGCTCGAGCACGAGACCGACGCCTTCAACCGTTTCGATGCCGGGCAGCAGCTCGCACTGCGCGTGCTCGGCCGGCTGATCGATGGGGCGCGCGCGGGCCGGGCGCTCGCGCTCGAGCCGCTGCTCGCAGAGGCCCTGGCCTTCGTGCTCGCGAAGGCCTCCGAGCTGGACCCGCGGCTCGCGGCCCAGCTTTTGAGCCTGCCCGGCGAGCAGCGGCTGATCGACGAGCTCGCGCCCGCGGACCCGGGCGCCGTGCACGCGGCCCGGGTCTTCGCCCGGCGCGAGCTGGCCGCTCGCCTGCGGGATGCGCTCCTGGCCTGTCGGGCTGCCTGCCGCATCCAGGGCCCCTACGCCCAGGACCCGGTCCAGGTCGGCAAGCGCAGCCTGGCCCGCACCTGCCTGGGCTACCTGGCCGAGCTCGAGGAGCCGGAGATCCTGGCCGGCTGCCTTTTGCAGCTCGAGCAGGCCGACAATTTGACCGACAGCCTGGCCGCGCTCGGCGCGCTGGCCCAGCACGACTGCCCGGAGCGACAGACGGCCCTGGCCGTATTCGAGGCGCGCTGGAAGGACGAGCCGGTGGTGCTCGACAAGTGGTTCGCGGTCCAGGCCACGTCCAGGCTGCCCGGCACCCTCGAGCGCGTGAAGGAGCTGCTCTCCCATCCGGGCTTCGATCTCGCAAACCCCAACCGGGTGCGGGCCGTCATCGGCGCGTTCTGCGCGGGCAACCCGGCCCGCTTCCACGATCCGACGGGCGCGGGCTACGCATTCTGCGCCGAGCAGGTCCTGGCCATCGACGCCTTCAACCCCCAGGTCGCGGCCCGCCTGGCCCAGGCGCTCAGCGGCCACGCCAGGATCGAGCCGCAGCGCAGCGAGAAGATGCGCGCCGCGCTCGAGCGCATCGCCTCAGCGGGCGGGCTCTCGCGCAACCTGGCCGAGGTGGTCGAGCGGAGCCTGGGCGGCCTATGAGGGCACGAAATCGTAGCCCGCGAGATGCGAGTCCAATGACCATATCTGAGTGCGACGCATGTTGTTCATCGACCGGGTCGCTTCCCACTCCTTGATGATGGACAGATCGCTCAGACTGATGCCTTCCCTCTGCTCCCTCCCGCTCCGCTTGACGTACTCGGGGAAGTCCTTCAGCCAGCCCATGAACACTTCTCGATCCGGAAAACGAGTCGGTCGGTAGGGTGCCTGGCCTTCCATGGCTTTCTTGACATCCAAGAGAAGCCTCTCGGCAAAAGCGAATCGATGATTTCCATCTTGAAGATCGGCAATATGGTTGCCCGTCTCCAAGATCGTCGCCAGCGGGAGCAAGAAGTTGTCTCCTCGCTCGATTCTCGCCTTGAACTCGTCGAGAACCTCGGAACGATCCTGGTTGGAGCCGGGTACATCGAGGATGTTCAAGTATATTGACGTGTCCAGCAGGACGATTGCACTCATCCTCCCTCTCCAGATCGCAGGTCGTTCAGCCATGCGAGAGCGCGCTTCTTGCGTTCCTCCGAACCCGGGTGGCATTTGACAAAGCGTTCGAGAGTTCCGCTCGTCATCAGATGTCCCAGCGTCCCTTGCGCCATCAGCTCTGGAAAATCTGGAACCTCCTGCAAGCGAACGATGCGGCTCGATCCAGTCTTCGGATCTCGGTAGCAGAACACGACGTCCGGCATCGCGTTGTCGGGCAATGAGTCCAGAAGAGCTGGGTTGTGCGTGGACAACAGAACCCGCAAAGAACGCGAATGGGCAATCGACTGGATCTTTTCGAGCAGGTGTCGTGCACGGCTGGGATGGACGCCGTTGTCGATCTCCTCGATCACCACGAGGCCCTCTTTCGGGGCCGACAGCATGGCCGCGGCAATGGCCAGTACTCTCAGTGTGCCGTCAGAAAGGAGCGATGCATCATAGAAGCGTTTCGTCCCGCCAAACGTCTCCACCAGCTTGACCATCACCCCGCCGCGTGGTTCGTTCAAGAAGTCGACATCCGTGATGTCCTGCTCAGGCAGGCTCTGGACGAAGTCGAGGATATCCGAGCGCGCGCTGCTCTCCTTGTCCAGTGCAGACAGAACACTGGAGGTGTTCGATCCATCCCCGCGAAGTACCTGGTCGGCTGGAAAGGAGTAGCCCCTCATTCGCGCTGGAACCGGATCTAAAAATAGGATGTCCTCCAGCCATCTCTGATAGAGCTTGGCGGTCTTGGGGATGACCTGTTGCGACCTCTTGTTCTCGTACCGTGCCGGGCTGACCAACTGAGAGAAGATAGCCAGCTGATCGTTGCAGGTGATATGAGGTTTCTTTCCGCCTCTTGAGAAGTTGTTGTACGCCACCCGTACATCGGTCCCAATACCCTTCGAAGGCCCATCGAGCTTGTACAGCGGGACCGCTTGGCCGGGAGTGGAGATTGACTCGTCGGTAATGTGCAGTCCATCCTTGCGTGAGCTCATGGCGATGGTCAATCGCGTCCATTCATCGAGATCGCTCTCACAGCCGAGCTCGAAGGTGTGCGTATTGAGATAGGCCCAATCCGCCCCACGACCGCGTACCACCTTCTCGTTTTCCTGG
Organism: Deltaproteobacteria bacterium; assembly: GCA_016935365.1. Classification (GTDB taxonomy): domain Bacteria; phylum Myxococcota; class B64-G9; order B64-G9; family B64-G9; genus JAFGRB01. The sequence goes on from JAFGRB010000168.1 coordinate 5,821, forward strand.
ACGTCGTACTGCATCGAAGAGAGCTTCCGCCCGCTGGCGAGCCACGAGAGCAAGCGCAGCCCTTCGATTGCGTTGCTCTTGCCGGACGCATTCGCACCTATCAGCACCGTGAGAGGTCCAAGTGGAACACGGGCATCCAGAAAGCTCTTGAAGCTCCTCAGTGTGAATGCGGTCAGCATCGCAGGGTCCTTCCTGCCAATGAGCTCTTTCTCAAGACCACCTTCGACAGGTGGCAATCATGATTGGAGTATCTCACATCTCGCATCCGCGTGGAAAGAAGCCTCGCCGGCGTTTCCTACAGGGACACGGCGCAGCAGAAGTGAAGGACGGCTGCGTCGTCGTGCGTGTAGAAGTTGGCGTTGGTGAACCCGACGACCCATGACTGCTCGCCGGCGCAATCGCTGCACCCGGAGATCGAGCGGATCACGGACACGTCGGGGAAGAAGCCCGGCTTGCTGTACAGGCCGTCGTTGGGTCCCGCGCCGCCCTGGCAGGACTCGCAGTCGGCCCCCGCGCCGCAGGCGGACCCCAGGCAGTCCGGGTCGTCGAGCGGGCAGGAGCTGCCGGCCTCGGTGCCCGGGCAGCCGGCGATGAGCGTGCGGACCTGGTCGACGTCCGGCAGGCGCCAGTCCTCGATCCCGCCCAGGCTGAGCTCGCTGCAGTACTCGACCGCATCCTCCAGGGTCATGTCGGTCACGAAGGGCGACCAGCCCAGGCCGGTATCGCGGTCCTCCAGCCAGCCGCTGTCGTACAGGGTCCAGCTGCCCCGGTCGTGGGCACAGCCGTACGGGACGCTGCAGCGGTCCGCCGTGCCGTCGTCCCCGTCGTCGCACAGGCCGTCGTCGGGCTCGCTGCGGCACTCGCCGCGGCTCGTGTCGCAGCTGTCGTCCGTGCAGGCGATCCCGTCGTCGCAGTCCGTCTGGCATTCACAGCGGCAGTCGTCGAAGGCGCTCCCGTCCGACAGGCATGCCTGGACGCCGGCCCGGCCGCCGGGGCACTCGCACTCCCGCTCCTCGTCGGGGCTGCAGACCTTGCCCGTGCCGTCCGAGCCGCAGGAGAGCGAGAGCAGGAAGGCGATCGACAGGTACAGCCCGCGCGTTTCTCTCGGCATGTCGTCTCCCATCCCGGCCGCAGAGTACGGCCGATCCGCGGAACGAACCCGGATGCTACTACGGTCTCGCGGGAATTCAAAAGCGTCTCCAGCGGGGTCAGACCCCGACACTTGACACTTTGATAGTGTCAAGTGTCATACTCTGGAGGATTTTCGCGTGAGAAGCTTAAGTGTCAAGTGTCGGGGTCTGACCCCCTTCTTGCTGTGTCTGGCCTGCTCGTCGGGCGGCTCGGCCACAGACGCCGGTCCCGGAGACGGGGACGGTGGGGGAGGGGACGCGGGGCCGGGCTGCGGGGACTCGGCCTGGGTCTGCCTGCGGGTCGAGTCGCCGGCCTCGCTGTGCAGCTGCTTCGAGGACTACGCGGGCTGGGCGCAGGAGCGAGACGCCCTGGGGCGGCTCGAGCTCCTGGCGGGTCTCTTCGATCTGCCCGAGGCTCTCTCCGAGAGCGAGCTCGGCTTGGTCGAGCGCCTGACCCGGCGCGGGGGGGTCTACCTGCCCGCGGGGCCCGGCCGGCTCACGCACGAGGTCTCGACCCACGTCTCGCCCACCACCCACTACTACAGCCTGGAGCAGGAGCTCGAGTCCGGCGGGCAGCGCTTCACGGCCGGGCTGGAAGCGAGCTTCCAGGTGGACGAGAACGGCAGACCCTACTCGCCGGCGATCGTCATCGACGAGGCCTTCATGCCGGGCGCGGCCTGGATCCGGGTGGTGGACCCGGACGCGCCCGAGCGCAACCGGAGCTACGCCTCGTGCGGCTACCCGACGCTGCCACTGGTCGTGATCGCGGCCGAGGCCGAGGGAGGCGATCGGCTGGTGCTGCACAAGCGCTTCACCGAGCCGATGGCCGGCTCTGCCCCGGCGCGCATCGTGCACGCCGAGGTCTCGGTCTCCGGCCAGGAGCGGAGCGTCGACGACTTCTTCTGCCTGGTCTACGCGGCCGAGCACCACAACTGGAACGAGACCCTGGTGGTGCTGCTCGACCCGCCCATGGGCGAGGTGGGCGGCCTGCTGCTCCAGGAGCACGACTACTGGGAGGATCCGATAGAGCTCGTCTACCTGGACAGCCAGGGCGGGGAGCTGCGCCGGGCGGCGCTCGTGAGCTACTCGGAGGGCCAGTAGCCAGGATTTCACTTGACCGCTCCGTGGTCGATCCACTAGGGATAGGGAATGGATTTCAAGACGATTCGTTCCCTTGTCGCGGCCTCGCTCGCCCTGCTGCTGGTCTCGCTCTTCGGCTCGGGATGCGCGAGCATCCTGTACACCTCCAAGTACAGCTCGGACGTGCGCCACGAGCCGCTCCCCATGCGCTCGACGGTCACCGTGCTGGTCGACGAGAAGCTGCGCAAGGACTGGGACGAGGACAAGCGCAACCAGCTCGAGTACATCCGGGAGAGCTTCCAGGAGGCGCTCAAGGCCGATCTGCTGGAGAACGGCCCGCTCACGCCGGTGGGCGTCGATCCCGAGGCGCGGCTCGAGGTCAAGCTCAAGGCGGTCAAGGCCAAGGACCTCAAGCTGTGGATCATGATGTGGTTCCTGGCGCCCATCTGGCTCTTCGGCGTGCCCATGTACTCGGGCCAGGTGGACCTCGGCGTCGACATCAAGCTCACCGCGGCCACCGGAGAGCCGCTCTACCGCTCGGTCGACAGCGCCGGCTGCCACCGCTACCAGGGGATCTACTACGGCCACGAGGATCTGGCCTTCGGCTGCCCGGCCCGCAAGATCGGAGAGAAGCTTCGCGAGCGCCTGTCGTCGAACCGCGCGGAGATCCTGGCCCGGCTCGAGAAGAGCCAGCGCCTGCACCCCGTGGCCGCGGCCGCCCCCCGAGGGCCCAAGCCGATCGCGGTGGTCTTCAAGATCCACGACAAGTCCGGCACCTTCGAAGACAGCCTGATGGAGCAGCTCACCGAGTACCTGGCCGTGCAGGTGGGCCAGCACATGGGCCTGATGATCACCCCGCGGGACCAGGTGCGCGAGCGGCTCAGCACGGCCAAGACCGAGAGCTACAAGAAGTGCTACGACCAGTCCTGCCAGATCGAGCTCGGCAAGGCCCTGGCCGCCAACAAGAGCGTGTCCACCACGCTGATCAAGGTGGGCAAGCACTGCGTGTTCAACACCACCGTGATCGATCTGAAGACCGAGGCCGCCGAGAAGGCCGCCTCGGCCGAGACCGGCTGCGACGAGGACTCGCTGCTGCTGGGGGTCAAGAAGGTGGTCAGCGAGCTGAAGGACTAGCCTGCGCCCCCCGCTCGGGGCCTGCTTTCGCGAGACGAATCGTACCCGGGAGGTGACATGGATCCGCGCATCAGGATACCCGAGCAGGGTGTCCCGGCAGACGAGCTGCTCTCCGAGATGCGGGCGATGAAGGGCCAGGACGCCGACTGGAAGCGCGGCCGCACCTGGAGCCTGGTCTACCACGCCGGCGAGCAGCACGAGCAGCTGCTCCGGGACGCTTACAGCCTGTTCATCTCCGAGAACTACCTCAACCCGATGGCCTTCCGCAGCCTGAAGCGCATGGAGACCGAGGTGGTCGGCATGAGCGCCCGGATGCTCCACGGCGGCCCGGAGGTCGTGGGCACCATGAGCTCGGGCGGCACCGAGAGCATCTTCCTGGCGGTCAAGGCCAGCCGGGATCGGGCCCGGGCCCGCAGGCCCTGGATCCGGCACCCCGAGATGGTCGTGCCGAGCTCCATCCACGTGGCCTTCGACAAGGCGGCCCACTACCTGGGCGTGCGCAGCGTGCGCGTGCCCGTCGGGCCCGACTTCCGGGCGGACGTGCGGGCCATGCGCAAGAGGATCTCGCACCGGACCGTCATGCTGGCCGCCTCGGCCCCCCAGTACCCCCAGGGGGTGATCGATCCGATCGAGGAGCTCGGCCAGCTGGCCCTGCGCAAGAAGCTCCCCTTCCACGTCGACGCCTGCATCGGCGGCTTTTTGCTGCCCTGGCTCGAGAGGATCGGCCGGCCGGTGCCGCCTTTCGACTTTCGCGTCCCGGGCGTGAGCTCGATCTCGGCCGACCTGCACAAGTACGGCTACGCCTCCAAGGGCGCCTCGGTCGTGCTCTACCGGGACATGTCCTACCTGCGGCACCAGTTCTTCGTCTCGACCGACTGGACGGGCGGCATCTACGCCTCGGCCACCATGCCGGGCACCCGGCCCGGCGGCGCGATCGCCGCGGCCTGGGCGGCCTTGCGGGCCATGGGCGAGCGGGGCTACCTGGACATGGCGTCCAGGACGGCCGAGGCCACCGACCGGATGCTGGCCGGGCTGCGGAAGATCGAGGCGATCTGCGTGCTGGGCGAGCCCGCCATGAGCCTGGTGGCCTTCGCGGCCAGGGATCCGGCCGCGCTCGACATCTATGTCGTGGCCGACCAGCTCCAGGCCCGCGGCTGGAACGTGGACCGCCAGCAGATGCCGCCCAGCATCCACCTGACCGTCACCTCGAACCACGCGGGCGTGATCGACGAGTACCTCGCGGATCTGCGCGCGGCAGTCGACTTCGCCCTGGCGCATCCGGAGATGCGCGACGCGGGCGAGGCGGCCATGTACGGCATGATGGCCAAGCTGCCGGTGCGCAGCATGGTCAGGCTGGGCGTGCGCAAGGTCATGGAGGGCATGTACGGGCCGGACGGCCAGATCCCGGACCTGGGCAAGCTGGGCAGCGACGAGTCCGATCCCCTGCTCAAGCTGGCCGACAGGTACGGCGGCCTGGCGATCCGAACCTGGGAGAAGATCGGAGCGCGCTGGTCGGCCGTGCAGCGCAAGCTGCGGCATCCGCTCGGCTAGACGTGCGTGCGGGTGTGGATGATCTTTTCCGTCGCAGGGTTTTCCGCTGCGAAGCAGCGGGGGGATAAAGCCTGGGGCTTCAGCCCCAGGTATAAGAGGCTATATCCGACATTGCCAACAGGCATAGACGCATCAAAGGCCCTTGTTATATGGCGCATGGCTCCACCTACAATGTGCGAAATC
>JAFGRB010000015.1 GCA_016935365.1 Deltaproteobacteria bacterium
AATTCCACAAGGGCCCACCGTCACTCGTGTAAGCCCCCTTTGGAGGGGGCTTCCGAATACCTCGCCCTCTGGGCGAGGTTGATTATTATTGGCGATGGGCTGGCGCCTTCTCGCCGGCCCAGACCTCCAGCGCGGCGGGCCGGAGCGCCTCGGGGCCTTCGCGCAGGATCTCCTCGGCCACGCGCCTGGCGCGCCCGGCGTCCAGGTCCCGGAGCGCGCCGAGGAGGATCCGGCACGCATACGCGTAGGCCTGGGCGCGCGTCCCGCGATGGCCGGCCAGCCGGAGGCCCTGCGGCCCGGCCCGGATGACGCTCCGGAGGAGCTTCTCGATCGGCTCGCGGGCCGGCTCGTGGCCGAGATCCGCGAGCAGCCTGGCCGCGGCCAGCTCGATGCGCGGGCTATTGAGCGTCTGGAAGAGCTTCAGGATCTCCTGCGCCCCCTGCGGTCCGAAGTCGGCCAGGGCGTCCAGCTCGTCCGGGCTGCCGTAGCGGTCTTCGTAGCGCGCGAAGCGGGCCCGGACGTTGCGCACCAGGACCGGGACTGCGCCCTCGGGCTTGAGCTTGCGAAGCGCCTCCACGATATGGCCGTCTCCGCTGTCGGCAGGCTGGGCCTTCAGGATCGCGAGCAGGACGCGCCCGGCCTCGGGCCCGCCGTGATCGGCCAGGTAGGCGGGCAGCGGGTGGGGGCAGGTCTCGTGCCTGCGGCACCAGGCCACGAGCGGCGCGGCCGCGCGCGGATCCGGCTCGACGCCGGTGTTTCGATTGCCCTGGGCCAGGATCAGAAGCCCGACGGCCGCCGAGCGGCTGACCGGCTCGGAGCGGTCCTCGAGCGCGCGGACCAGGGCCGGAAAGGCGCGCGCTCGCGTGCGCCTGGCCGCGGCCTCGCGCGCCTGTGCGTCCTCGGGGCGCTCCGCCCACCAGCTGGCCCGGCCCGGAAAGGGCGGCGAGCGGGGGTGGGAAAGCTCGCCCAGGGCGAGCAGGATGCCGGCCCGGAGTCTCAATTCCCGGCTCCGTCCGAGCGCCTCCAACAAATAGTCCGGCGTCCTCGCGCCCAGGCGCCGCGTCAGGGCTCGTGCGGCGACCGTGTGGAGGCCGTACTTGTCACGGGAGCGTTCGAGGTCGAGTGTCGCGAGCCGCTGCAAAAAGAGGCCGGGCAGGCGCGGGTCGTCGTAAGCGGAAAGCAGCTCGATCGCACGATGGTGTTGATCGCGCTCCGGCCGCTCCGCCGTGCCCAGGATGCGAAGCAGCGGCTCGACCAGGCGCTCGTCGTGGAAGCGCTCGGCCGCGGAGAGGTAGATGCCCGCGCGGTGGCCCCAGGCGTCGAGCGCGCGGTCCTTGGCCAGGGCGCCCAGGCCGGCCAGGATGCCGTCGACGCCCCGGACGTCGCGCTTCTCGGCCAGGACCCGCACGCCGCCGCGGTGCCTGGTCATGCGCAGGCCGGTGTCGTGCTCTCCGGGCCTGGGCGGCGGGACCTTGGCGGCCAGCTCCGCGCCTTGCGGGCCGAAGGCGGCCAGGGCGAGCGCCGCGGGGTTCGAGCCGTCCAGGCTGCCCATGTCGAAGGATGCGGCCAGCGCCGGCATGGAGCGCGGCTTTTTGAGCTCCGCCAGGGCGAAGGCGGCGATGCCTCTGAAGAGAATGCCCTGTCCGAAGAGACAGGCCGCCTCCAGCAGGGGCGCGGAGCGCTCGCCCAGGCGCGCGGCCTCGGGTCCTTTGGCCAGCGCCTGGCCCGAGGCCTGGAGCATCTCGATCCGCCAGACGTGCATCTGGCCGACCCGCCTCGCTGCGCCCTGGAGCGCTGTGCGCACGCGCGCGGCGCCTTCCGGATCCCGGAGCTCCTGCAGCATGGACTCGGCCAGCACGCGCTCGCGGACGTCCCGGCTGAGGACGAGCTTCCGGAGAGGCGGCCTCAGGTCGTCTCGAGAGGCGCGGGCGCGGGCCTTCCAGGTCTCGTGCGCCGGGCCGTGACGGCGCGCTGCCGCGCGCAGGAGCTCGGCGGTCGCGCGCGCGTCCTCGCGCTCCAGCAGCGCCAGGGCCGCCTCCTCGCGGAGCGCGTGGTCGCGAGACGCGAGCCGGGCCGCGATCGCCTCGATGCGGCCGTCGAGCAGCAGGCGCGAGATCGCAGCCCGCGCCCGGTACTCCGGGTAGCCCGCTGCCGCGCCCAGGGCCGCTCTGGCCGCCTTGCCGCCGATGCGCCGCAGCGCCAGCAGCGCGGCATCGCCCCGGGACAGGATGGCGGCCAGGTCCGGTCCGAAGCGATAGGCCTCGCCCGCCTCCCGGGCGGTCCGGGGGTCGAAGGCGCGAGCGCCCTCGGCTGTCTTGCGCTTGCCGAGCTCCCGCTCGAGCTGCTCGTGCTGTTGGTCGATGAGCCCGGCCAAAAAGGGTACCGCCCGGGCGTCCTTGAGCTCACCCAGTGCCAGGACCGCTTCCCGCCGGCTCCTGGCCAGGTCTTGCAGCCGCGCCAGCACGTCCTCTCCGGTCAAGCGGTGCAGCGCGAGGTAGCCCTCGGCGGTGGGCTCGAAGCACAGCGTCTCGCGCAGTGCCGCGGCCTCGAGCTTCTTTCCCTTCTCGCCCGAGAGCTCGGCCACGAGGTGGGCCAGCACGATCGGCCCGACCTCGGAGGCGGGCGGGCTTGCGAGCCGCCGCTCGATCGCGGGCAGGGCTCTTGTTCCGAAGCGGATCACCTGGCGGCGCAGGAAGGCGTAGCTGGGCCGGTCCGACGACGAGCTGCGTTTCGAGCGCGTGGCCGCGGCGCGCAGGAGCTGATTCAGGAGCGCGTCCAGGCCGTCCGCGTGCCCGAGATCGGCCAGCGCCTCGGCCAGGTCCATCAGGTAGGCCCCGGTGCAACCGCAAGACCAGCCGCCGTCGCCTCTCTCCAGCAGGGCGGCGATGCGCTGGCCGGCCTGCGCGTCGCCCAGGCGGGCCAGGACGCGCGCGGCGCTCTGCGCCCGGACCATCGCCTCGAAGAATCCGTCTCGGATCTCGCGCTCCTCGTCGCTCGGGGAGTGCGGATTCTTCGGCGGCGGCGGGGGAACGGCCTCGGCCAGCACCCGGCGGAGCAGCGGCTGGACGGCAGGGCCCAGCTTGGCGAGGCCCGCCTCGACGAGCGGCAGGGCGCTGCGGTGGTGCTCTGATGCCAGCTCGAGCATCGGCGCGGCCAGCTCGGGCGAGGGCTCGAGCGCGAACTGCAGCATCGCGGCCTCGGCTCCTTTTTCGCCAAAGAGCAGGTCGGCGAGCACCGCGGCCGGCGCGCCGGCGGCCTGCTGTGGCAGCCTGGACCAGTCCGGGGAGATCCGGCTGCGGCCGGTCGCCTCGTCGTGCAGGTAGCGCCTCGCGGCATTCTCGGCCTCCCGGCTCCAGGTCGAGAGGACCGCCTCTCGCCAGGCCGCGACGCGCGCCGGCTGCTCGAGGCGGAGCTTCAAGAAGCCCGCCAGGAGGCGCTCGCGGAGATTTGCCGAGCGCAGCTTTCGCGCGAGAAGCGCGCTCAGCTCGCCGGGTTCCCGGGTGAGGAGCGCATCCCGCGCGCGGGCGTAGTCCTCACCGTGCCAGCTCGCGGCTCCGCTGAAGACCTGCTCGAGGACGTCGGCGGCCTGCGGCCGGGGCAGCACAGCCAGGAAGCCCGCGGCCAGCGCCGAGAGGAAGAGCAAGCGCATCGATCGCATCGCATCACCACCCGCTCAGGTGAACGGGTCCATGATAGTCGATCACGGACCCCCGAGTGCAACGGGCATGTAACGGGCACAAACAGGCACAAGGGTTGGCCTGGTTCCGAAAGCCCCGAAGGGGCGCAACAACCTAGCCCAGGGCTTCGCCCTGAGCCTTATACACATCGACGAACCTTGGAGATGAAATGTAGGGCGGGGGTTCATCCCCCGCCGAACGCCTCCCCGCGCCCTGAGCCGCTCACACATCTTCTCCGTAGAGGTAGTCTCGTATCTTCATCTTCTTGCCAAGGCACCTCCGCGTTCGTTGTAGGGGCGGGCTTCATGCCCGCCCGTTCTTTGCAGTCGTCACGTCGATCAGGTCAATGTCGCGTCTGCGGGAGGGCATAAAGCCCTCCCCTGATATGGAGGGGGGCGCCGCGCGCCCCCCTCGCCGCCCGGCACAGGTCC
>JAFGRB010000016.1 GCA_016935365.1 Deltaproteobacteria bacterium
AAAGACCATGCCGCCTGGAACCCATGCCCCAGGCTCTCTCCCATCGCAGCGAAAGACCATGCCGCCTGGAACCCATGCCCCAGGCTCTCCCTTACCACAGTCCTTCGTCAACCGCCCGAGGGGCAGCCGCCGGCGGGCTCGCAGTGGTAGCCGAAGACGCAGTAGCGCGACAGGCAGATGGCCGGCATGAAGTCGTGGCAGTCCAGGTCGGTATCGCAGGGTTGCTGGTTCAGCATGCAGCGTCTGGATGTCTGCCCGCAGGTGTTCACCACGCTGGCGCAATCGATGTCCTCCGAGCAGATGGCCCAGGTGGCAGTCGTGGGCACGCAGTGATAGCCCGACGGGCAGTCCGCCTCGTCCTCGCAGGCGACCCAGCAGAACGTCACGGGGTCGTTGCCGGCGCAGATGTCGCCCGGATCGCCGCAGGGCCCCTGGTTCTTGTCGGTGCAGCCCTCGCAGATCGGATCGCAGCCCGGCTCGCAGTACGGCGCCTCGGGAGCGACGCAGCTGTGGCTCTCAGGATCGCAGATGTAGCCGAACTGGCACTGCTGGTGGCTGTCGCACATGCCGAAGCGGCACTGGCCATCGACGCAGATCTCCGGACCGTCCGGCCGGTACAGCTCGCAGTCGGCCGAGTCGCGGCAGCCCAGCTCGCACTTGCCCCCGACGCAGATATGGCCCAGGTCGCACTGGTAGTCCCGGGTGCACGTCAGCGACGAGATGCACTCTCCGGTCTCCACGTCGCAGTAGCTGCCCGGCTCGCAGTCCGCATTCGAGTAGCAGCCCGGCTTGACCTGGCACGAGCCGCTGAGCGGGTTGCAGAACTCGCCCTGGGCGCACGCCTCGTCCGTGGCGCAGACGCAGCGGTAGTCCCGCGTGTCGCAGCGCTCGTACGTCGCGCAGTCCGAGTCCCGCTTGCACTCACCCTCGAACGTGCTCGAGGAGGAGCAGGCCGAGACGAGCAGGAGGCCGGCGAGCGCGGCGGTCTGCAATCGGCCCATCGCCTCTACCCTCCCAGCCGGTAGTACGCCACCTCGATGAACGCACTCGCCGGCGGCAGGTATTCGCCCGCGAAGAAGATGGCGTTGTCGGACTCCTGGTAGATCCACAAGGCGCTGTCCAGCGCCCGCGCGCAGTGGTACCCCGCCCCGCAGACGCGATCCGCCTCGCAGTCCGACTGCAGCTCGCAGACCGGATCCTCCTGGAGGTACTCGAGCACCTGCAGGGTGTCCACCTGCGGGATCTCGGACAGGTAGAACTTCCGGACCAGCCCCGCGGCGGTGACGCCCAGCTCGTCCACCACCAAGCCGTAGTCCTCGGAGCAGATGGAATGGAACAAGCCGCCGGTCAGCTCCTGGACCTGGATGTATCGCTCGCCGGCACCGGAGGTGTCCCCGCAGCCCGAGGGCATGGGGCCGACGATCGACGACAGGCTCACGAGGTTCTCGTTGCCGGTGCCCTTGATGTGCTCCAGCCAGCGGCTGTAGTAGCCGATCGGCCCCCGGGACTGATCGTCCTCGTCCGAGACCACGATGACGAACAGCGAGGCCTCCGCGCGCAGGAAGCCGGCATTGTGTCCCGCGAGCAGCTCGTCCGACAAGGCCAGCCTGGCCGCCTCCAGGCCCTTCTCGATCCGGCTCGCGGTCTGGGGGAGCTGGACGTTGGCCGCGAAGGCCGCCTTGGGATCGGGCGTGGCCGGCGTGATGACTCGAGGATCTCCCTGAAGCTTTCCGCTGTGATTCAGGTCCTCGGTGTCGGTCGAGATGATCCCGATATGGTAGTCCGTGCCCGACGCGACCAGCCGGCCCATGAACTGATCGAACTTCTCCCCCAGCATGGCCCTCTCCTCGACCATGGTCCCGCTGTTGTCCACCACCCACAGGATGTCCACCAGGGCGGACGGGGTCTGCTGGAAGGTATCGAACTGGGTGGGATCCTCCCGGAACCGAACGCTGTCGTCACAGCCCGGAGCTGCAGACAACGCGATCGAGGCCGCCAGGGCAGCCAGCGAGCAGCGGCTCATGGCAGCGGGCAATGGTAGCCCTCCTTCAAGCCGCAGGCCGCGCCCGCGGAGCAGCCGCCGTAGTCCACGCCCTCCCAGAGCTCGCATACGATCTCCCGGCAGTCCGCATCCGTGTTGCACGGCTCGGACAAGGTGGCCGTGCAGAGCTGGCAGTCCTGGTCGCCCGAGCAGGGGACCCTGATCCCGGCGATGCTCATGGCCCAACAGGTCCCGCCCAAGCACGTGTCCTTCAGGCAGGTGTTATCGATGTCGCACGGGTTGCGGCTGTCGAGCGTGCACGGGCAGTAACCCTTGTCCTCCTCCGCCGACTTGGCGCAGGGCAGACCGCCCGGGCACGGGATGTGCCGCGCGCAGCACTTGATGCCCGCAGGGCAGTTGTTGTTCGCGCAGCAGGCCGGGTCGTCGTTCTCGTCGCAGCAGGCGTCGCCGGTGGGCGCGTCCCTGCCATCGACCAGCCGCAGGGTGTTGCAGGAGAATCCGTTCGGGCAGGACTGCCCGGCCGAGCAGTCCACGCCGCAGTACTCGTCGTACCGGCTGCCGTAGGCGTCGTCGGTGTACGGGTAGATCACGCACGGGTTCTGGCGCGAGACGCCGCAGACGCCGCCCGTCTCGGTGTCGCATGGCTTGCAATAGGGCGCGTACTGGTCGTCATAGGCGCTGCGGCACTGGCCCTGGTAGCAGTACTCCATGAAGCCGCAGAAGCTGTCGTCACCGCATACGCCCTCCTGGCAGGTCCCGTTGACGCAGGCCGTGCGCAGCTCGCAGTCGCCGTGGTCCTCGCAGCCCGGCACGCAGGTGCCGCCGGAGCAGATGTGCTCGATCGGGCACTGGTACTTGTTGGTGCATGTGTTGGAGGCGATACAGCGCCGAGTCGTCACGTCGCAGTACTCGCCCGCGCCGCAGTCCTCGTTGTCGTAGCAGCCGGTGGCCGGCTGGCAGAAGCCCGAAGCGTTGCACTTCTCGCCCTCGGCGCAGGCTGCGTCGTCGGTGCACAGGCACTCGCCCGTGGCCGTGTCGCAGCGGTGCAGGGCCCCGCACTCCTGGTCGGTCGTGCAGCCGGTGTAGATCTGGCACGTGCCATCAGGCATGCACTTCTCGCCGACGTCCTCGTTGCAGGCGGCGTCGCTCACGCACCGACAGGTGCGCGAGTAGGGATCGCAGCGCCAGTTGACCGGGCAGTCGCCGTCGCGCTCGCACCCGTCCTCGCCCGAAGATCCGCACCCCACCCAGGCCGCGCCGGCCAGACAGACCGCCGCCAGCAAACCGATTCGCAGCAAGTCCCGAGATCTCATCTCCCGCTCTCCCTTCTGCCTATCGGATCTGGCAGCCGCCCAGACAGGGGTACTCCACCTGGACGACCGATCCGCCGTCCGGGTAGTAGTCGCGCTCGAAGGCCACGATATATTGATCCTCGTCGCCGATCGTCCGCGTCTCGATCACCCAGCCGCTCGCCAGGCTGTATGGGATCACCTGGCCGCCGCACTTGCCGGCCAGCCCGCAGGCGCCGCCGCCGCACTCGTCGCTGGAGCTGCAGTCGTTGGCGCCCGGAGGGTAGACGATGACCGTGATCATGTCCTCGGGATCAGCTGGATCGTAAGCCGGCGTCTGGCTGAGGATGAACTCCCGCTGGGGGTGCTTGTAGCTGACCTCGATGGTCTCGCCGGGCAGCGGGACATAGCTGCCGTTGAACGAGATGGCGCCATCCTCGAAGAACCAGCCGGTCTCCCAGTCCTGGTCGATGAGCTCGCCGCCGACCCGCACCTCGATCGAGTCGGCGTCCGGGTTGGAATCGGACAGGAAGAACTTGCGGTCCAGCCCGGCCACGGTCAGACCCATCTCGGTCAGCGTCTGGCCGAAGTCCTCGGAGCAGATCGATCCGATGTTGCCGCCGACCTGCTGGGCGAGCATGTGGTAGCGGGTGCCGGCCGCGGCCTGGCCGGTCTGCGGGTTGGAGCAGCCGTCGGGCTGGTCGCCCACGATGGCCGCAGCCATGACCCGGTTCTCGTTGCCCACGGTCTTGATCTGTTCGAAAAAGCGGCGGTAAAACGAGATCTTGCCGAAAGAGTGATCATCCTCGTCGCTGACGAAGATCATGGCCAGGGCCGCGTCGGCCCGCAAGAAGCCCGCGTTGTCCGTCGAGATCAGAGGCTCGCTCAGGGCCATGTAGGCGGCCATGATGCCCTGCTCGTCGCCCGCGCCGGCCATGCCCACGTGGATGTTGTTGCGGAAGTACGTCTCCGCATCCGGTCCGGGCACGATGATCTTGGGGTTGCCCTGCAACCTGCCGCCGTGGGTGTCCATGTCGGTCGAGGTCACGCCGATCTGGTAGTCCACCTGCGACGACTCGATGATCCCGATGAATTCGTCGAAGTTCCCCGCCAGGTTGTCCTGCTCTTCCTGCATGCTCCTCGAGTTGTCCACCACCCACAGGATGTCGATCTTGGCGGCCGCCTTCTGTACGAAGCTGTCCCGCTGCACATCGCCTTCCGGGAAGAAGAGATCGTAGTTGGTCTTGACGGTCCGGAACCGGGTCTCATCGCAGCCGAAGCCGGCGACCAGCAAGCCGGCCAGCAGGCAAGCCCATCCGAGTTGTCCGCGTTGCATCCGGGTCATGGGTCGATACCTCCTTGATCACGAATCGCTTACATGGGTGCGCGAGCGGAGGATGATCGCGCCGAGCGCGAGCAGCCAAATCAGCGCAGACGGGCCGCTGGAGCGCGGCATCTGCCCGCAACCGCCGTCGCCGCCGGGATCGATCGCCGGCCCGCCGGGGCAGGCTGCGATGGGCTGGCCGGTCGGGTAGATGTGGCAGACGCCGTCGATGTCGTCCTGGGCCAGGTCGCGTTTCTTGGTCTCGCCCTCGGGCGCGGTGGCGAACATGCAGGCCTCCGGATCGCTGGAGTGATCCAGGCCCAGCATGTGGCCCGCCTCGTGAGCCAGCGTGTTCTGGATGTCGACGATGACGTTCGGCGATTCGATCGCGGTGAAGGTGTACGACAGGCCGTTGAGCTCCACGTCCGTGTCGACCACCTGTCCGGTGTGCCGGTCGTAGGTCGTGGTGGTCATTGCGATCGCGGTCTCATCGTGCCGCCAGGAGCTCTCCGTCCACAGGATCAGGTTCACGTTGTCGTCCCAGTGGTCCTCGTCGAAGCCCACGTCCGTCCTGGAGCTGAGCCCGCCGGACAGGAACTGGAAATCCGAGCACGGGGCCTCGTTCCAGATGGCGAGGGAGGCCCAGACCGCCGTCTCGCACTGCGCTCGCGGCAGGTCCGCGCTGCAGGCCTCGTTGAGCAGCACCCTCACCTGCCTCGTCTCCCACCACAGGCAGGCCCGGGTATCCGGATCGCGGCTGCGGGTGAAGGCCCCGGCCGGAGCGGCGCTCAAGGAGGCGAGCAGGATCCAGACCGCTGGCTGTCTCATCGCTCCAGCACCCTGTCCTTCCACAGCGCGCGGATCCGCGCGAAGGCCTCCGCCGCGGTCAGGATCAGCGGTCGGCCGTCGTCCTTCAGGAAGTCCAGCCCCTCCAGGCGCTGGATGGCGAGCTGGCGGCCCGCGTCGCGGTGCAGGAAGAACACGCCCTGCGACAGGCCCACGACTCGAAAGCCGTGTTCGGAGCGGTGCAGGAAGAGCAGCAGCCCCGCCTGGCCTTCGCGGAAGGTCGGATAGCCGTGGGTCCGCTGGGCCAGGCGACCGACCGCGCCTCCCGGCTGCACGATCTGGAAGCGCTTCGCCCCCGCGCCCGCCACCTCCTGCTCGACATCGAAGGAGCAGGTCGTGTGGATCAGCCTGTGCTCGGGCCCCCAGGCCGACTCGCACTTCTGCACCCGGGCCACGACCACCCGATCCGACTGCTGCACGAGCTGCTCGAAGGACAGACGGACGGCGACCGAGCCGAGAGCCACCGAGCCAAGAAGCGCCACGGCCAGCCACGATGTGAGCGTAAGATACCGTTTCATCTGACGCATACTAAGCCGTGGAGGCACCGGACGTCAAGGCCGAGGGAGCGAACGCAATCACGATGATTGACCAGGCTACGCGTTCCCCTCCCTCGGCCTTCGGCCGGTCCCTCCCACCGGGGGAGGGACGGATAACACTCTGTGCACATTGGAAAATCCACCTCCCCCTCGACGGGGGAGGTCGGGCGAAGCCCGGGTGGGGG
>JAFGRB010000169.1 GCA_016935365.1 Deltaproteobacteria bacterium
GCACATTGGAAAATCCACCTCCCCCTTGACGGGGGAGGTCGGGCGAAGCCCGGGTGGGGGTGAAAACGCGACAGCGCGGATGCCTCGTGAGGCCTGCGTATTGACGTAAACCAGTTAGCGATGTAAGATATACATCATGAAGCGAACCCAGATACAGCTGCCGGATCCGCTCTACGAGTCGGTGAAGAAGACGGCCGCCAGGCTGGACTGGAGCATCGCCGAGCTCATCCGGCGAGGCGCCGAGTACATGGTCCAGTGCTATGCCGATGCGGAGGCGCAGGACCTTGCCTGGCAACCGCCAGCGGCCAGGAAGCTCGGCGAGTTCCTGGCTCCCCAGGAGCGCTGGCGAGAGATCGCCAACGATCCGACCGAGCGCTGAGCGGGCGTCCGTATTGGTCTCCATCGACACGAACATCCTGCTCTATAGCCTGAACCGAGACTGCGCCGAGTACGCACCCGCATCGCAGTTCATCCAGGACCTGTCTCAGCGTACCGATGTGCTGATCTGCGATCTGGTGCTGATCGAGCTCTATCTGTTGCTGCGAAACCCATCCGTGCTGCGAAGACCCCTCCACTCCCGCCAGGCAGCCGAGATCTGCAGCTCCTTTAGGTCCAACCCCAGATGGCGGGTCGTGGAGTCGGCCCCGATCATGCAGAAGGTCTGGCAGGCTGCCATGGCCCGGAGCTTTCCACGCCGTCGCATCATCGATGCACGCCTGGCGTACACCTTGCTGCATCACGGTGTCTCGGACTTCGCCACCAGGAACACGAGAGACTTCTCTGGATTCGGGTTCGAGCGGGTCTTTGACCCGCTGTCTTGAAGCCTCTATTCCAGCTGCTCACAGAATCGGCGGGAAGGAAAATACGATGCCCCACAGAGGGCCGAGCACCTGTGCGTCGGGTCCAGCTGGACCGTATGGCGGAACTTGGTCTGCTCATCACAAGAGCAGCACTCCTCTTCGAGAGGCAGGTCCCGCTGGGCGAAGCTCCTGCCGCTATAGGACTCGCAGTAGCAGGTCTCCGCGCAGTTGTACTCGACGTCACAGAATACCTCTCTCTTGACCAGCGCCACCGGATCCTCGCAAAACACGGGCTTCACCACGCCCGAGAGCTGGATCTCGCCCCGGTTGTACTCCTCGATCGTCCGCGGTGTCTCCGAGATGTTCACGGATCCGGAGACGGCGTGGAACTCGTAGATGGCCTCGAATCCGTCCAGCCCGACCACGGAGACCGAGGCGAGCAGCCTCGGATCTGGATAATCATCCAGACCCAGGTCCCTCGGGACGATCGTGAAAACCCCGCCGGTCGCCCTGTTCAGCTTGACGATCATGACGCTGAAGGTCGGGTCGAAGTCGTCCGTCGCCTCGCCCAGGCTGGCGAAGAACAGGCAGGGATCTTCCACCCGCGCCTCGTGGATCAAGATGCCCATCCCCGCGTCGGAGCTGCTCTCGGAGTAGAAGACGAAGGAGTACAAAGAGCGCTCGCCCGAGAAGGACTCCACGATGCTCTGGAAGCTGGCTCCCTCGCGGCAGCTCGACAGCGCGATCGCAGCCGGCAGGAGCGCGCACAGGAGAGCTATCGATCTTCTTCCTCGCATTTCGAGCCTCCGAGAACGACTAGCGCAGCTTGCACAGCTTCCCGGGGGCGATGTCGCCCGGACCGGGGCCGAGTCGTACCCTGCGACCGCCCACGATGCAGCCGACCAGCATGTTCTTGAGCGCCTTGCCCGAGGGAATGGCCACGCCGTGCTTGACCAGGGCCTGGTGATCCTCGACGGACAGGATCGCGAAGAGCTTGGTCACGCCATTGCGCGAGCGGCTGGCCATGGCCGGGTAGCGGTCCAGGCCCATGGCGTCGTGGAAGAAGGCCGTGAAGGTGCTCGAGTAGGGCGTGGCCAGGTAGCAACCGCGGTTGGAGAACGACACCATGT
Source organism: Deltaproteobacteria bacterium (assembly GCA_016935365.1). Lineage (GTDB taxonomy): Bacteria > Myxococcota > B64-G9 > B64-G9 > B64-G9 > JAFGRB01. The sequence continues at coordinate 1,931 of JAFGRB010000169.1, forward strand.
GGAGGTAGCTCGGTCCCTTGCCCTTCTCGATGAAGAAGTGGACCGTGTAGACCACGAACAGGCCGGCCGAGGAGGTGAAGCTCTGGTCGGCCGGGATGTCGGCGTCCTTGTCCTGCGGCTGCAGGATGTTCTTCAAGGCGGTGGACTGGATCCTGGCCAGCTCGCGGGCGAGCTCCTGCAGGTGCGCCTGGCCGTAGATCGCATCGTCGTCTATCCGGCAGGGCTCGGAGGCCTGGGCCGCGGCCGGAGCCGGGACGGCCAGCGCCAGCGCGCAGAGCGCGGCGAGCGCGATCGGACGGAATGGGAACGCCATCTCGGACCTCTCTTCGCAATGAGGTTTACCCGTACTATAACAGGCCGGGCTCGCACTGGCGATAGGGCGGGCGATGGGGCGCCGGGCAATTGGGCAATGCCCGTGTCAGGAATCCGAGGTCGCGGAAAAGGCCCGGTAGAGCGGCAGGAATGTGAGCTTCTGCTCGGGCAGGCGCTCGTAGGGTCGCGAGGAGAGCACCAGGCCACCGGCGACGCCGGGATTTTCCTCCAGCAGACAGTGCAGGCTCCTCAGGCGTCCCGCCGATCCGCTCTTGACCTCGACGCCATGGATCCTCCCGTCGATGACCGCCAGGTAATCGACCTCTGCCTGGCTGCCGCGCGACTCCCGGGTCCAGTAGTGCAGGTCGGCGCCCTGCGACACCCGCATCTCCTGACCGACGTATTGCTCGGCCAGGGCGCCCTGGTAGATCTCGAGCAGATCACCGGCCGCAAGCTCGTGAGATCTGAGCCCGGAGAGGCGTTGCCATAGACCCACGTCCAGAAACAAGGCTTTGAAACGCCGGCTGGAGACGCCGAAGCCCAGAGGCAGACCCGATGCGCTGGAGGCGCGCACCTTGTGCACGATCCTGGCTCTCTGAAGCAGGTCGAATGCCTTCTTGATGGTCGGACCGCTGTATGCCTCGGCCAGCCGCGTGTACTTGATCTGCTGGCCGACCCTGCGGGGAATACTCTCCAGCACCGCATCGAGGCATCCGGGATCGGAGCGCCCTGCATACTTGGGAAAGTCGGCCCGGATGGTGGCGATCAGCGTGTCCTGCAGATCGAAGCATCGCTTCAGGGAGCGGTGCTCGGCATACAGGGCCACGCACTCGGGCATCCCGCCGACGAAGCAGTACTCCCTCACCGCGGCCAGCAACTCTCGGTGCATCGCCTCGGGCATGCTCTCCGGCGGCGAGAGCGCGATCTCCGCGGCCCGTTCTCTCTCCAGGGCCCAGAGGAACTCGACGAGAGTCATGGGATGCATCTCGAGCAGCTGGACCCTTCCGACCGGAAAGGAGATGCCGCCGAGGGCAAACTCCAGCAAGGAGCCCGCGGCGACCACATGGAGCTCCGGGTAGTCCTCGTAGAAGTACCTCAGGGCTGTGATCGCTCGCGGACAGGCCTGAATCTCGTCGAGCAGGAGCAGCGTCTTTCCGGCTTCGATCCGGCAGTCCATCACGACTTCCAGTTGCTGGATCAGCCCACGGGCGTCGAGATCCCCCGAGAAGACCTGGTGTGCTCTGGCATGCTTCTCGAAGTCGACCACGAGCGCGTGCTCGAAATGATCTCGGCCTAGCTTCTCAAGGGAGTGGGTCTTGCCGACCTGCCGCGCACCTCGTACGAGCAGCGGCTTGCGGTGATCCGCACGCATCCACTCCACGAGATCGGCCTCGATCAACCTGCGCATCGAGCGGCCTCCCTGACAACTCCTATTATACCGGGCATGTTTTAGAAAATCAATGCTTTAACTGGATAGATCCTTTAGAAAAAACAAGATAAAAGGCAACCTTCCATGTTGTTGCAGCAGGCTGGAAAGAACTATCTCCTTGCGTCGAATCGCGCTACGCTCAGCGCAGAACCGGGAGGCACTCATGCCCTGCGCTGCGCTGATCTTGCTGGCCTCTCTGCTCGCCGCTTCTGACGGGCCGGCCGGACTGCCCCTGAACATGGAGCCCGTGGTCCTGCTCGGCGGTCGACTCCGCATCCGCGTGCCCGCCGGCATGCGCGTCGAGGCGCGCCGGGCGAGCATCATGGCCGCGCCCGAGGCGGCCGAGGGCGAGACCCGCCTGGTGCTGGACCGCGCGCGCGCGCGCCTGGTGCTCATGTGCTACGAGCTCTTCGCCCGGGGAGGCGAGGATCTCCGCAAGTCCGTCCAGGCCGACCTCGAGTCGGGCTGGGGCTCGCGGACCAAAGGCTGCAAGATCGAGGCCGTGGACCTGGCCTCGCCGCTCGAGGCGATCGCCGTCTTCCCGAAGCCGGGCGAGCGCGAGCAATCGGCCAACCTGGTGCTCGCGGTCTACGTCGAGCGCGCGGACGGCCTGGTGCAGTACCTGGCCTTCTACGTCAACCCGGAAGGCCTCGCGCAGCGCGCTGTTTGGAGCGAGCTGGGGCTTCGCATGGCCCGGAGCCTGAGCCAGGGAAGCAGGGAGATCGACCTGAGCGCGGGCACCAGGCGCTTGCCCGGTCTGGGCGGCCCCGGGCTGCAGATCGACCTGCCCGCCGGCACGAGCCTGATGACCCAGCCGGGCCCGGACTTCGCAGTCCACCACCTGCGCCCGGTGACCGTCCTGGGCCGGGACGCGGGCAGCTGCGGCGTCTACCTGGGCCACCACCCCTCCTTCCAGCACCGCCAGGCCGGCCTGTCGGAGGACGAGGTCCAGCGTACGCCGGGCGAGCTGCTCGGAGCCGAGACGAGCTGGCTCGCCTGGGAGCGCATGGGCCGCAAGCGCATCGAGGCCATCGTCCCCCACCCGGCCGAGAAGGGCCTCGCGGTTCACGCCTTCTGCAGCGCCCCGGACGAGGCCAGCCTGAAGCCGCTTTGGTCCATGCTCCAGACACTGGCCTGCTCGAAGGATTGATCGGGGCGCTCGCCTGTCTCACCACAGCACGTCTACCAGGCCGTACTGCGCGATCAGCCGGTCGGGCGTGACGACGGTCAGACCGTGCTCCTCCGCGGTGGCGATCAGGATGCGGTCGATCGGATCGCTGTGGAGGTCCGGCAGGGCCGTCGAGCGGGCCGCGATCCCGGCATCGACGGGTATCTCCCGGATGCCGTGCAGGTCCATCGCCGCGGTGAACCAGGCTCCAGGCTCGAGCGCGAGCCTGAGCGTTCCCTTTCGATGCTTGATTCCGATCTCGAAGGCGCTCATCGACGAGGCGTGCAGCGCGCCGGCGTGCTCCTGGATGCAGGCCCGCGCGCGGCTCGAGAGGCTCTGCTGATCGCTGGTCAGCCAGATCAGCGTGCAGGTATCCAGCAGCAGGACCATCTCAGCGGCTTTTCCCCGGCCACTCGTCTTCGGACAGGGGCAGGCTGGGGTCCTCGAGGATCTCCACCTTCAACTCGGGGTGTATGAGCAGGGGATCCCGCAGCACCGGCACCGGCACCAGGTCGGCGATCGGCTTTCCGTTGCGACAGATACGGACCGTGGCCCGCTTCGACTCGACCTCTTGTAAGAGTCTGGAAAGTCGAGTTTTTGCCTCATGGGTGTTCACGATGATCATCTGCCACCTCGAAGGCCCTAAACTAAGTCTAGCTAAGCTCTCAAGGCGTGTCAATCAGTCGAAGGAGTAGTCGAAGTCCGGCGCGTCGAAGCGGCCTTCGAGGATCGCCAGGCTGTCCTCGGCGATGACCAGCTCCTCGTCGGTCGGGATGACCAGGACGCGCACCGGGCTGTCGGTCCTGGAGATGCGCGCCTCGGCCTTGCCGCCCCTGGCGTGCTCGTTGGCTGCGGGGTCGAGGTGGATGCCGAGGAAGGCGAGGCCGGAGAGGGCCTTTTCCCGGATGCGGGCCGAGTTCTCCCCCACCCCGGCCGTGAAGACCACGCAGTCGAGCCCGCCCATGGCCGCGGCGTAGGCGCCGATGACTTTCTTGAGCGACAGGGCCTCGATGGCGATCGCGTGGGTGCAGCGCGCATCGCCTTCGTCGGCGGCCTTTTCGATGTCGCGCCGGTCCGAGAAGCGGCCGGTCAGGCCGAGCAGGCCGCTCTGCTTGTTGAGCAGGCGGTCCATCTCGGCCGCGTCCAGGCCCTCGGCCTGCATGACGAAGAGCGGGATGGCCGGGTCGATCCAGCCGCAGCGGGTGCCCATGACCAGACCCTCGAGCGGGGTGAAGCCCATCGAGGTGTCGACCGAGCGGCCGCAGCACACGGCCGCGGCCGAGGCGCCGTTGCCCACGTGCAGGGTGACGATCCGCAGCGTGTCGTAGGGCCTGCCGAGCAGGACCGCAGCGCGCTTGGACACGTAGAGGTGGCTCGTGCCATGGAAGCCGTAGCGCCGGATGCCGTGCCGCTCGTACCACTCGTACGGCAGCGGGTAGAGGTAGGCCTCGGGCGGCATGGTCTGGTGGAAGGCGGTGTCGAAGACCGCGACGTGCGGGATGTCGGGCAGCAGAGCCTGGGCGGCCCGGATGCCGGCCAGGTTGGGCGGGTTGTGCAGCGGCGCCAGGCTGGAGAGCGCGTCGAGCGTCTTGACCAGCTCGGGCGTGACGCGCGCCGAGCGGGCGAACTTCTCGCCGCCGTGGACCGTGCGGTGACCCACGGCCCGGATGCTGGCCACATCGCGCACCGGGGAGCTGTCGCCGGTCGTCAGCACCTCGAGCACGAGCTGGACCGCGGCGCTGTGATCCGCGCAGTCGCGCTCGATCCGGCTCTCGGCCTGGCCGTGCTGCTGGCGCAGGAACGAGCCCGAAAGCCCGACCCGCTCGACGATGCCGCGGCAGACGAAGCTCTTTGGCTCGGGGTCGTAGACCGAGTACTTGACCGAGGACGAGCCGCAGTTGAGCGTCAGGATGGACATGGCGTAATCACGCTCCGCTCTTTCTGGCCTTGCGCTCGCTCTCGAGCTGCCACCTGGCACCCAGCCGGGCCAGCCCGTAGCAGGCGAAGCACAGCACCAGCAGCATGCCCAGGCTGAGCAGCTGACCCGGCGCCCCCTTGAACCAGCCGTGGGCGGTCTCCTTGAGCACCTCGGTGCCCTCGATCACCTCGACCCGATAGTCGGCGCCGACCGAGATGTACTGGATGAGCGCGCCCAGGTTGGGCAGCCGCAGCGCGGCGGTCAGGATGCCGAAGAGGGCCGCGCCCGCCATCATGCCCGAGGCGATCAGCGCGCCCTGGGCAGACCGGGCGCGGCGGACCTCCTCTCTGCCGCCGCTCCGGCCGATGAACCAGCCGCAAGCCGCGCCGGCCAGCACGGCCATGTTGATCGAGATCGGCAGGTACATGCCCAGCGCGAAGGCCAGCATGGGCACGCCGGCCATGAAGAGCAGCACGGCCACGATGCCCCCGATGCAGTACATGAGCCAGGGCTGGTTGGCCGGATCCGACATCAGGCCCTTGGACACGGCCGCGATCATGTTGGCCTGGGGTGCTGGCAAGACCTCCTCGTTCGACGTCATCAGGCCCGTGGCCGGATCCTTGATCAGGAACTGGTAGGCGTCGTCCATCAGCGGGATGACCAGGGCCACGACCAGGGCGGCCACGATCACGCCCAGGAACTTCCAGCGCTGCTGGTTGCGCGGCGTGGCGCCGATCCAGTAGCCCACCTTGAAGTCCGAGATCAGCGCGCCCGAGGTCGAGAGCGCCGTGCAGACCGCCGTACCCACGATGAGCGAGATGATCATGCCGGCCGCGCCGGAGAGCCCGGTCAGTATCATCGCACCGATGGCCAGGACCACGGTGATCAGCGTCATGCCCGAGACCGGGTTGACCCCCACGATCGCGATCGCCTGGGCGGCCACCGGGGTGAAGAGGAAGGACAGCAGGAAGCCGACCAGCATGCCGACCAGCGCGAAGAGCAGGCTGTCTCCGAGCGGGTAGGTGAGCTCCGAGCCGGGCTCCACGGGCGTGATCTTGGAGACAACGAAGAAGAGCAGGCCCATGCCCAGGGCGCTGAGCAGCTGGATGAGCAGGGTGTTGCGCGGCTTCATGTCGAGCTGTACGCGCTCGTCGGCGGCCTGAGTCGCCTTGCTCGAGAAGCCCTTGAAGCCCAGGGTGACCGAGCCGGCCACGATCTTGCCCATGCGCAGGATCCCGATCAGCCCGGAGATGGCGATCGCGCCGATGCCGATCGGCTTGATGAAGTTGCTGAAGATGTCGCCCGCGCTCATCGAGGAGATGTCGAAGAGGTGGCCGGCGTAGAACTTGCCCAGGACCAGGTCCTTGCCGAAGACGTAGACCAGCGGCACCATGACCACGTAGGCGAGCACGCTGCCGGCGGCGATGATCGAGGCGTACTTCATGCCGATGATGTAGCCCAGGCCGAACAGGGCGGCCAGGCCGCCGATCTTGATCTCGATCCGCATCTCGGCCAGGTAATCGCCCACGCCGCCGAGCACGGCCGAGGTCGAGATGCCCGAGTTCCACAGGTGCACGCCCTCGACCAGGAAGTCGTAGCAGGCGCCCAGCAGGAAGGCGAGGATCAGGATCTTGCCCGCGCCGCCGGCCGTGGACTCGCCCGTGACCAGGACCTCGTTGATGGCCGTGGCCTCGGGGAAGGGCAGCTCGCCGTGCAGATCGCGCACGAAGTACTTGCGCAGCGGGATGATGAGCACCACGCCCAGGAAGCCGCCGAAGGTGCAGGCGAAGAAGATCTGCCAGCCCGAGGCGTCGAGCTCGTTGATGTAGAGCGCGGGGATGACGAAGGTGGCCCCGGCGGCCACCACGCCCGAGGCCTGGCCCACGCTCTGGACCATGACGTTCTCCAGGATCGTGCTCTTGGCCTTGCGCATGGTGCCGAAGAAGATCGCCAGGATGGCGATCGGGATCGAGGCCTCGATGCCGTTGCCGGCCCGCAGCGCGATGTAGACGCAGGCGGCCGAGAAGATGATCACCATGATCACCCCGAGCCCGATCGACCAGGGGGTGACCTCGGCCCGGGTGTCGGCGCTCGGCACGATCGGCTTGTAGACCTCGCCGGGCTGGAGCTTGGTGTAGGCGTTGGCGGGCAGGAGCTTGGTGCCCTGGCTCTTCGTCTCACTGGGTTCCATGACGAGACCTCCTTCCGGCGCTGGCCCGCACGCTAGCACAGGCCCGCAGGGGGTTCAACACGTGGGAAAAAAAGGACTTCGCCCCTCTGGCCGGCTTTCGCAGGGCGGGGAAATGTGCTAGGACTCGGGTGATCCGGCGGGTTGATTCCCGCCCGGGCGACTTGCTACGCGATGCGTTCTGTTTCAGGAGCAGCGAGATGAGAGCACGGAAGAGGATGCAATCGATCTGGATCTTGGGCCTGCTCGCCGGTCTGGTGCCCGCATGCGGGCCCGAGGGCGACGGGCCCTGCCCTTCGGGACAGGAGCGCTGTGACGGCGTGTGCGTGTACATCAGCACGAGCCGCGATCACTGCGGCGAGTGCGGCCACGCCTGCCTGCCGGGCCAGTACTGCGCCGCCGGGCGCTGCGTGCCCTGTCACAACGAGTGCGTGTCCGGCCAGCGGCAATGCGTGCCGGGCAACCCGAGCCAGTACCAGGAGTGCGGGAGCGGTGAGGACACCTGCATGTCCTGGGGGCCTGCCCAGGTCTGCTCGCAGGGGACGGTCTGCAGCGAGGGCGACTGCGTGCAGGCCTGCGAGGACGACTGCCTGCGGAAGGACGCCCGGGTCTGCGATCCGCAAGGGGCAAACGGCTATCGCATCTGCGGCTACTACGACACCGACGACTGCCTGGAGTGGAGCGAGCTGGTCCCGTGCCCGGACGGCAGCGGCTGCACCGACGGGCAGTGCTCGGCCGGCTGTCGCGACGAGTGCGCGGCCGGGGAGCGGCGCTGCTCTGTCACCGCCAACGGCTACGAGACCTGCGCCGACCACGACGCCGACGGCTGCCTGGAGTACGGCGGCTTCGTGGCCTGCGAGGACGGGCAGACCTGCTCCCGCGGGGCCTGCTCGGGCTCCTGCCAGGACGACTGCGACCCGGGGGAGCGGATGTGCGAAGGCGCCGGCTACCGCAGCTGCGGCTACTACGACGCCGACGATTGCCTGGACTGGTCGGACGTGGTCGCCTGCGGCGGCGGCCAGGCCTGCAACCCGAGCACCGGCCAGTGCGAGGCGGCCTGCGCCGACGAGTGCAGCCCCGGCGAGCAGCGCTGCTCCCGGGACGGCGCCGCCGTGGAGCTGTGCGCCGACTGGGATGGCGACGGCTGCCAGGAATGGGGCTCGGTCATGGACTGCTTGACGGGCCAGCGCTGCCAGAACAACGTCTGCGTCTGGGACTGCCAGGACGAGTGCGAGCGGGAAGGCTCGCGCGCCTGCACCGTCCAGGGCAGCGAGGTGGGGGTGGTGACCTGCGGCGATCACGATGCCGATCCCTGCCTGGAGTTCGGGATGTTCAGCGCCTGCGAGATCGGGCAGAGCTGCTCCAATGGCGTGTGCTCCACCGATTGCCAGGACGAGTGCGACCCGGGCGAGCGCGAATGCCAGGGCGGCGGGTACCGCACCTGCGGGCAGTACGATCTGGACTCCTGCCGGGACTGGTCGGACGTGACCGGCTGCGCGCCCTGGCAGGTCTGCTCCGGCGGCTACTGCCAGGACAACTGCAGCGCCTTGGACGAGTGCGGCCCGGAGGGCTCGACGACCTGCACGGCCGACATGCAGGGCGTGCGGACCTGCATCCCCGACTACGACGAGGATCCATGTCTCGAGTGGGGGCCGGTCTACGACTGCCCGGGCTCGCAGGTCTGCGAGGGCGGCCGCTGCACGGCGAGCTGCCAGAACGAGTGCTTCACCCTCGATGCGCACCAGTGCACGATCGACGGGCTCGGCTACGAGGTCTGCCGCGATCACGACAGCGACGGCTGTCTGGAGTGGGGCGGCTACACCGACTGCCCCGGCACCCAGACCTGCTCCAACGGGGTCTGCTCCGACACCTGTCAGAACGAGTGCGACTACGCGTATCAGCTCGTCTGCGACGGGACCGAGGGCTACCGGATCTGCAACGACTACGACAGCGATCCCTGCCTCGAGCTCGGGAGCTTCACCGACTGCGGCCACGGCTACGAGTGCCGGGCGGGAGAGGGCTGCCAGCAAGTGTGCAGCGACGAGTGCAGCCGCTCGGGCGACCTGCGCTGCAACGGCGACGCGGTCGAGTCCTGTCAGTCCGATCACGACGCGGACGAGTGCCTGGAGTGGGGCACCCAGCTCTCCTGCTCGACCGGACAGACGTGCTACGACGAGACCTGCGTGCCCGTGGATCCGCCCGCCGAGCTGGTCATCAGCGAGCTGCTCTACGACGATGCGAGCACGGACGGCGAGTACGTCTTCATCGAGATCCACGGGCCGGCCGGCCTGTCGCTCGACTACTTCAGCCTCGTGGGCGTCAACGGCGCCAACGGCGACGACTACGTGACCATCTCGCTCGACGGCATGACCTTGCCGACGGCGACCGGCGGCCACTTCGTCGTCGCCGACACGAACTCCGAGATCGATCCGGCCGCCATCCAGCTCGTCCACAGCGGGGCGGATCTGCAAAACGGACCGTCCGACGCGGTCCAGATCCGCTGGCGCGGCGAGGTCGTCGTCGATGCGGTGGCCTATGACCCCGGCAGCGGCACGCCGCACGGCGAGGGCGAACCGGCGGAAGGCGCAGCCTACGACAACACGAACGGCGTCATGTACTGCCTGGCCAGGAGCTGGAGCAACGACGCGGCCGCCTATCGCGACACCGACGACAACTACGCCGACTTCTGGAAGCGCTCCTACTGCAGCCCCGGCTGGCCGGGTTATGGCGAGCGCTACGCGAGCTACGACACGTACTCCAGCGTCGACTCCACTCCGGCGATCGACATCGTCACGGGCGATCTCTACGTCACCAGCGACGACTTCATCGATGCGGTCGACTCGAACCTCAACTACCGCTGGTTTGCGGGTCCGGACGGCCCCAAGAGCTCGCCGGCTCTGTCTCCGGACGGGAGCCGGGTCTACTTCGGCCTGGTGGCGAGCGGCTCGGACCCCGGCGGGCTATACGCCTATGACAGCGATCCGGCCGTGACCAGCGACCCGGATCCGATCTGGATCGCGGTCTCGGGCACCGATGTGCGCTCCTCGCCGGCCGTGGGTGCGGACGGCACGATCTACGTCGGCACGCGCGGACAGGGCCTGGTGGCCATCGAGCCTTCGGGCGGCTCCGTGCGCTGGACCGTGCCCGAGTCGAGCTGGGTCGACAGCTCGCCGGCCCTCGCCCCGGTGGGTCCGGGCGGGGCCGAGATCGCGGTCTACGGCGTGGGCGGCTATGCCGGAGACGTCGTGGCGGTCCGGACCTCGAACGGGCAGGTGGCCTGGCGGACCACGTCCGCCGTCGATGGGGTCTCTCCGGGCGGCGGCTGCAACGCCTCGCCGGCCATCGGCTCGGATGGCACGGTCTATGCGGCCTGCGACGACGGGTACCTGTACGCCCTCGACGGGGCGAGCGGCGCGGCGGTCTGGCCTGCGCCGCTCGCGATCTCGACGCAGGCGGGCGGCGGGGCCGGCCAGGTGCAGGGCCGCAGCCCAGCCGTGGTGCCAGGTGAGGACGGTGACATGGTCTTCGTCACCTCGGCCGGCAGCGATCTCAACTTCCTGATCGTCGACTCGACGAGCGGCATGCCGTATTCCGGCTGGTCGTTCCATTACGGCCAGGCGCTCTCCAGCGTGACCGTGCTGGGAGATGGCGGCTTCGCCCTGGTCTGGGGGGACGAGGGCTCGGGCACGCAGGTCCTGGACGTCTGGGGGCCCTACCGCTTCGAGTGGTACGAGGAGCTCGGCGGCTTCGATGCCGGTGCGTGGATCGTGGGCTCGCCCAACGCAGAGATGCCGGGCAGCACGGGCCTGCTCTACGCGGCCACCCACGATGGAGAGCTGCACGCCTACTTCGCGCCCGCAGGCCTCTGGGACGGCGCCGGCGCCTTCCCCAAGTTTCGCGCCGCGGAGGCGAACCGCGGGCGGCGTTACTGACGTGAGCGCTTCGCCTGCCGAGCTGGAGAGCGCGGGCGGAAGGGGCCCCCGCGCTTCTCGCCTGGTCGTGCTTGCCGGCCATCTGCTCGCGATGGCCTTCGCCCTCGGCCTGCTGGCCTGGCCGGGCCAGGGGCTCGGCTTTCTGGTCGAGCGCATCGACGGGCTCTACCTGGCGGTCTGGCTGGCCTGGGCGGCGAGCCTGTTCGCCGTGCTGGGGCCGGGCTGGTCCGGGGCGCTGTCGCAGCCCACTCGCGGCCTGCTCCTGTCCTCGCCCCCGCTGATCGTGGGCACGGCCGCGGGCCTGCTGGCCGCCGGAGCGGATGAGGGCGCGGTCCAGGGCGAGCTCGCACAGGGCTGCAGCTTCCTGCTCGCTTTCGGCTACAGCGCAGCCCGGATCCAGCTGCTGGGCTTCGTGTGCACCGCCTGCTTGTGGATCGGCCAGCTGACGGTCTGGGTTCCCGCGGCGCGCGGAGAAGGCGAGCAGCCCGGCCGCGCGATAGCCAGGACCTGGCGCTGGGCCGCGGGCATCGCCGTGTGGCTCGCGGCCGCGGTCTGGACGCTCGCCGATCCGCTGCTGCCTTCCACGGGCGAGGTCGGCGGGCTCGGCGTGCTGGGCTTGTGGCCGCTGGTGCTGGGCCTGCCCGCCCTGCTGCTCGCAGCCGAGGCCTGGACGCGAGAAGCGGAGCGAGCGCTGGCGATCGGGACGGCCTGTCTCGCAGGGCTCGGCTTGCTGGGCGCGGCCGCGCTTTTCGGCCTTCGGATCGAGGCGCTCGGCGAGCTGGTCTTCGGCGCCGCGCCGGCGCCGGCCGCCCGCGAGGGCTACGGCGGGGCGCTGGGTACGGCCTGGCTCTCCTCCGCCCCGCTGTGGGCGCTGGCCTGGCTCGGGCTGCTGGTCAAGGCAGCGCTGGGCCGTGCCGCGATCCGCCGGCGGGCCGCCTGGCTGCTGGCCTGCCTGTCCGTGGTCGGGATCCTGATCGCGAGCGGTGAGCTCGGCTTCCGCGACGGCTTCGAGAACCGCTGTCAGGCCGTGGCGAGGTGCGAGCTGCCGGAAGGCCGCATCCTCGCGAGCGTCGAGCAGGGTCCCCTGCTGAGCCTGAGCGCGCAGTCTGCCAGCCTCGACGCCCGCCCGCTCGATGAGGCGAGCCCGACCTTCCCCCTCGCCTCCGGCGGCCTGGCTGCGCTCCGGATCGCGGCCGACGCCGGGATCGTCTTCGACCGACTGGAGCGCCTGGTCTCGGCCGCCAGCCGGAGAGGCTGGAACCTCTTCGGCCTGCTGGTCCGGCCCCCGGGCGCGGACGGGCGCTGCCAGCGCGAGCAGCGCGCCCTGGGCATCTGCATGAGCCTGCGCGACGAGAATCTCGGCGCGATCCTCTTCCGCGCAGGCAGTGCAGTTCAGAGCCGCCCGCCCGCGGCCGAGGCATTCGTGGTGGCCAACCTGCTCGTCGGCGAGCAGGCGCTGGAGCTCAGCTTCGGCGGTTTCGGCCCGGGCACGGACGCGGCCGCGCTCGATGCGCTCGGGGCGCGTCTCGAGCGCAAGGACGGCCGTGACGCGCTCGACGAGCTGGAGGCCGCGCTGCGCAAGGCCAAGGAGGCGTTTCCGTCCAGCCAGCGGGTGACCGTCGCCGTGGAGGGCCGGGTCGAGCTGCGGCGCCTGGCCCCGATCCTCGATCGCGTGCAGGCGGACCGCTCCCCGCTCCACCGCCCGCTCTTCTACGTCATCACGCTCGTCCGCTCGGTGCGCTAGACCTAAAACAAGCGCGGCTTCACAAACCGCGATTGTTTTCAGGGCTAGCCGCCCGAAGGGCGGTCGTTTTGGGATGAAGCTGCTGGAATTGATTTCCAGCAGCGAGGTCGACCGAACTCATCCAGCCGCCTCGACTCGCCGGCCGCCGCCGGCCTGGGCCTTGCTCAGCGCTTGCTCGGCGGCCTCGAAGATCCCCCGGGCGTCGGCCGCGTCCTCGGGGAAGGCGGCCACCCCGATGCTGACCGCGAGCGCCCGATCGCTCGAGGCCTTGCGCAGCCGCTCGGCCTTGGTCAGCGCGCCCCACTTGGGCGTCTCGGGCAGGATGATCGCATACAGGTCCAGCCCCAGGCGGGCGCAGACATCGGAGGTCCGGAAGGCGAATCCAGGCCGGTCCGCCCGCGGCCCGGAGCGCAGGAGCTCGCCGAGCGCGAGCGTGTCGCGCAGCGCCGCCTCCTGGCCCGCGTCGAGCGCGACCAGCAAGAAGCTCATCGGATGACCGTGGCGGGAGGCGCGGGCGAGCTCGGCGCGCAGACGCCCGCGGGCATAGGCTGCGTTGAAGACGCCGGTCTCCACGTCCAGCAGGACCCGATCCAGCATATGGGCCAGGAGATCGGCCACGGTCAGCATCTCCTGGACCGTGGTGGATAGCGCCCGGAGCGCCTCGCGCTGCCTCTCGTCCAGCGATGCGCCGGGGGCCGCGAGCAGGAAGAGGAGCCCGGAGGGCCGTCCGGACGACTCCAGCCGCTTGACGAACAGCGCTCGCTCCGCGCAGCCGGGTCCCAGGCACTGCCGGACGGCGGCCTCCAGATCGGCCGCGTACAGATCCAGCTCCTCGATCGTCTCGACCGGGCAGGGAAGCGAGTCCGAGGCCAGCGCCAGGCGCAGCTGCTTCGGATCGGCCTCGCAGACGAGCAGCGCGCTCAGGCCTCCCGGGTTGGCCTGGGACAGGGCGGAGAGAGCCAAGGCGTGGATCTCGGCCGGAGAGAAGCTCTGCCAGGCGGTGGAGATCAGCGCGCGTCGGATCACGTCGAGCAGCTCGCGAATCAAGTTGGGCTGATCCGGCTCCATGACCGCTGACTCTAGCCCCAAAGCAAGTGCAATGCACTTGTTTTGCTCGCCGCCTCAGTCCGGATCCCCGGCTGGCCGCGGGACCAAGTCGAATCCGAAGCGAACGGGCTCATCGCGCAGGAACGCGCCCAGGTCCTCGGCGGCCTGCTCGGCCAGGGGATGGGAGCGGGAGGCGTAGCATGCCAGGCGATAGCGCAAAAACCCTCGCCGCCAGTACACCTCGGGCTCGAAACGCGAAAGCAGCCGCGCGCAGTCCTCGTCCAGCTCCAGCAGGCTGGCGATGCGGACCAGGGTCTGCTTGCGCGGCTCTTCGAGGCCGTAGACCGAGAACGGCGCGTCGAGCGCGCCTGCCAGCCTGCGGCCCAGGCTCGGATCGCGGCGCGCGATCTGCTCGGCGAGCGCGAGCGACGCCTGCATCAGTTGCTTCATCTGCCAGGGCCTGCAACGCAGCCCTTCGAAAGTCGACGCCAGCGCTTCTGTTGACTCGATGAGCCGGCCTTGCGCCAGTCGGAGACGGGCGAGCACGGCGTCGGCCTCGGCGGGCTGGAAGGCGCGCAGCAGCTCGATATATGCCAGCGCGCTGTCGTCTCCGGCGGCCGCGGTGCTGTCGGCCACCACGACGAGCTCCGTGGGGCTGGCCGGCTCGCGGGCCTGGGCCCGCCAGGCGGCCAGGGCCGCGGCGTGCTGCCCCTGCACGTAGAAGCGCAGCGCGGCCAGCCGATGGCGCGCGGGCGGGTCGGGTCTGCCGAGCCGCCGTGACAGCCGGGCGGCGCCCTCGATCAGCGAAACCGCCTGGCGCGCCTCGATCACCCTCGACCAGTCCACACCGGCGTCGATCCCGGACGGCCGGTCGGCGCCGAGCCGCCGGGCGGCGTCGATGATGTCCTCCACGCTGAATCGCTTCTTCTGGCCGACGGCGGCGGCAAAGCCGAACTCGACATGATTGTGATCGTCGGTGTTGAGCCAGTCTCCCTCGCGAGCGGCCACGGCGCTGGCCAGCGAGCTGCTTGCCGCGAAGCGCCCCAGGATCCCCTCCACGTCGACGACTCGCCAGACCGACTCCATCGCGGCTCGGTAGGGCTGCTGTCTCAGGCGGCGCTGCAGGTGGGCCCGATCGTAGGCCAGGGGCCTGGCCGAGGCGATCAGGAGCAGATCCGAGCGCTGGACCCGCCAGGTCTCGATCGAGTCGAAGACCGAAGCCAGCGTGGCGTAGATCGTGCGCACCGTCCGGGCATCGACCTCGTAGCCCTGGACCCACTGGACGAACAGCCCGCCGTCCTCCAGGCGCTCGGCGATGGACTGGTAGTACTCCCGGGTGAAGAGGCTCGCGATGCCGGCCCGGTAGGGGTTGGAGGGCTCCGAGAAGACGAGGTCGTACTTCCGGAACGTGGTCAGCAGCACCTCGCGGGCGTCTCCGATCGAGATGTGGACCTTGGGGTTGTGCATCACGTCCCGGTTGACGGGCGTGCAGGCCCGGGCCACCTCCAGGATGGCGGGCTCGAGCTCCACCACGTCCACCCGCTCGATCGACGGGATGGCCCCCAGCCAGCCGGCGGTCGAGCCCGTACCCAGGCCGATGACCATGGCGGAGCGCACCTGCGGGTGGAGGCAGGCGCCGAGCATGCCGCTCATCACCTGCGTGGAGGCGTCCGCGATGGCATTGCCGTCCACCTTGCCGTTGATGACGAAGGCCAGACCGTCCTTGATCTGCATGGCCACGCTGCTCTCGACCCCCTCGGCCTCCCAGGCGATGGTCCGGCGCTGCTCGTTGGCCCAGTCTCGAAGCCCGTTGGGGGAAGTGGCGATCTGGGTCGAGATGCGCCCGGCGCCGATCGGGCTGTGGCGCCAGACCGCGGTCGGGCCTTCTGGCAGACACAGGAGCGCGGCGATGACGGCGACGGCAGCGGGCGGCAGCAGGCGCAAACCCGGGCGATCTCTCCACCAGGCCAGGGCCAGGGCGGCCACACCCAGGGCGGTAAGCAGGACCGCGACCGCCAGCCAGCATCCCGGCGCGCCGAGCAGGGGCAGCAGGCCGAAGCCGCCGGCCAGCGAGCCGGCGATGGCACCGGCGGTGTTCCAGGCATAGGTCTGCCCGACCTGCCGGCCCACGTCCTCGCGCCCCCGGCCGAGCAGGGCGATCAGCATGGGGAACTGGAAGCCCGCGATCGCGGCCGCGGGCAGGACCACCAGGAAGGCCACCAGGGACCAGCCGAGCATGTGGCCGGACATGCCCAGGCTGCCCAGCGGGCGCAGCGCCAGGGCGAGGATCGCGACGCGGTCGCCGGCCGCAAAGGGCAGGGCGATGAACGCGGCTTCCAGCAGACAGGTGCTCGCGAAGCCCAGCAGCGTAGCCGGCCGCCGGCGCGCAAAGGCCGAGTAGGCTGCACCGCCCAGGCCGATCCCGAGCAGCGCCACGGCCAGGATCAGTCCGAAGGTGAAGATCGTCCCGCCGAGAAGCGGCCCCAGCATGCGATACCAGACGAGCTCCATGAGAAAGAACGCGAATCCCACCACCGCGGCTGCGGGCAGCACGAAGCCGGACGGCGCGATGGCCTCGCGCGGCGCGGCCGGGGCCCGGGCGCCGCCGAGCATGGGCTCGTCTCGCCGGCTCAGCTTGCGGGCGATGACCGCCACCAGCAGATTGACCAGGCAGGCCATCCACAGGCTCCGGCGGTCGCCGAAGACCTCGAGGAGCAGGAAGTTGGCCAGCAGGCAGCCGGCGACCGATCCCAAGGTGTTGACACCGTAGAGCAAGCCCACGCCGCGCCGGTTTGCGTCCTCCTCCGTCTCCACGGCCCGGGACGCGGCCGGCAGCGTCCCGCCCATCAGGAATGTGGGCACGAGCAGCACCAGGGCCGAGAGCACGAGCCGGATCGCGGTCGCCAGCCCCAGTCCGAGGGTGGCGCTGCCGCCGAGCTGGATATAGGCGAGGCGCACGAGCCACAGCAGCCCCGGGGAGACGGCCGCGCTGAGCGCGATGCCGAGCTCGAGCCTCGCATACAGCAGCAGGGGCCTCGGATGCCGGTCCGCGCGCCTGCCGAGCAGCAGCCCGCCAAGGCCGAGCCCGCCGATGAAGATGGCCACCACCGCCGCCGAGGCCGCCGTCGAGGCGCCGAAGACGAGCCGGAACTCGCGCATCCAGGCGATCTGGTAGACGAGCGCGCAGAATCCAGAGCCGAAAAGGAGGGTCGCTATCTTCCAGGCGCGCGTGCCCATGGGTAGGTTTTTTCGCACGCGGCCGGCCGGTTGTCCACATCGGCTTTACGCGCCGCGGTCGAGAGAGGTTTTTCCGATGTGGCGTCTGCGGCGATGGTGTAGACTCTCCCCTGGTCATGGAACGCGGATTCCGCATCCTGGTCGTCGACGACGAGGCGGTCGTCCGCAGGGTCATCCGGAGCGCGCTGGATCGGCCCGGCCTCTACTTGGTCGAGGCCGAGGACGGCGAGCGCGCGATCGAGCTCCTGCTCGACGAGCCCTTCGACTTGGTGATCGCCGACAAGAACCTGCCGGGCATCACGGGGCTGGACGTGATCCGACGCGCCAAGGCGGTCGATGCGCGGATGGGCCTGCTGCTCGTGACCGCCTACGCGTCGCGCGAGTCGGCCGAGGAGGCCATGGCCATCGGCGTCGACGACTACATCGTCAAGCCCTTCGAGCTGGGCGACCTGGTGGCCAAGGTCGACGAGGCGCTCGATCGGCGCGTCAAGCTCCAGCGCGGCGAGGCCCGGCGACCGGAGCCGCGGCCCAGCCTGCGGGTGCTCGTCTGCGACCCCAGCGAGCATAGCCGCACCCTCGTCCTGGCCGCGCTGCGCAGGCTCGGCCACGACGCCAGACCGGTGGCGAGCCTGCGCGAGCTCCTGGCCGGGCTGCGAGATGAGGCGGCGGATGCGATCGTCTGCGACCTGGATCTGCTCGGCCGGGACGACGCCACGGCGTGTTTTCTGCGCTCCAAGCTGATCCTCAGCCCGAGCGTGCGCTTCGTGGCCCTGGCGTCTACGCGCGGGCTGGCCGATGCCATCGAGGCCATCCATCGAGGGGCCCGCAAGGTGCTCTACCGGCCCCTGCAATCGGAGCAGGAGCTCGTGGATGCACTTCGCGACTTCCTGGGTGCGTAGCGGCGCTCAGGCCGGCTGGGTCCACTGCCCCGTCTCGAGGGCCTTGGTGAGCGCATAGAAGAGCAGCGTGACCTCGTCGGCCGACTGGCTCTCCTTGGCCATCGAGGATGTCTTGACCTCGAGAATCACGTGGCTCTCTCCGGCCTCTTCCTCGATCTGGACCTTGTAGGTATAGGTGGTCAGCAGCTCGTGCTGGAAGACGAGCTGATCATCCCGGTCCATGATCAGCTTGGGCGGCTTGGGCTTGTAGTCGCGGCGCTGGTGGCCGAAGGTCCGCCCCAGCCTGCCGACCAGCCCGTCGCCGATGGCCAGCGTGTATAGCCTGGGCATCGTCTTGAGCGCGCTGCGCACGTCGGGCGCCCTCGCGCTCACGCTCCAGTCCTTTTTCCATGTCGGCATGCTGGGTTCATCGTAGGACCAGCCGTCGGCCCTGTCAAATACACGGGAACCTGCAGGCATCGGTTAGATCGGTTTGACAGCCTGTCGGACATCTCATAGCTTGGACCCGGATACCCGCGAAAGGAGCCTCGCTTGAGGGTTCTCTTCTGGTACTGCGAGCGGTTGGCCTGGCGCCCGGCGCTCAAGACGCTGCCGGACGTGCCGGAAGGCCGGAGCGCCGAGCTCGCAGCCGTGGTGGCGGCCTTCGTGCACGTGGAGCCGGCCGATGTCGAGCGGGCCTCCAAGGTGGAGACCAAGCTGGTCAAGAACTGCAAGTGGCTGGCGGGCAAGTGGGACACCCGGCAGATCGTGCTGCACTCGTTCACCCACCTGGCGGAGGAAAAGGCCGAGCCCGACTTCGCCCGGGCGCTCATGCAGCGCGCCCGCGAGAGGCTGATCGCGGCGGACTATCGGGTGGCCGAGACCCCTTACGGGCACTTCCTGGATCTGTCTCTCTCCGCTCCCGGCCACCCCCTGGCGCGGATCTTCAAGCAGCTCTGATGCTCAGCCGACCGGCTCGCGGGTCTCCGAGAACGAGATGCCCAAGCCGGCGAGCTCGGCCAGCACCGGTTCGTAGATGCCGGGAAGGATCGGCAAGCACACGCCGCGCTCGACGATCTCGCCCTCCAGGATCATCCGGACGCCGATGGCAGCCGGTAGCGAGACCGTGCGGGATACGGAGGAGTCCCCACCCGGGATGCCGTAGTCGACCAGGATGGCCGTGACGCGCTCCTGTCGGGCCTCGTCGTGGACGAAGGTCAGGTCGTGCCGCATGACGATCATGTCCCGCTCGCCCTCTGCGTACGCCAGATCCTCTGCCATGCGCGTCGCCATCACGTCGACCAGCGCCCTGCCCGAGCGCGGGATCTCGATCTCCAGATCGGATAGCATGTGGATGGAGCGCAGCGCCTCGAGCGGCGAGTCGGCCGGCTGCACGCCGAGCCTCGCCGGGATGGTCTGCTCGACGGGCGCTCCGAACAGCTCCTCCATGAGCTGCCGGTATGTCTTGCCCTCGAGCGCATACTCGGGCTGCTGCTCGAGCAGACCCAGGGCGACCAGCTGGCTGTAGAGCTTGCAGTGGCCTCGGTTGCGAAGCGTGCCCCGGAAGATGGAGCGCACCTCGTCTGCGTCGAAGTGATAGGTGTCCAGGTAGGCGACCGAGTCGCGGTTGGGGTAGCCCTCGAACTCTCCCAGGCCGGGGATCTCGACCAGGGCCGGCCTGGAAAACAGCGCGTCCGGCTCCACCTCGACGAGCCGGCCGTTCTCGAGGTAGCGGGCCGCGTTGCGCGCGGCCACCAGAACGCCGCGAGGCGCCCAGGAGAACTTGTAGCCGAAGGCGTTGTCGTTGGCCTCGGGCGCCGGCAGCCCGCCGCACCAGGATGAGAATCCCACCAGCGTGCCGCCCCTGGCCCGCTCGGCGTGGATGACCTGCATGGCGGACATGTGGTCGATGCCCGGATCCGCCCCGATCTCGTTGAGCAGGATGAGATCCCGGTCCACGGCCTCCGCGTGCATGGCCTTCATGGCCGGGCTGACATACGAGGTGGTCACCAGGTGCTTGCCGTGATCCAGGCACGCCCTGGCCACCTGGGGATGCTGCGGTGGGGGCAGCAGGCTGACGGCCAGATCGGCCTGGGCGACCAAGGCGCGCAAGGCCGTATCGTCGTTCGCGTCGAGCGACACGGCCCGGCCGTTGGCGTGACCGGCGATCAGCGCCTCGGCCTTGGATACCGTCCGCGATGCCACGCAGACGGAGAACCCGTGATCCAGCAGGTAGCGGACCAGGGGCCTCGACACCAGGCCTGCTCCGAACACGACGATCTTGTTCAATCCTCTCCCTCCTCAGAAAACTGCCCGGCCATCACGTCAGGTGTTTCTCCAGGTACTTGTAGGCGGGCGTCAGCTCGCCCCGATGGCAGATCACCGCCTGCTTGATCGCCGGCGGCAGGTCGAGATCGTCGAAGGACGCGCCGTAGTCGGCCCGGGCGATGGCCGCCGCGTAGGGCAGGAGCGCCTGGCCGAAGTCCTCCGAGGACTCGCGCGGCAGCTCGCAGGGCAGGTTGTCCACCGCCATGACCACCGGCCCGCGGCCGGCGAGGCCCGGCTCGATCCGGTCGGCCTCGGGCAGGTAGACGTACACGGGCTCGCCCGGGTCGCTCGGCTCGAGGGTGCACTCGATCGCGCCCTCGATGTCGCAGCTGATATCGCCGATGACCCGCAGGCGCGGCGAGCAGCCGGGGGCGTACAGCCCCCAGAGCAGGTCTCGGCTGACCAGCCGCGGGTAGTCCGGCGTCCAGTAGATGCAGTTGACCAGCGCGTGCAGCCTCGGCACGTGCCGCGCGAACACGCCCCGGTAGCGCTCGGGGTGGGCGAAGTAGTCCTGGAGATCGAAGGTCCGCCGCGCGTCGCGCGGCACGACCATGTGCTGCTCCTTGAAGACCACCTTGACGAGGCCCTCGCAGCCGGCGAGCGATTCCAGCTGCTCGGGCTCGACCTGCTCCGGCCCGAGTTGATCCAGGATCTCCTGGGCGCCCCGGGACACGTTGCCGTAGCCGGCCAGCCCGATCACCATCCCCTGCAGCGCCTCGGGCAGCCCGTCCTGACGCAGCGCGTCGCCCACCTCGGACACGGCCTGGCTGGCCGCCTTCAGATCGGGGTAGCTGTGCGCGGTCTGGATCCGGGCGAGCGGCGTGTCGAAGCCCTCCTCTCGCAGGCGCTGGCCCAGGGCCCAGAGCGTGTCCAGCATGCCCGCCAGGCCCGCATGCCGGCCGAAGAAGATCAGACGGCGGCCCTGCTCGTCCGCGACCTTCTCGTAGTCGATCAGGGTGCAGCCGAGCGCCAGCAGGCGCCTCAGCATCGGCATGTTGTGGGCCTGGCCCTTGATCACGTGCGCAAAGAAAACATATGTCTTTCCGGCGCTTAACAGCTCAACCGGGATCTCCTTGACCGCGAAGACGACCGGCGCGTCGGGTATGCCGTCCGTGATCTCGGCCCCGGCATCCCGAAAGGCCTGGTCTGCGAACACGCGCTGCGAGGAGGACTCCACCTGGACGGAAAGCCCCTCCTGCTCGACCAGCCTGCGGACCTGCGCCGGGACGAGCGGGCTGCGCCTTTCCCATATGTTCTTGTCTTCCTTCCGAATTCCGATTTTCGTCACCCGTGCCTCCAGCCTGCCTGACAGACTGTATGGCAGATCGCAACCTGGGTGTAAAGGGTGAAAGGAGGCTTTTGGATCAGGATCGGAACAGGACCTGCTCGCGGCGGAACCACCAGGCCGCGAAGGCGAGCAGGGCGGCCGCGCAGACGGTAGTGGAGACGAAGATCAGGCCCACGTGGCCCCAGTGCTGGTCCAGGTTGCCGGTGAAGATCTCCTTGAGCGCCAGCGAGACGTTGACGACCGGAATGGAGGCCATGCACCAGTCCAGCTTCACGCCGGGCAGAAAGGACACGAAGGCCGGCAGCAGGATGAGCATCTGCAGGGGACCGGCGTAGCTCTGGCCCTCCTTGAAGCTCTTGGCGAAGATGGACAAAGCCAGCAGCAGGGCCGAGAAGATGGCCGCCACGGGCAGGATCAGGAGCAGCACGGTCAGGACCTCGACGGCGCTGAAAGAGAAGCTGCCCCCGCTCAGCACGCTGAGCTCGGACAGGAAGCCCAGCTCGAGCGACAGCGCCAGAGAGACCGTGGCCAGCAAGGCGGAGATGAGCGCCGCCAGCAGCACCACGCCGAACTTGCCCAGCACCAGCGCGAGCCTGCTGACCGGGGCGACGAGCAGGGTCTCGAGCGTGCCGCGCTCCTTCTCGCCCGCGCCCAGGTCGATGGCCGGATACATGGCGCCCAGGAAGGCGAAGATCAGGATCAGGTAGGGCAGAAGCTGTCCGGCCAGCTTGACGAGCAGGCCCGGGCCCGGCAATCGGCTGGGGGTGACCTCGATCGGCGAGGCGAAGCCGGCCGGCAGTGCGTGCGCTGCGAGGCGCTGGGCCGTGATCTGCCGGCCCATCCCCTCGAGGACGCCCTTGAGGCCCTTGAAGGCCATGGCGGAGCGGTCCGAGGAGTCCAGGTAGTGGATCGTGAGCCGGGCGCTGCGGTCGGATCCCAGCCGCAATCGGGCGTCGGCCGGGAGCTCGAGCGCCGCGGCGATCGCGTCGGTCCGCACCGCCTCGAGCAGCACCTGCTTTCCCGAGCGCGGATCGCGCGGATCGCCGAGCGCGGGTTCCAGGCTGTCGACCAGCTCGAGGTTCGGCGGGTAGGCCGCGGTCAGGATGGCGCCCGGCGAGCGATCGAGCGCGTCGCTGCCGAACTCGGTCGCGATCTCGGCGAACAGGGCATCCGCATCGATCCCGCGTCTGTCGAGCAGGCGCAGGAAGGCCTCCGGATCCTCGCCCTCGACCATGGCGAGATCCTGCATTCCGAGCCCCTTCGCCTCCAGCAGCTGCGCCAGGCGCAAGGCCTGCCCGAGCGGGCTCGCGCGCTCGCGGATCTGCGAGACGAGATCCGGGGCGGCCTGCGGGTTGAGCACCAGCACGCGCACGCGCTCCCGGGCCAGCTTGTGCATGAAGTGGCTGGCGAGCTCCGCGGTCGCCCACATGAAGCCGGGGATGGCCAGGGTGGGTACGACCAGCATGAACACGAGCGTTCGCCGATCGCGCAGCACGTCCACGAGCTCCTTGCAGAACACCGTCCATACGGTCGAGATGCTCAAGGGCCGCCTCCCGCGTGCTCCTCGACGAGCTGGACGAAGGCGTCGGCGATGCGGCCGCTGCCCGCGCGGGACTGCAGGGCCTCGGTCCGCTCGTTCGCCAGCAGCTTGCCCGCGTGGATGACCGCCACGCGATCGCAGAGCTTCTCCACTTCCTCCATGATGTGGGTGGAGAAGAGCACGCACTTGCCGCGCCGTCGGCAGTCGGTGACGAAGTCGATGATGGTCCGGGAGGTGAGCACGTCGAGACCCGCGGTGGGCTCGTCGAAGATCATCACCTCGGGATCGTGGAGCACGGTCCGGGCGATGGAGACCTTCTGCTTCATGCCGGTCGAGAGCTTGTCGCAGCGGATCGAGGCGAAGTCGTGCATGTCGAAGAGATCGAAGAGCTCGTCGATGCGCCTGGCGATCGCCTCGGCCCGCATGCCGTGTAGCCGCCCGAAGTAGGTCACCATCTCGCGCGCGCTCAGACGCCCGTACAGGCTGGTCGCCGTGGACATGAAACCGATCCGCCTGCGGACCTGCTCGGGCTCTCTCAGGATGGAGTGGCCGCAGAGCTCGGCGTCGCCCGCGCTGGGCCGGAGCATGGTCGAGAGCATGCGCAGGGTGGTGGTCTTGCCCGCCCCGTTGACGCCCAGCAGGCCGAAGATCTCGCCGCCTGCCGCCTCGAAGCTCAGCCCGTCGACGGCCCGGACCTCGCCCCGCTTGCGGTCGGCGAAGACCTTGACCAGCTCCCGGACCACGACCCGGGCGAAATTCGTTTCCGCTTCGGCCACGG
Organism: Deltaproteobacteria bacterium; assembly: GCA_016935365.1. GTDB lineage: Bacteria > Myxococcota > B64-G9 > B64-G9 > B64-G9 > JAFGRB01. The sequence continues at coordinate 25,718 of JAFGRB010000169.1, forward strand.
GACCGTTTGTACCCGAGCGGGCGCCCGAGAGCAAGCCACAAGTCGCGGGCGCGACGTGGTAAAATAGGAAAGGCGCCGCAAGAACTTTCCGGATCGAGATGCGTCAGTAGGGAACGGCGCTCGCAGCAGGCGCCGAACGCGAGGCGAGGAAAGGTGAATCGGCTGGACTACAAGGCGCCGCAGCTCGCGCTGCGGTCGAAGGAGTGGAGCGCGCTCTCGGACGTGGAGCTGCTGCTGCGCTACGAGGGCGGCGAGCCCGAGGCCTTCGAGCAGCTCTTCCGCCGATACCGCGAGCCGCTGTTCCGCTTCATCCTGCGCTTTCTGCGCAACGAGAGCGACTCCCACGAGGCCCTGCAGGACGTCTTCTTGCGGGTGCTGCGCGATCCCAGCCGCTTCCACGCCCGCTCGCGCTTTTCCACCTGGCTGCACGCCATCGCCCGCAACCTCTGCCTGGACATGCTCCGCAAGCGCAAGATCCGCGCCCACCGCTCGCTGGACGAGCCGTCCGGCCCGGCCGAGCGCCCGCTGGTCGAGCAGCTGCCCGCTGCCGGGCCGTCCCCGGACCGGCAGGCAGCCCGCGGCCCGCTGCGGCTCAAGCTGCTGGTCGCCATCCGCTCCCTGTCGCCCCCCCAGCGCCAGGTCTTCCTGCTGCGGGAGGTGGCGGGCCTGCCCTTCTGCGAGATCGCCAAGGTGCTCGGCATCCCGCTCAACACGGCCAAGAGCCGCATGCGCTACGCCCTGGGGCACCTGAGGCGCGCCCTGGCCGAGCTCGACGAGAACCTCGACGGCGATGCGCGCTCTGGCACGCAGGCCTGATCCGGCTTCGAGAGGTGCTGCCAGACGTTGCCGACCGATTAGGGATTCAGCGGCTCCCCCGCATCAGATCGGGGTGCCTCTGTCTGAGCCAGGTATCGAGCTTTGAGCGGAGATCTCCTGCGATTGCTCGTATTTCCGATACCTCGGCATCCGAGACGGATCCGGAGATCTCGTACACGGAGATGGCGCGCTTCTTTCTGGATGCGTCCAGCATTCGAATCCGCTTCTCCGACTCGCACAGCGTGAACCGGAGGGACTCGATGGCATAGTAGTGGTGGCTCGCCCTGCTCGGGCGATATCCCTCCGCCGCGAGTGCGGCCACGGCGCATTGCAGGGCAGCATTGAAAGCGAAGGTGAAGCGGCCATCAGCGCTCAGACCGCGCGTTGCGGCGTCGCGTAGGCTGCGGTCGATCACGCTCAGGAGCCCGGCGATCTCCTCAGGACTGGAGGCGTGCTCGATCAGGAATCCGTTACTGAGCCAGTCGTTCAAGCTCACGACTCGAACCTATCACAAAGATCTTCTCTCCGCTCAACAGGGAACGGACGAAGTGGTTCTTGGCCCTGGCCTTCGAGCTGAACTCCCCGGGAGGGTAGACCGTTGGGTTGATCTCACGACCCAGGCGAGCCTGGGCTTCAGCCAGGGCGGATGCGACCTCGGTGAACGAGCTTGTGGTGATGACCGCCAAGTCGATGTCGCTTTCGGGCCTCTCTTCACCTCTGGCCATCGAGCCGAAGATGAACGCAACCTGCAGTCCAGGAAGCACCTCCAGGGACTCGCGGATCTGATCCACCAGGCCGGCTGTCTTTCTGATCATGGCTTTCAACTCCTGGTAGATAGGACTCGCTTTGTTCGCGGAATAATAGGTTCTGCCCTTTTTCTTCTCCTTGGTGATCACCCCTGAGAGGACGAGGTTGCCGAGCTCTCTCTGGACCACGCCATGTCCCTTACCCGCTGCCCTGACCAGCTCTCGCAGGTAGAGTTCCTCTTCGAAGTGGCTGAAGAGGACCACCAGAAGGGTTTTGCGAGTCGCGGGGAAGAGATGATCCAGTGTACCCAAAACAGGTACAATAGTACCCAATATGGGTACAGCCGTCAAGACTCAACCAGCAGCAGAACTTGGTTCAAGCGCGTCCACGTGCTGAAAACGCTTGGGATACTTTGCTCGGCCCTGATAGACTTGTCCCCCTCTGACGGGAGGACAGCACATGCTACGGGTTCTGCAGGCCACCTGCCTCGCCGCGATCGCCGCGGCCCTGCTGGCGCCGCCCTGTGCGGCCGGCCCCTTTCGCATCATGGGCCACGACACCGCCTCGATGGCGCAGGGCGGCAGCCAGGGCGCCTGGGGCCGGGGCCTGGGCGCGATCTACTCCAACCCGGCCCTGCTCGTCGATCTGGATCGGGGCTTCGTCCTCGACTTCTTCGTCGTCCAGCCCTTCCTCGACACCGACCTCATGACCCGGCCGGCCAACGCCGACATCCCGATCACCTTCTACGACTCGGACGTCGGCATCGAGGGCGAGAACCTGGACCGGCCCCTGCCCACGGCGGAGCTGCGCAACCCGCGCGCCGACAACACGGTCGACCAGCCCCTGACCTTCCTGGGGATCGGCATCGCCCACGACCTGGGCATCGAGGACTTCATGCTGGGCCTCGCGCTTCGGGTGCCGACCGACGGGCTGGCCGCGGTCAAGGCCTGCTACCCCGACGAGCGCGAGCAGTACTTCTCCAACACCGTCCACTTCACCCGCTTCGGGGAGTGGAGCCAGGTGCTCTCGCTGCTGTTCGGCCTGGCCTACCGCCCGCTGGACTGGCTGAGCGTGGGCGCCTCGGTCGAGGGGGCGCTCAACATCGGGGCGACGATAGACATGTTCATCCCCGAGGCCTCGGTGCAGGACTATGCCCTGGTCAACACCGACTTCGACGCCGAGACCACGGCCCGGGCCGTGGTCGGGTTCAACTTCAGGCCCTGGGATTTTCTGAGCATCTCGGTCATCTGGCGCGATCGCCGCTACACCAGGGTGGAGGCCGACGCCGTCCTGTCGCTGTGGAACTACCACGAGGCCGGCGACGAGACCCAGCCCAAGCGGGTCAAGCAGCGCCACCTGCTGGCGCTGGACTTCGAGCCCATGGAGGTCTCGCTCGCGCTCGGCGGGAAGTGGCGCGGCGCCTGGGCCGATCTGACCGTCAGCTGGAACCACTGGGCCGACTACCTCGATGCCCACCACGAGCGCGGCCAGTACACGGCCGTCTCCGATCCGGCTGCGCAGGGAGAGAGCCTCTCCCAGTTCGCCTTCTCGGACACCTTCTCGGTGGCCTTCGGCATGGGCTACGAGTACCTGGACGGCTTCTCGGCTCAGGTCGGCTTCGCCTACCGCCCCACGCCGGTTCCGGCCCAGGTGGGCCGCACGAGCTACCTGGACGAGGATCTCTTCGCCGCCACCGTCGGGCATCGCTTCGACTTCACCCTCTGGGACCAGAGGCTGCGGGCCGAGCTGGCGCTGCAGTTCTGGAAGATGATCGACGCCACGGTCCACAAGGACCCCGCGCTCATCAAGGACGAGTTCCCCGACGAGGCCCGGACCGTCATCGGCGGCCAGCTCATGCCCGAGGCCGAGGGCCTGCAGACCAACAACCCGGGCTTTCCCGGCTTCTCCTTCGGGGGCTGGGCCCTGCACTGCGCGGTGACGCTGGCCTACCTGTTCTAGACCCAAAACAAGTGCGCTGCACTTGTTTTGGGTCTTAGTCACTCATAGCGCGGGCTGACGCCCGCAACCCAAGTTGGAACGGC
>JAFGRB010000170.1 GCA_016935365.1 Deltaproteobacteria bacterium
CCGCCCGTTCTGGCCGAGGCCATGCCAGCGCCCGGCGCGGGACGAGCGGCCGAGCCGCTGCCCGAGCCGCCCGTTCTGGCCGAGGCCGTGCCAGCGCCCGGCGCGGGACGAGCGGCCGAGCCGCGCGCGGCGGAGGGTGAGCCCGAGCGTTTCCCGGCACCGCCGGATCCGGGTGGCGTGTTCGAGCTCGGGCCTCCCAAGACCGCCTCCAGGACCGAGGAGCGCAGGGTGGTCATCGAGGACCTGCCCGACAAACCGTATTCCCGGGAGATCGAGGCGGTGGCTGCGAGTCCGGAGCCCCGGCAGGCCGAGCAGGAAGAGTCCTGGGTCGTCCTCGAGAAGAAGAGCGATCCTCCTCCGCTCGAGCCCGTGGAGGCGCTTCCCGTCGAGCCCGCAGCTCCGGATGCACGCGAGCCCCGCGCGTCCGCCGAGGCCGAGGCGGATGGGAGCCCGGCAGAGGCTTCCGAGATCGTCGAGGACATGCTCACCCTGATGCGCCCCCGACCGAGCGGGGAGAGCCTGGTCGAGCAGCAGCGCGGCGAGCTCCACGAGGAGCCGCACGATGCGACCGGCCTGGCCCGCATGGCAGCGCATGGAGGGCAGACCGAGGATGCTTTCTTTGCGAGCGGCGAGCTGCACATCGCCGATGCGGACGATCTCGAGATGCCGGGCCGCTCTCGCGCCTGGATCTGGCTCGTGTCCACCTTCGTGGCGATGGGGCTGGGAGCCGGTGGCTACTGGTACTACTATCACTACCTGGGCCAGAGCGGCGAGGGCGGCGGAGGCGTCGCACCGGTGTACGCGGACGGCGCTGCGGGCCGGGCGGAGCGAGACGCCGGCCCGCCTCCGGCCGCTCCGACCGACGCGGGCTCGATCGCATTGGCCGACGCCGGTCTGGTCGCGGGCGCGGCGATCGATGCGGGCCCGGGGGATGCGCAGCCGGAGCGCGTGGCGAGCGCGACGGACGGCGGGCTCGCACCGGAAGAGGACGTGCCCGTGGTGCCCATCCCGACCGGTGACAGGGGTGAGAAGGTCGCCAGCGAGGACTTCCTCAAGCACCTGGAGGAGGGCAAGCGGCACCTGGACAAGTACCGCTTTGCCAAGGCTGCGATCTCCTTGCAGAAGGCCGTCGATCTCGACCCCGACAGCGAGGATGCCCAGGTGGCCCTGGCCAATGCCCACTTCGAGCTCGGGCGCTTCAACAAGTCGCTGGAGCACGCCTGGAAGGCGCTCAAGGTGAACCCGGACAATGCCCGGGCCCACCTGACCCTGGGGACGATCTACCAGACGCTCGACAAGCGCAAGCAGGCGGTGCAGCACTACAAGAAGTTCCTCAAGCTTCAGCCCACGGGGCGCATGGCGAACGAGGTGCGCACCATCCTCAAAGGCTTGAAGTGAGGAGCGCGTCTCCGGACGCACCCGCCATGTTGGTTCTCGGGATCGAGTCTTCGTGCGACGAGTGCGCGGCCGCGGTGGTCGCATGCGATTCCGGCGCCATCCGCCTTCTCGGGCAGCGGATCGCGTCCCAGATCCCGATCCACGCCCCGTACGGCGGAGTGGTGCCCGAGCTCGCCTCCCGAGATCACGTCCGGCGCATCGTCCAGGTGATCGCGGAGGCGCTGGACCGAGCCGGCGTCGGGCTTCGACGGATCGACGGCTTCGGGGTGACGGCGGGCCCCGGGCTGATCGGCTCTCTGCTGATCGGCGTCTCGGCCGCCAAGGCCCTGGCCTACAGCTCCGCCAAGCCTCTGGTCGGCGTGAACCACCTGGAGGCGCACCTGCACGCCGTGCGCCTCGAGAGGGCGGCGCTCGACCTGCCGTGCCTCGGGCTGGTGGTCTCGGGCGGCCATACCAGCCTGTTCGAGCTCCAGGGGCTGGGTCGCGGGCAGATCCTGGGCCGCACCCGGGACGATGCGGCCGGCGAGGCCCTGGACAAGGTGGCCAAGCTGCTCGGCCTGCCCTATCCGGGCGGGCTGGCCATCGAGCGCGCCGCCCGGGGCGGGGATCCGGCCGCGATCCGCTTTCCCCGCCCGCTTCCCGGCAGGCAGCTGGACTTCAGCTTCTCCGGGCTGAAGACCGCAGCCGCGCTGCATGTGAAGCGAGAGGGGCTCCCGCAGGGCCCCGGGCTCGCCGATTTTGCGGCCAGCTTCCAGGAAGCGATCGTCGACAGCCTGGTGCGCAAGACCCTGCTGGCTGCCCGGAAGCGGCGTCTCGCGCGGGTGGTGGTGGCCGGCGGCGTGGCGGCCAACCTGAGATTGCGAGAGGAGCTCGAGCGGAGAGGGGCGGGTGAGATCGAGTGCCTCTTCCCGTCCGTTGCGCTGTGCACCGACAATGCGGCCATGGTCGCGGCATTGGCCGCTTCCTACCTGGAGCAGGGCCGCGACGATGGACTGGCTCTGGACGCGGACGCGATGCTGCCATGGCCCGGCGACTGAACATCCGGCAGCTGCTCCGCAAGCACGGCCTGCGGCCCAAGCGTTCCTGGAGCCAGAGCTTTCTCGTCGATGCAGCCGTGCTGGCCGAGATCGCCGCAGCCGTGGAGGCGAAAGAGCACGAGACCGTCATCGAGCTGGGAGCCGGGCTGGGTGCCCTGACCGCCCTGCTGGCTCGGGATGCGGGCCGGGTGGTGGCGGTGGAGCGGGACCGCGATCTGGCCAAGGTGCTCAGAGGCGAGCTCGCAGGCGATTCCAGGATCGAGATCCTGGAGGCCAACGCAGCCCGGCTGGACTACCAGGCGCTTCGAGAGGGAGACGAGAAGCTCGTGGTGGTGGGCAACCTGCCCTACCACATGGCCTCGCAGATCCTCTTCCATCTGCTCGGGTCCAGGGCCCACTTCTCCCGCTGCTTGCTCATGTTCCAGAAGGAGATGGGTCAGCGCATCGTCTCGCCTCCCGGAAGCCGCATCTACGGCGTGCTCAGCGTGCTGGTCCAGATGCGGGCCGATGCGGAGCTCGCGCTGGAGATCGCCCCGGAGGCCTTCTTTCCAGTGCCTGCGGTCCGTTCCCAGCTGCTGCGCATCACGCCCTTGTCGGGCCTTCGCCACCCGGTGGCCGACGAGCGGCTGTTCGCCGGCCTGACCAGGTCCCTGTTTGCCCGCCGGCGCAAGATGGTGCGCAACGGGCTGCGGGCTTTTTTGCACTGCGATGCTGGTGAGGCGAGCCGGATTCTGGAGTCCTGCGGGATCGCTGACGACATCCGGCCCGAGAGGCTCTCGCTTGCACAGCTCGCGCGTCTTTCGGACCTGTTGGCCGAGCTCGGAGCGGGTCAGTAGCCGCGCTTCTTCACGGTGGCCATCAGGGTCTGCATGTGCGCGTTGACGTAGCTGCGGAACTCGGCCTCGTCCAGATCCATGTCCTGCAGGATCTCGGAGAAGATCTCGTCGAAGCCCTTCAGATCCTGCTTGCGGAGCTGCATGGCGATCTTGAGCAGGGCTGCCTGGTGCATCCGCTCTTGCCGGTCTTCCTTGTCGAGCAAGCCGCACCTCCGAGCTTGCAACACACCACGTTACAAGGCCACCTGTGACCGTACACTACACTGCCATATATGAAATGTCAAATTTTTGGAAAGCCCAGGGCCTGTTTGAATCTCAGAGGAATCAGAGGAAGTAGAAGAGCAGGTTGACGCCGATATAGGGCTGGACGTAGGTCAGCAGTGCGTTGGGCTGGACCGAGCTGCCGCAGGCGTCCTCCAGGGTCTCTACGACCCAGTCGTCGCCGTTCGGGTAGATCTGCAGCCCGGCTCCGAAGCCGAGGCTCAAGTAGTGCGTCAGGGACATCTCGCCCTGGTAGCCGGCGATGATCCCGAGGCCGAACCTCTGGTCCCAGACGCCGCCGACGCGCACGCCGTGCACGACATCGCCGGTGTCCTCGTTGAAGTAGACCAGCAACGAGCCGGTGGCGTGCATGCTCACCTTGAAGATCGTCTCGTTGCAGTCCCCGGACACCATGAGCAGGATGGGCAGGATGCCAAAGGCGCCCTCCACGCCCAGGTACCAGAAGCGCGCCCTGACGAGGCCGGCGGCGATGCCCAGCTCCTTGAGCGTGCCCACGCCCACGGCCAGGCTGCGCGGGAGGGGCTCCTCGGGCTTCTTGCCGCGCGCACCCTGGCCGGGCTTCTCGCCGGCCGGCTCGACCGGCGCGGGCAAGGGCGTCGGCTCTGTCTTCTCCATCGCGGCATCGGCGCGCGCCTCGGAAGGCGCAGGCGCGGCTTCGGGCGGCGGCTCGCTGCCGCTGCCCAGGACCTCCAGGGCGGCCTGCAGCTTGACCGCCAGCACGTCGATCCCGCCCGCCAACTCCTCGGGCGTGCAACCGCGCTGCTCGACCAGCGGCTGGATGCGGGCCGGCCCGGCAGCGCTCGCGCCGATGAGAGATAGGCGCAGACGGCAGGTCTCGCCCTGGCGCTCGATCTCGGTCACGACCGCGAACTGCGCGCCGGACTCGGCGGTCAGCTCGGCCAGGCAGGCGCTGTCCGTGCAGTGGCCGCGCTGCTGCCAGCGCGCGGCGAGCTCGCTGCCGGACGCGACCTGCACGCTCCCGCCGGAACCGAGCTTCGTGGCCAGGGCATCGCCCAGCGCCAGGCGCGAGGCCTCGTCCAGGACGGCGCCGCGGTCGAGGACCGGCAGGACCGCGGTCCTCTGCGCGGGGCTCGTCTGGGCTGCGGCCCAGGCTGCCCAGAACCAGGCGACGAGGAGCGCGGTGAGGGATGTGCATCTCATCTTCTACCCCCTATGTCGATCGACAGAAGCAGGCCCATGCAGCCGATTGTATTTCGACCTTTTCATTTTGCAAGCGGCGGGTCCTGGGGTACAAGACCTGGACGGGGCCAGAGCCCCCCAACGGGCGAATCGGAACGGTAAGGCGATGGCGCAGCTCATCATCCCCAAGGCATACAGGCCGAAGCTGTCCGTCCTCGAGATGGAGTCGGCCATCAAGGACATCAAGGACTCTTTCGAGCGCAGCCTGGCCGATGCGCTCGGGCTGGTGCGGGTCACGGCGCCGCTGTTCGTGAGGGCCGGAAGCGGGCTCAACGACGATCTCAACGGGGTGGAGAGCCCGGTGCGCTTCCGGGTGCGGGGCGACGGCGACGCCGAGGCGGAGATCGTCCAGTCGCTCGCGAAGTGGAAGCGCGCGGCCCTGGCGCGATACGGATTCGAGGCGGGCCAGGGGATCTACACCGACATGAACGCCATCCGTCCGGACGAGGAGCTCGACAACCTGCACTCCATCTACGTGGACCAGTGGGACTGGGAGAAGATCATCGAGCCTGCAGAGCGCGTGCTCGCCACGCTCGAGAGGGCGGTCCGGGCCATCTATTCGGCCGTGCGCCGCTGCGAGCTCCGGGTGGCATCGCGGCACGCCGGGATCGAGCCCGCGCTGCCGGAGGAGCTCACCTTCATCACCAGCGAGGCGCTGCAGGCGCGCTACCCCGAGCTCACACCCGCTGAGCGGGAGACGCGTATCGCGCGCGAGCACGGAGCGGTCTTTCTCATCGGCATCGGCGCCGAGCTGGCCGACGGCCGGGCCCATGACGGCCGGGCGCCGGACTACGACGACTGGAGCAGCCTTCGGGCCGACGGGGGACGGGGCTTGAACGGGGACCTGCTCCTGTGGCACCCGGTGCTGGACTGCGCACTGGAGATCTCCTCGATGGGCGTCCGGGTCGACGCCCGGGCGCTGCGATGCCAGCTCGAGCTGCGCGGCTGTACCGACAGGGAGCAGCTCCCGTTCCACCGCCAGCTGCTCGCGGGCGAGCTGCCGCAGACGATGGGCGGCGGCATCGGCCAGAGCCGGCTGTGCATGTATTACCTGCGGACCGCGCACATCGGTGAGGTGGCCGTGGGCCTGTGGCCCGAGTCCACGGCCCAGGCCTGCGCGCAGGCCGGGATCTTGCTCCTCTAGCCTCGGGAGACCGCGCTTGTTCGACCGGGCGCACATCTGGCTTTGGACCGCATTCTGGGTCATCGTGATCGTCCTGCTGGCCGTCGATCTCCTGCTCTTCGATCGCAAGGCCCACCGGGTTTCGATCCGGGAGGCGGGCATCTGGACCCTGGTCTGGGTCGGTCTGGCCATGCTCTTCGGCTCGGGGATCGGGCTCGTGCTCGGCATGGATCAGGCCCTGGACTACCTGACGGGCTACGTGATCGAGAAGAGCTTGTCGGTGGACAACCTCTTCATTTTCTTGCTCATATTCAATTACTTCGGCGTGGGGGCCCAGTACCAGCACCGGGTGCTGTTCTGGGGCGTCTTCGGCGCCATCGTGCTCAGGACCATCATGATCGCGGCCGGCGCGGCCCTGGTCAGCTCCTTCCACTGGATCCTGTATCTCTTCGGCGGCTTCCTGGTCTACACCGGCATCAAGCTGGCGGTGGGCAAGGACGAGAAGGTCGATCCATCCAGGAACCCGGCGGTCCGGCTCGCCCGGCGTGTCTTTCCCATATCGGCCGACTTCCACGGGCAGCGCTTCTTCGTGCGGATCGACGGGCGGCGCCTGGCCACACCGATGCTCCTGGTGCTGGTGACGGTGGAGTTCTCGGACGTGGTCTTCGCGGTCGACTCCATCCCGGCCGTGTTCGGCATCACGACCGACGTCTTCATCGTGCTGACGTCGAATCTCTTCGCCATTCTCGGCCTGCGGGCGCTGTTCTTCCTGCTGGCCGGCATCATGGATCGCTTCCAGTACCTGCAGTATGGCCTGGCACTGGTGCTCACCTTCATCGGCGTCAAGATGCTCATCGAGCACTGGCTGCGCATCCCGACCGTGGTGTCCCTGGCCGTGGTGGGCGGCCTGCTGGCCGGATCGGTCCTTATCTCGCTTTGGAAGAGACGCCTGACATGAGGTCGAAGCCGTCGATTTTCCTTGACTTTCTCTCTTGGCGGGGTGTATGTGGCCTTCTATCGCCCTAGCTGAGGCCAGTGAAAGGAAGCCGTATGCCATCCAAAGCCAAGCCTTCCAAGAAGAGGCGCGCCTCGCGCGCGACTGCTGTGAAGAGCAGCCGAGCCAAGGCCCGGGGCAAGCCCGCGCACAAGAAAAAGGCGGCCTCCTCACGCCGCCGGACCGGCAAGCCGGCTCGAAAGACCAGCAAGGCCAAGGCCAAGAGCGGTCCGAAGGGCGCCAAGGCGGTCCGGATCTCCAGGGCCAAGCCGGGCTTCAAGCTCATCCGCCGGGTGGCCGACATGAAGAAGTACATCGCCGAGCTGCGCCGCCACAGGCGGTCCGTCGCCCTGGTGCCCACCATGGGGAGCCTGCACGATGGGCATCTGGCGCTCATCCACGAGGCCAATCGCCTGGCGAAGGTGGTCGTGGTCAGCGTCTTCGTCAACCCGACCCAGTTCGGTCCCCACGAGGATCTGGATCGCTACCCCCGGGATCCGGCTGGCGACCGCCGCAAGATCCGCGCCGCGGGCGGCGATGTGATGTTCTTTCCGGACACCGCCGAGATGTACCCGGACGGCTTTCAGACGGTGGTCGACGTGACCGAGGTCACGCGGGACTACTGCGGCGCCTCCCGGCCGGGCCACTTCCGGGGCGTGGCCACCGTGGTGGCCAAGCTGCTGCGGATCGTCGAGCCCGACGTGGCGGTCTTCGGTGAGAAGGACTACCAGCAGCTCATCTCCATCCGGCGCATGGCGCGCGATCTGAACTTCGACGTGAACGTCGTGGGCATTCCGACCGTCCGCGAGGAGGACGGCCTGGCGATGAGCTCTCGCAACTCCTACCTCTCGCCGGCCCAGCGCCAGCAGGCCACGGCCATGTTCCGCGGGCTGAGGAAGGCCAAGCGCCTGTGCGAGAGCGGGGAGCGGGACGCGGCCGAGCTGGGGGCCGTGGTGCTGGATCTGCTGCGCGAGGAACGGGACCTGGAGATCGACTACGTGGCCGTGTGCGATCCCGAGACCCTGGAGCGCATTCCCGAGGTGGACAGGGAGGCGGTGCTGCTCGCGGCCGTGAGCGTGGGCGACACCCGCCTGATCGACAACATCCGGCTGGGCGGCTCGACGCGGCGCAGACGGCGTTGAGAGCGGCGATGGTTTTGAAAGCCCCTCCATCCACACTCGCGGCCGCGCTGGGCCTGTGCTTCGCCTGCGGCTGCGCCGGCGCGCAGCGCGTAGCCGAGCCGGAGCCGACTCGCGAGAGCGCGACCGACGGGTTCAGCCCGGCCGAGCTCATCCAGATCGGCACGGACTACAACGCGCGCGGTCAGAGCGAGAAGGCCGTGGGCGTGCTGCAGGCGGCCCTGGCCCGCGAGCCGGGCTCGGCCGAGGGCCAGTTCCAGCTGGGCCTGGCCCTGTCGCGGCTCGAGCGCCTGGACGAGGCGATCGAGGCGCTGGAGCAGGCGAGGCGCCTGGCTCCCGATCACATCGATAGCGCCCTGCTGCTCGGCATGGCGTGCGATCTCAAGGGACACAATGCCCGGGCGGCGCGCATCTACACCGAGGCGCTCGCCCGGCATCCCGATCACCCGGAGCTGCTGCACGAGCTGGGAGTCTCGCTGCTGATGCAGGGCAAGACCAAAGAGGGGCTCGCGCGGCTGGAGCAGGCCTGCAAGCGAAAACCCGAAGACCCCGGCCTGCTCGGCGACTACGGTTACGCGCTTCTTCTGGCCGGCCGGGTGGCCGAGGCGCGGGCGCAGCTCGCGCGCGCGCTGGAGCTCGACCCGAAGCAGGCCGACGTGGCGGCCAACCTGGCCAAGGCCCACATGGCCGCCGGCGACTTCGCCGCGGCGGCCGAGTTGCTCGAGCGGCTGCGCGCCGCCTCGCCGGAGGCCGTCGGGCTGCATCTCCAGCTCGCCCTGGCCCGCCTGCGGCAAGGCGAGCTCGCCGAGGCCGAGAAGGTGGCGAGGCGGGCCGTGTCCCTCGCGCCTGAGAATGCCCGGGCCCACTTCCTGCTGGGCGCGAGCCTGGACGCCCAGGGAAAGACCGACCAGGCCCGGGCCTCCTTCGAGCAGGCCCACTCGCTCGATCCCGCGCTCGAGGAGGCCGGCCGCTGGCTCGCCTCCCACCCGCGTCCGTAGCTCCGTAGCCACATACCGGCACAGCCGGAGCGCTCCCCTCCGGCCTGTCGACCCGTCAGTCCCCAGCGCTGCCCGGGCGTGGCTCGCTCGACTTGCGGACCACCAGCGAGATGGCCCGCGGCTGCTCTCGACTACCTGGTGCCGGACGGATGGTAATCTCGTGCCTGGCGCCAGTCTCCACCACCGTCAGGCTGTGCGTGCCCGCTTCGAGGCCTTCCAGGTGGATCCGCCCGGCCTTGTCCGATACGAGCTCATCGGGCCAGATAGATTTCACCAGCGGGCCTGGATGTCGCTCGATGCGAACAGCCACCCCGCTGGCCGGCGCTCCGCATGGATCGGCCAGCTCGAGCAAGACGGCTTCGCCGGGTTGACCGATGTCCAGCTGGATGGGCTTCGCTCGCCCGCCACCCACCGTGATGGCCAGGCTGGGCGATAGCCAGATCCCATCCATGATCGCCTGGATGCGGTAGGAGCCAGGGGTCATACCGTCCAGGCGGAAGCGCCCATCTGCCTGGACTGTCGCTGAACGGTCGTAGAGTCCCGCTGGACTGTCCCTCCCCTCGAAGTCCGCCTTGACCTCGATGCGAGCCGCCCGTGCATCGATCTTCCTGCCGGCCAGGGTGACGAGCCCGGTCAGAGCCAGCGGGCGCCCCAGGCGGATCACCCGTTTGCCCGGATCGAGAGCGACGCGGGTCACGCCATGGGAGCACCAACGCCAGGCCAGGGCCGTGACGCTCTGTTTCGGATCGACGACGGGCTCGACGCCGTATACCTGGACCCGTCCAGAGGCATCGACATATCCACCTGCGACCTTCTCACCCGTCTCGGTGTCGATCACGAGCACCGAGGCACCCACGGCGGGTGTCTTGCCGTCCGATAGCTGGACCGCGGTCCGGACCAGACTCGTGTAGCTGACGTGTCTCGATGCCTTGGGTGGATCCGAAGGCTGCGGCCGGTCGTGGGCGGTCTCTTGGTCTCGTATCTGCAAGTGGTGGTCCCGCCAGGCCGCGATCCCCACCGATCTTCTCGGCAGTCTTCCGTGAGAGCTGAAAGCAATCAGCTCGAAGTGGCCGGGGTAAAGATCCTCGAACCGCACCCTCCCGTTCTCGTCCGTCGAGCCAGCCGCGCAGGGATACCCAACTCCGTAGATCATGGGACACTCGTCGATGATGACGACTCCCTCCAGCGGCCGACCAGCAGCGTCTTGCAAGTCCACGGTCAGGGATCCGCATCCTGGCTGCTCCAGGTTAAGATCCAGCGTTTCGTTCATCGGCATGAAGGCGGAGACGGCCACGAGCGCTTCACCGGAGAGAGGTGGCTTGCGCAGGACACCGCCGAACTCGCGCAAGGTCGACCGTACCCGGTAGAGCCCGGAGGACCGGAACGTGTACGCAGCCATTCCCGACTCGTCCGTCTTCGACGATGTCCCGATCGGCGATTTCTCCATGACCGTGCCATATGAGAACTCGGCCTTGCCGGAGTAGGGCCGACCGTCGGGCTCCAGGACGCGACAGCGCACGCGGCGTTGCTTGCGGTGGATGGATAGGCGGAAGGTCGGCACACGGCCGATCCGGGCAGCGACGCCGTAGGCGAATCCGCCCAGCCTGTCCTCCCCGGAGCCCTTGATCGCCGTGATGGCGTAGGTCGTCGGCCTTAGGCCCGAGAACTTTGCCAGGCCGCGCGGATCGCTCTGCTTGACCGTCTGGAGCTGGCGTCCGAGGCTCTCACTCTGCGCGCCCATGTCGCTGCCCGCGTAACGCTGATCGAACAGCGCTGGACCATGCTCGGGCTTGAGCGAGACGCGGGCGTCCTGGACAGGGTGTCCGTCGTGGAGCACCTCGACCGTGAGCGCCGCTCCTTTCCTGCCGAGGGTCAGTGCGATCCGGGGGGCTGGTGGTCGGGCGGATCCGCGGGCCTGCTCGGGCAGGTACTGAATGCTGGCAAGGCCTGGCTGGTAGCCGCGCTTGAAGGCCGTGATACTCTGCCCATGGTCTGCGAGCCACTCCGGACCCTCAATCGCGAAACGTCCCCTGCGGTTCGTGGTGGCGGAGCGCACCATCTCGGTCAACCGGTGTGTGGCGTAAGTGACTCTCGAATATACCGTCACCCCGGACAGAGGTCGGCCAGCCTCGTCGCGGACCACGCCCGCGACCCAGGTGACGGCCTTCTCCGAATTGTTCTCTGATGGATACCGCTTCAGGGGTAAGTAATTCACTTTTCGGAGCACGACCCCTTCTCGATGCTCGCCTGGCACGACCTCTATCGGCTGATCGGCCAAGATCTCCTCACCGTCCCGTACGATCAGATCGTAGTGGCCAGGCAGGACGTCATCGATGACGAGCTGCCCTCCAGGCCCGTAGGCGACAGGGCGCTTCGGGAGATAACGACGATATGGCCGCGCGACGATCTTCACACCCGATCTGAATATCTCCTCGTCGAGGGAGCCTTCGATCCGGGCAAAGGCGGCCAGGGGCGGCAGGTCTGGACGGACGGTCTCGGCTGCCCGGACCTCGAATGCCCCTGTGGCGCCGAAGCCGATTCCCCGAACGTGCACGAAGAGCTTCAGCTGACCGCTTCGCCATGCGAGCCGAAATCGGCCCGAAGCGTCCGTGGCGCTGGACAGGGGTGCGGACTGCCTCGCTTCGAGCTCGGGCACCTCGGGCTCGTAGGGGATGATCTCGATCGGCGTGCTCGAGAGGGCGCGACCATCGGGTCCGCGCACCGAGACCTCGACGAGCCCCTGACGGGTTGCATACCTGGCCACCGCGTCCGGAAGCCCAGCTGCCGGAGCAGCCGCTGCCAGGAGAAAGAAGCAAGTGGGGACAAGCGTGGCCAAGAAGTACAGGATAGCGGATTTCGAGAGCACGTCAAAGCCGTCGCGAAGCCGTTCAGCGGAGATGCGGGAAAAGAGTGCCGGCAATCGTTCTCGGTGTGTTATTAGGGGTATAAACGCCCGAGCCGGATAGGAGCAAACCATGAGGTTCATCTGCCTGTGCGCTGTGATTCCCCTAATGCTGTCCTGCGCGACCCTGGCGGGCTGCGACTCCGGATGTGCCGGCGGCACGACGAAGAGCCCGCAGGCGAGCGTACGCTTCGAGTCTGGGCTGAATCTGGCGGTCTTCCGGCTGCCCGAGAGCAAGCGCGAGCGTCAAGATCCCGTGTTGCTCGGCCGCACGCCTTCCGGAGACGGCCGCGGGGTGGCGGTCCCCGCAGATGGTCGGTGGTACGTGGAGCCCAGCGCCATGCGCCTGGAGGCAGGCGAGATCTCGAAGCTGGTGGCTGAGCTTCGACGCGGCGCGGTCCCCGGGATCTCTCTGTATGCCGTGAGCGACGAGGAGCTCGAGCAGCTCGCGGGCTATCCGCAGCTCAGAAACCTCTTCGTCTCCTCTGCCACGATCTCACCGCGGGGCATGGCCCAGATCGGCAAGCTCGAAAAGCTCGAGCATCTCCAGATCCGCCGCTGCCAGCTCGCCCCGGGCGCGCTGGCGAAGCTCGGCTCGCTCACGGATCTCCGCGAGCTCTATCTCCTGCGAGACAAGATCAAAGTCGAGGATCTCGATGCCCTGGCGAAGCTCGAATCGCTCAAGCGCCTCAGCGTCAGCATCACCAATATCAAAGACGAGGGGCTCGAGCAGGTGGCCAAGCTGCCGGAGCTCGAGTGGCTCGACCTCTACGCCTCCGACGTGACCGGGGCGGGGCTCGCGCAACTCGCCAAGCTTTCAAAGCTGCGCTATCTACATCTCGGCAACCTCAAGCTCCGAGACGCCGACCTCGCTAAGCTCGAGCCGCTCGAAGAGCTGCGCGAGCTCGACCTGTCGTACAATCTGATTCAGGGCTCCGGGCTGAAGCACCTGAGCGGATTGTCCCACCTGCAGCGCCTCAACCTCGACAACACGTGGATCACCGATGCGGGTCTCGCCTCGGTCGGGCAACTGAAGGGCTTGCGCCATCTCGGTCTGGCATCCACCAAGCTGAAGGGTTCGGGCCTCGAGAAGCTCGCGGGCATGAGCGCCTTGGAGGAGCTTCGCCTCGGCTACACCGAGATCGACGACGCCGCGCTGGCGCAGATCGGCAAGCTCAGCGGCTTGAAGCGCCTCGATCTCGGAAAGACCGGAGTCACCGGCGCCGGTCTGGCCCAGCTCGGAGGCCTGAAGCAGCTCGAGCGGCTGGACCTCTACAAGACGGCGGTGACGGACGAGCACTTGGTGCATCTCAACGCGTTGACGAGCTTGAGAGTCCTGGGCTTGCGGGAGACGGAGATCTCCGGAGCGGGTTTCGCAAAATCACCCGACCTCCGGCAGCTGGCCTGCCTCGATCTCAGCAACAGCAAGATCCAGGGCGAGCATCTCCAGCACATCGGCGCCTACACGAGACTGCGCGCGCTCTCGCTCGGCCACGTGTTCGGGCTCGGGGAGGGCAGCGGGCTCCAGCACCTGAGCAAGCTCGGAGATCTCCGAACGCTCGAACTCGGGTCCACCCGGGTGACGGACGAGAACATCGCGCACCTGACGCATCTCGGCTCGCTCGAGCAGCTCGATCTGAGCTTTACCAAGATCACCGACAAGGGGCTTGCGCACGTGGGCAAGCTCGGAAAGCTCAAGGAGCTCGTGCTCTGGAACACGTCTGTCGGCGACGAGGGCATGCTGCATCTGGCGGGGCTTACGAGCTTGCGCTCGCTCGTCCTGGGCGGCACCCGGATCACCAAGGCCGGCCTCGTCCATCTCCAGAAGCTCGAGAATCTCCAGCAGCTGAAGCTCTTCGACACCCGAGTGCCTCCGGCGGATCTCGGAGCCGCGTTACCCCGCTTCGCCAAGCAGCTGCAGGTCTATGTGCGAGATGCCTGGTCCATTCCGTTTTTGGATAGCTGCAAGTGAAAGATCCGCGCACCGAGGACCTGGAGCTCGAGCACCTCTTCGTCGTCTATCCGGCTGGCAGATGCCGTGAGCAATCCGCGTTGTTCGAAAATGCGCTTGCTGTGCGTGTTCACACAAGTCAGGAAAAGAAAACACCCCATGATTGATGGACTCGTAAAAAGTCCATCAGCGGCCGGTGCTGGAAAGCGCCAGCCGCCAAGAGGGGGTGGAACCACTTGAATTCATTTCAAGTGGCGGGGGAGGGAAGATCCCTCCCCCGCCGAGCAGAAGTCGCGAAGCGACTTTTTGCGAGGTCAACATGATTTGGCCGTGAAATGGCACGCAATCACGATGATTGACCAAGCTACGCGTCCCCCTCCCTCGGCC
>JAFGRB010000171.1 GCA_016935365.1 Deltaproteobacteria bacterium
GATAATTCACTCTGACTGTGTGAGGCGCGGAGTGCCTCGACAGGCGCATCCAGACGAGGCAATCAGCGCGAACCCGCTACATTACGGAAAACCGAGAGGCGCCAATATTTTCTGTCAATCCCTGGGTTGCGGAGGGGTGACCGAGATGCGGGCGAGCAGCGCGATGATCTCGCCCATCTCGGTCAGGTGCTCGGCGGGCAATCGCAGGCTGGCCTCGATCTGCTCCTCGTGGTCCGATCGGATCTCCAAGAAAAACCCGCTGTGGATATCGGGGATGGCGGTCCGGGGGGCCTGGTCTCCCATGGTGGCGAAGGTGCTGGCCACGCTGAGCGCCAAGACCCGACCGAAGCTGAGCATCACGTAGCAGCCGGCCTCGCGAGCCTTCGGTGCAAGGTCGCCGGCTGCGCTCTTGTAGAGCGCCGAGTCCGGGATACCGCCCGTCTTGCCGGTCTGTAGCCTGTCGATGAGCGCGCGCAGCTCGGTCTCGGCATCCCGGCCCATGCTCAGAGCCAGCTTCTTGTCGAAGATGGCATAGGCCATCTTGAGGCTATCCCCGCCGTACATCTTGCGGATCCACGCGGCCTGTTGCTCGGGAAGTGCCGCGAGCTGGAAACGGATCTCGAACGCCTGCAGACCCACCGCACCCTGTGGTTCGAGCTGGCGCGGCCCTTCGAAAGAGGCGCCCATGGTCATGGCCGAGTCCATCGCACCCATCAGTTCGTCTCCGAGCGAGACCAGGGCATCGAGCGACTCGCGGGCGGCGGTCTCGTCGCGAAGGGCGATGACCTGCACCCACTTCATGGCCATATCCGGGCCGATGTCTTCGGTCAGGGCCAGCTCGTCCCCGAGGGCGGTGATCATCTTGCGGATGGCATCCACCAGTCGCCTCGAGCTCTGCTCTCCCCCGTCGGCGGCACCTCCATCCGCACCTTCCGGGCCCGCCAGGCGTTCGGAGAGCTCCTGGGCGAATGCCAGCAGATCTTGCTCGACGAGCATCCACTGCACGTTCGCGGCCATCGAGAGGAAGCCACCGGGCGGGAGGTAGGCGTCCAGACCGATGCGGCTGTCTCGGTCCTGGCTGGCGAGAAAACGGGCCAGCGAGGAGTCGCGCTCCGCACTCAGGGACAGATGGATGAGCGCCCGCTTCGCGCTCAGGTCCAGGGCTGTGGAGAGCTGGCGGGTCTGACCGAGCAGGGCGAAGCTCTTGTCCAGCATCCGCCTCGTCATCCACAAAGCGAGCTCGGGATCCCTCACGTCCGGCCTCTGGCCGAGGGAGACGCGCAGCTGCTTGTCGATCATCATCGGTAGGGCTGCGAGCTGGGGCGCGAAGGACTTTCTCAGGTTTGCCAGGCCCACGGCCAGCACGCCGCCCGACTGGGGCGCGCCGGCCACCAGGCGGCTTTCGAGAAAGGCAGAGCCCAGCTCCAGCACCTGGCGCTCGATGGCCAGGTAGGCCACACCTCGGGAGAAGCGCACGAAGAGCGTCGAGGGAGGTCGATCGGACAGGGCCTTGGCGCCCTTGGAGAAGACGTCTTGGGTGTCCACGTCATGGCGCAGCAGCTCGTGCACCCCTCCGGCCGCCTGCTTGTATGTCCAGACCGGCTTGAGCGCTTCGAGGAAGCGCTCGCTGCTGGCCACGGACAGGGCCATCAGCATGGGCATCTTGTGCTTCTGGGGATCGAGCAGCAGCAGGCCGGCTGGCAGGTCGAGCCTCACGGCCGCGGTATCCTTGAGGCCCATGTTGAGCAGCCCCTCGGTGATGTGGGCGCCGATCGCGCCCGTGGGCACGGGCGCGGTCCTGGATGCCAGGTTCTCGAGATTGGCCACCAGCCTCTGCAGGTCGCCCGTCATCGCGTAGGCGATCACCGGCTCTGGCATCTCGATCGCCGCGGGCGGCATCACAGCGCCCTGGATCGCCTCGACGCGCGGCTCCGCCTTGACCGGTTTGGGCTTGTCCTCGCAGGCGAATGGAACGCAGCCCGCTGCCAGCACAAGAAGCCAACGCACAGTCGGTCTCATCTCTCACCTCCGGGGCCATGCTAGCCTCTCGGCGCTCTCTTTTCCAGCTGTATGCGGTCGAGCGTCAAAGGCATGCCCTTCGATTGAGAATCTGGCCTCGGCCTGACCGGGGGTGCTAAGGTCGAGCCCATGCCCTCGTATCGGCTGGCACCTGCGGATTCGGTCTGGGTATGGCTCGCCGCGTGCGCCGGGGCCTACCTGCTCACCTCGCTGAACTTCTCCCTGCTGGCCTCGCGGCTGGCGGGCAGACCGGCCGCCCTGCGCCGTCACGGCAGCGGCAATCCCGGCGCCACCAACGCGCTCAGGGCATTGGGGCCGGCCTGGGCTCTGGCCGTGCTGCTGGCCGACGTGCTGCGGGCCGCTTGCGTGTCCTGGGCGGCGATGCGCTGGCTTCCACCCTTGCCAGCCTTTGCGGTGTGCCTCTGCGCCCTGCTCGGCAACCTCTTCCCGCTCTATCACGGCTTCAGGGGCGGCAAGGGCGTGGCTCACGCCCTGGGCCTAGTGGCCGGCCTGGATCTCGCGAGCGCCGGGCTTGGGGCCCTGGTCTGGGTGCTGGTGGCCTGGCTGAGCCGCTATGCGTCTCTGGCCTCGCTCTGCATGCTCCTGTCCTACCCGATCTGCATGGCGGTCTTCTCTCGGGGATGGCCTGAGATAGGCTTTGCCCTGGTCGCCCTGCTGGTCATCTGCGCCTCTCACAGACACAACATCCGGCGACTGCTGAGAGGTCAGGAGCGGAGGCTCTTGGCGAAAAATGAATGATGAAGTACTTTAGGTGTCTCGCGTATCAAACTGAAATACAATTACTTCTTACTGGCGGTCCACATCGTCGAGCAGGAGGGGGGAGCCGATCGTCTCGGCCGTGCCGCCGGGATCTCTCGCAATCTTCCAGGCGAAGAGAAGCTGGCGGCCCGATCCGTTGATGCCCGCCCGGACGAAGACCGCCTCGCGCGGATCCTCGGAGCCCGAAAGCCTTCCGTCCCAGGCCACGGCCCAGCGTACCGAGCCGTTCTGGCGCGCGAACTGGAAGGCGCAGCACACGTCGTCGCGGTAGTCGCTGCCACAGAAGCGTTGGATGCGCTGGTCGCCCCAATCATCATCGACCATCGCGAAGGGCATCAGCGGCCCTCTGCGCTCGGCCACCGACTCGCTGGCCCTGGTGAGCGCCTGCCGAACGAAAGCCTCGAGCTCGGAATCGCCCTGGAAGGGATCGTGCTTGCTCTTCATCTCCTCGTCCTCCTTGCGCCTGCATGGAGGGACGGAAAAAAAAGCGCCCTTCTCAGGGTGCCCGGTGGCTTGATCGTATCTTTCGGAAAACAAAAGACGTCTAGCTGATCAGCGAGATCAGCAGGGCCATCTGGGCGTGGAGCCGGTTCTCGGCCTCGTCGAAGACGACCGACCGGGGGCCCTCGATCACCTCGTCGCTGATCTCCTCGCCGCGGTGGGCGGGCAGGCAGTGCAGGACGATGGCGTCCGGCTTGGCCTTGGAGAGCGCTTCGGCATCGAGCTGGTAGGGCCGCATGGCTGCTGCACGGACCTGCTTCTCAGACTCCTGGCCCATGCTGGCCCAGACGTCGGTGTAGATCGCGTCGGCGCCGTCGAGCGCATGATCGCGATCGTGGGTCACCTGCAGCTCGGCGCCGCTCTCACGGGCGTCTTCGCGGGCCTCGGTCACGATATCCGCCAGGGGCTCGTAGCCCTCGGGCACGGCCAGGCTCAGGTGAACGCCGGTCTTGGCACAGCCGTAGAGCAAGCTGTGGGCGCAGTTGTTGCCGTCTCCCAGGAAGGCCAGCTTGATCCCGGCCAGGCGGCCCTTCCTCTCGCGCAGTGTCATCAGGTCGGCCAGCACCTGGCAGGGGTGGAGCCGGTCGCTCAGCCCGTTGACCACCGGCACCGTCGCGTGCTGGGCCAGCTCCACGACGTGCTGGTGGGCGAAGGTGCGGGCCATGATGGCGTCGCAGTATCGCGAGAGCGTACGGGCGATGTCGGCCGTGGTCTCGCGCTTGCCGAGCTGGATGTCCTCGGGCCCCAGGTAGACCGCGTGACCCCCGTATCGATACATGCCCGCCTCGAACGAGACCCGGGTGCGGAGCGAGGGCTTCTGGAAGATCATGGCCAGGTTCCTGCCCGCGAGCGGCAGGTAGGGCTCCTCGCTCCGCTGCCTGTGGCGGCGTTTGAGCGCGTCGGCCTCGTCCAGGATCGACGCGATCTCGTCCGAGCCGAGGTCGTGAAGCGAGACGAGATCGCGCCCTTTGAGCGATGTTCGCATGCCGGTCTCCTTCGAGCGCTAGAATCGCTCTGCGATCAGCTCGGCCAGAGTCGGCGAGCCCGCGTCCTCGAGCCTGTAGAAGACGCGCTGGGACGGTTTGTCTAGCTCGATGACGCGCGACAGGTCGATCGGTGTGCCCACCAGCACCAGGTCGCAGTCGCAGGCGGCGATGGTCTGCTTGAGATCGTCTAGCTGCTCGTCGCTGTAGCCCATGGCCGGCAGGAGTCCTTTCAGATGCGGGTACTTGGAGAAGGTATCGGCGATCGATCCGACCGCTTTGGGCCTCGGATCGACGATGCTGGCCGCCCCGAACTTCTCGGCAGCCAGCACACCTGCACCGTACGCCATCTCGCCGTGGGTCAGGGTGGGGCCGTCCTCGATGACCAGGACCCGCTTGCCGCGGACTGCATCCGGATCGCGCACCGAGAAAGGCGAGTTGCAGCGGACGATCCTCGCCCCGGGCGCCAGCTCGGCGGCGTTCTTCTCGACCTGGGCCACGTCCTGCGGCTGGGCGGAGTCGAACTTGTTGACGACGACCACGTCGGCCATGCGCAGGTTGGCCTCGCCGGGATGGTAGCGCAGCTCGTGGCCCGGTCGGTGCGGATCGATCAGCACGATGCGCAGGTCCGAGCGGAAGAAGGGCAGGTCGTTGTTGCCGCCGTCCCAGACGATCACATCCGCCTCGGCCTCGGCCTGTCGGAGGATCTTCTCGTAGTCCACACCCGCGTAGACCACGACGCCATTCTCGATATGGGGCTCGTACTCCTCTCGTTCCTCGATGGTGCAGTCGTGCTCGTCCAGATCTGCGAGCTCGGCGAAACGCTGGACCTCCTGCTTGAGCAGGTCGCCGTATGGCATGGGGTGGCGGACGGCCACGACTTTCTTGCCGAGCTTCTGCAGGGCGTCTACCGCGTAGCGGGTCGTCTGGCTCTTGCCCACGCCGGTGCGCACGGCGCAGATCGACACCACCGGCTTGCTGCTCTCGAGGCAGGTCGCTGCCGTGCCGAGCAGACGGAAGTCGGCTCCGGCAGCCAGGGCGCGCGAGGCCAGGTGCATGACGTGCTCGTGGGTCACGTCGCTGTATGAAAAGACCACCTCGTCAGTACCCCGATCTCGAACCAGGGCATCGAGCTCCTCTTCCTCCACGATGGGTATCCCGCGGGGGTAGAGAGGGCCCGCCAGCTCGGGTGGGTAGAGCCGGTCCTCGATGTCAGGGATCTGGGTCGCGGTGAAGGCCAGCACCTCGAAGCGATCGTTGCCCCGGAAGACGGTGTTGAAGTTGTGGAAGTCCCTCCCGGCTGCGCCTAAGATGATCACCTTGGTCTTTTTCATGGTCTGCAATCCCTCGGTTGGGCAGGTCCCTTCCCCCACAGACGACTCCGATCCTCTAGCGGATGGATCGGGGCATGTCAAGGGGCCAAGGGGGCTTGACCGACTTCTTGCTTTACAGAAAGCCCATCCCGATCACATAGTTGGGAGCAAGCGGCCAGCAGGCCGGGGAGCTTTTTGCTTTGAGCCTCAGGCCGGATCAGAGACGTTTCATCCGCGAGAACTGCGAGCGTTACTCGCCCAAGGCCCTTGCCAAGCGCCTCGGGGTCGAGCCCAAGCAGGTCCGCCAGGCCATGCGCGAGCTGGGCATCGAGGCGCCCGAGGTGGCCGAGCGGCGCAGGGTGGACGAGCGCCGGGCACGCCGAGCCGAGCGGCGGATGCGGATCGGCGCTGCCCTGGACAAGCTCAAGCGACCCGGGCTGGCCGTGACGCTGCTGCTGATCATCGCAGCGGCCCTTCGCTCGATCCACCTGATCCAGGTGCTCGACACGCCTTTCTTCCAGCACCTGCACGGTGACCCCTTCACCTACCACGAGTGGGCCCAGCGGATCGTAGAAGGAGACTGGCTCGGACGAAGCCAGCCGGTCTTCTACACCGGACCGCTGTATGCGTACTTCGTCGCCTGCGTGTACGCGGTCTTCGGCCCATCGCCTGCGGCCGTCTGCGCTGTCCAGGTGCTGCTGTCCGTCGCGTCGGTCTGGCTCGTCTACGACCTGGCGCGCAGGCTCTTCGGACCGTCGACCGCGTTCATGGCCGGCCTGATGGCGGCGCTCTACGGCATGTTCGCGTTCTACTCCAGCCTGCTGCTGCCGGCTGTGCTGCTCGGCTTTCTGAGCCTTCTCTGCCTGGCCCTGCTGGCCGCGGGCCTCAAGAAGCCAGCCAAGTGGAAGTGGCTGGCCGCGGGGATCCTGCTCGGTTTCTCGACCGCCGCCCGCGGTATGATCGCGCTCTTCGCTCCGCTGGTCGCGCTGGCCATCGCCACCTACTTCGGATGGCGTGCCTGGAGGCGCTGGCTGCCCGCCTGGGCTCTGCTCGGCCTCGGCTTCCTGGCTGCCATCTCGCCACTCGCAGTGCACAACTACGCGCTGGGGGGAGACCTGGTGCTGCTCACGTCCGACAGCGGCGCGGCGCTTTATACCGGCAACTGCAAAGGCTGCGACGGGATTCGCGCCCGGGCACCCCGCTACAGGGATCGCCCCCTTGGCCTTTCGATGCGCGACC
The DNA here is from genome assembly GCA_016935365.1 of Deltaproteobacteria bacterium. Classification (GTDB taxonomy): domain Bacteria; phylum Myxococcota; class B64-G9; order B64-G9; family B64-G9; genus JAFGRB01. The sequence continues at coordinate 6,836 of JAFGRB010000171.1, forward strand.
AGCTGGCCAGCTTCCCGGCAGTGGCCCAGCAGGAATCGAGGCGCCGGGACCTCAAGCCATCCGAGGTCTCCCGCTTCTGGATCGGCAAGAGCCTCGATGCGATCGCAGAGGATCCCGGCGCGTGGCTCTGCCTGCTCGGACGAAAGGCGCGATACTACTTCAACGCATACGAGCTGCCCGACCAGCGAAACTACTACTTCTCGAAGCGCTTCGCTTCCGTGCTGCGCCTGCCGCTGGTCAGCTTTGGCATCCTGCTGCCTCTGGCTCTCGTCGGTCTGCTCGTGAGCTGGGGCTCGTGGCGCAAGCGAGGGCTGCTTCTGGCCTTCTTCTCGGCCAATGCGCTGGTGCTGATCGCCTCCTCGATCACGGCTCGCGATCGGCTGCCCGTGGTGATCGTCCTTTGCGTCTTTGCCGCTGCAGCGCTGCGCTGGCTATGGCAGACCTGGGGCAAGGCGGCCAGGCTCAAGCTCGCCTCCGCCCTGGCCATGCTGGCCGTCCTGTACACGGCCGTCTACTGGCCGGTCGAGGAGATCGACTTCCGTACCGACTTCCTCCATCTGGCTGACGCTCACCGGGCCATGGGCGATCGGGATGCGGCCCTGGCCAGCTACGACCAGGCACTCGAGATCGAGCCCGGCTACTACTACGCCTTGTACAAGAAGGGCGATCTCCTGGCGCGCATGGGAAGGACGAGCCAGGCCCGCTCTGCGCTTCGCAAGGCGCTCTCGCTGGCTCGCCGTAGCTCGGACTCCTCCAACGTCCAGCGCATCCTGGCCCGCCTGCAGTCCCTGGGCGGCACCAGGGAGACCGAGGGCTCACAGCACGCGCCGGCACCGGAAAGCCCATCGCCTCCGGATGCACGGCCGGGCACGGTGCGAATCGGGCCTCCCGGGCCGCCGAGAGCTGGTGCGGGGCTCGAGCCTCCTCGCTGATCTGGAACCGCTTCTACGCACTGCGGCATGGTCAGGTGCGCTGCGTCATGCGCAGTGAGCTGGATCACGGGAGGCTCGATCATTTCGGAAATACGATAAAAAGTCTTTCGCCTCGGCATCGCGCTGCAGCTGGCATGCAGCTTGCGCTCCGATCGACCGACAAGGATTGGAGGTCAGCATGGATCGCAAGACCTGTGTCGAGCTGTGGTCCTTTGTGCTCGTGGCGCTTCTCGTATGCATCCCGAGTGCCATGGCAGAGGATGCGGGGACGGAGCCCCCCCATCTGGACTGGGACCAGCCCGTATGGTGCGTCAAGCTGGGCGATAAGACGCTGCGCGTCCAGTGCGATCAAGCCACCCGGCGCTGCCTTGTCGCACCTGACACCCAGGCTGGAGGCCAGCCCCTCCGGCGTTTGCAGGAGTGCACCTGGGGCAGGCAGGCGGACTTCGATCAGGCCCGCGATCTGGGCTGGACCATGGTCGACGCGGTGGCCGAGGCCCCGCCAGGCTGGTATCGCGACGAGAAGGGGCGGGTCTTCCAGGTCACCTTTGACCTGCTCAAGCGCTTCTACCTGGGCGCGGGCTGGCAGCCCGGCTTCGCGCTCGCGCACGAGGAAGCGGATCTCGCCAGGGTGCGCTTCGACCTGGGCTTCGAGGCGAGCTGGCTCTCGGCCGGGGATCGGGACCGGCATGCCATCCGCGGGCTGGAGGGATTCGTGGTGATCGACGACCTCGAGGCGCAGGCGCTGCTCTTCGCCTACGACCTGAGCCACGCCAGCGCACGCCCCGTGCTGCGGCTGACGACGTTCTTCGGCCAGCCGCGCCGCCACGATCTGTTCATGGACATCGGCTGGGGCATGCGCCTGCTCGACCTGCATGTGCACCCTCACCGGGCAGAGGGAATCATCGGCCTGGAGTTCGGCGAGCTGCACGCGGCATGGGACATCTGGCAATCGGCCGACCTCTACGATCACCTGCGCCTCGAGGCCGGGCTGGCGGCCGAGGGCATGTGGGATGTCGACTCGGACGAGGCGCGCTACTTCCTGACCCCCCAGTCCAGGCTGGAGGCTCGGTTCTGCCTCGACCGAAAGGGCTTCCACCACCTGCGCGGCGATATCCGCTGGGCCATGCCGATCCGCCTCGACCGCGCATTCGGCCAGACCCGCAGCCGGGCTGGCTTTCGTGCGGGCTACGAGCTCATCTTCGCCGCGGTCAACGATCAGCCGCTCACCTTCGTGGTCGAGGCGGGTCTGGACTACCGCGACGATCTGGCCAGGATCGAGGCCGATCCCTGGGAGGTCCAGATCATCACCGGTCTGCGGCTGTCGTTCTGGGCGCCCGCCAGGCTGGACGAGGACCTGCCGGCGCTGGCCGGGCGTTGATGCGGATCGGCCGGGTCCTCAACCGGAGAGGCTCGAGGTGCGAACCGGACATCACAGCGCAGCGGCGCTTCTGGCAGCCTGGCTGCTCGCGGTGCCAGGCACACCCGCGCTGGCGGAGGCGCCGGAGTGCTACGCTCGCGACGCGCAGGGCCGCAGCTTCAGGGTGTGCTTCGATCCGGGCACGGAGCTGCGCCTAGCCGCGGCCGGGGGTGCGAGCTGCGCGAGCGGCTGGGCCGGCAGCGCCGAGCTCCAGCTCGACCTGGTCTGGCGCGATCGCCTGCAGTACGGCGAGGCCGACGACCTCGTCACCTGGCAGCTCGATCACCGCTTCGCGACCGGCTGGATCCGGCCATGGGAGCTCGACTTCGAAGGGCTTCCGAGTCTCGATCTCACCGCCTACGAGGCGAGCTACGTCCGCCACAGCTCGGCGGGTTACCTCGTCTTTCCATCCTCGCCGCCCACCCGCCTGCTCTTCCCGCTGGATCTCGGGGTGGATCTGGCGGTCGGTCGCGTGCGCGCGGGGATTCGCCCTACAGACGAGCGTTCCTGGCTGCAGCTGGGCGCTGCACGGGCCGGTGTTCTGTTCGATCCCTGGCGTTCTGGACGGCCGGGCTGCGGGTTGGAGATCGGACTCGGCGCGCGATACGACCTCGACCTGCTGGGCGATCCGCGACTCGAAGACGGCGTCCAGGTCGTCCACCGGGTCAGCCCCTTCACGGCCGCTTCGCTGCGCTTCCGCATCCAGGATGATGCGGGTCTGACCGCGGCCGACGTGAGAGCAGAGGTATTTCCTCACTGGGCCTCCCAGGGTGGATGGGCGCTGGGCGCCGAGGCCAGTGCGCGGGTGCAGAGAGTCGTCCTGGCCATCAACGATGAGCCGATCTCCATCTTCGCCGAGGCGGGATACGATCGCCTGCCGCCGGCGCTCGATCTCGAGGCTGCCCACAGCGTCCGCTTGCTGGCGGGCCTTGCGATCGGCATCCAGCTTCGGGATTGATCCGCTTACGGGAATCCGGGAATCCGGGAATCCGGGGCGCTTGATCGCAGCGACGAGAGTGGCTAGCATGGCGCTGAGCACCAGACGGCGAGAGGTGAACGCCATGAGCGAGCGTGTCCCGATGACTCCGGAGGGCTACCGGATGCTCCAGGATGAGCTGAAGCGCTGCAAGACGGTCGAGCGCCCGCGGATCATCGAGGCCATCGAGGAGGCTCGCTCGCACGGTGACCTGACGGAGAACGCGGAGTACGACGCGGCCAAGGAGGCCCAGCAACAGCTCGACAGGCGCATGCAGGATATCGAGGACAAGCTCGCCCGGGCCCAGGTCATCCGCATGGAGGACATCCAGCTCGACAAGGTCGTCTTCGGCGTGACCGTGGCGCTCACGGATCTGGAACACGACCGACAGGTGACCTACAAGCTGGTCGGCGAGGACGAGGCGGATCTGGCTGCTGGCAAATTATCCGTGCACTCACCGCTTGCCCGGGCGATGATCGGCAAGCAGGCCGGCGACTTTGTATGCTTCCGATCCCCCGCTGGAGAGCGGGAGTATGTGATCGAGGAGATCCGCAAGGAATGAAAGGACGTCTGCTCGCCTTGGGTGCCTGCTCTGCGCTGCTGGTCGGGGTGGCCTGCTCGCCGGTGCCCGAGCTGCTGCGCAAGGGCGACGCCTTTGCGGCCCAGGGGAAGTACGAGGAGGCGTTCAAGGCCTATGCCCAGGCTGACCGTCACGAGAGCGAGTCGAACGAGGCGCTTTGCCGTGCCGGTGCGCTGAACCTCAAGATCGAGAGGCCCGATCACGCCCTCAAAGCCTTCGAGCAGGCCGTCGAGAAAGTGCCGGGCTCGGCGCGAGCCTATGTGGGCATGGCCCGGTCCTACATGGCCAAGGGTGTGGACACCACGGCCATCCAGTCGCTCGATCGAGCCTCCAAGCTGGATCCCGACAACGCCGACACGTTCTTTCTTCGCGGGCTGATCCTCAAGAAGCAGGGCCAGAGCGAGCAGGCCATGCGCATGTTCGATGAGGCGATCCGCCGGCAGCCGCGTCACACCGATGCCCATCTCAAGCGCGGTGACATCTACTTCTCGGAAGGCAAGCTCAAGAAGGCGATGCGGGCCTACTCGCTGGCCGTGGCGTCCGACAACAACTGCGTCGAAGCGCTCATCCAGGTAGGCCGCACCTACCTGCTCGCGGGTAAACCGGACAAGGCCATCTCCGCGCTCGAGAAAGCAGTCGGGCGCGGCCATCACAACGCCTGGGCTCACTACTACCTCGGAGAAGCCCTGCTCGCCAAGGGAGAGCAAGAAAAAGCCGTCGTCTCGCTTCGCCGTGCACTGCGACTCAATCATAAGCTCGGCAGGGCCTACGTCTTGCTGGGCGAGATCTACGAGCGAAACTTGCTGCGCGACAAAGCACACGACGCATACATGCGCGCCGTGCGCGCCGAGCCGGACTATCTTGCCGGATACACGAATCTGGCCCGCGTCCAGCTCGACCGGAAGAGCGAGAATGACGCCCGGCGGACGCTGCGCAGGGCGCTCGACGTCGATCCGGACTGCATACCCTGTCGCGTACTGCTCGGACGGCTCTACGTGGAGAATGGCAAGTACAAGTCCGCGATCGAAGTGCTCGATATCGTCATCCAGAAGGACTACCAGAACAACGACGCCCATTACTTCATCGGCAAGGCCTATGTCGAGCTCGGTATGATCGCCAAGGCCACCGCCGAGTACAACGCACTTGCCATGGCCAACGACGAGCGGGCGGCAGAGCTCCTCGGCCTGCTCGAGCGCAAGGCGCAGCCAACTCCCACGAGGCGACCGCGAACCCGCAAGAAGCGTCGGCGCAAACGCCGACGAAGGCGCAAGAGGTGAGCCGGGTCGCGCGGCTTCGCGACGCGGCGGGATTGCTGGCCTAGCCGATGGACCCACTGCGAGACTCCATCCAGTACGTCAAGGGCGTGGGCCCAAGGCTTGCCGAACGCTTTGCGACTCGCGGCATCCGCACTGTCGGCGACGCGCTGTTCTTTCTGCCGCGTCGCTACGAGGACCGCAGGAGGGTGCAGTGCATCCGCCAGCTGCGAGCCGGAGATCTGGCCTGCTTCACAGCCCAGGTGCTGGATTTCGGTGTCCGGCGGACCGGCCCTCGGAGCAGGATCCTCGATCTCTTGCTCGGAGATGACAGCGGTCGGATCCAGGCTCGATGGTTCCGTTTCCATCCGGGCTTCGCCGAGCGATTCGAGCGCGGGCAGCAGGTGAGGGTGGCGGGCAAGGTCGATCTGTACCGGGGCGTTCGACAGCTGGTCCACCCGGACGTGCAGATCGTCGATCCGGACGGCGCGGGCGAGGAGGGCGCCTTTGGAGGCATCGTGCCGGTCTACCCCGAGATCGAGGGCATCTATCCCCGGACCCTGAGGAAGATCATGACCCGGGTCGTGGCGGAGTACGCCGGGCGAGCGCCGGATGTGCTGCCCGGACGATTGCTCGGCGAGATGGGCTTGCCCGGTCTTTCCGATGCCCTGCGGCAGGCGCACTTTCCGGATCCCGGGTCGGATCTGGACGAGCTGAACCGCATGCGAAGCCCGGGCCAGCGCAGGTTGATCTTCGAGGAGCTCTTCCTGCTCCAGGTCGCGCTTGGAATGCAGCGCGCGCGTTATCGCGCCGCTCGCGCCGTCCAATGCGAGGCGCCCGTGGACCTGCTGGAGCTGTCCCGCGAGCTGTTCGATTTCGAGCTCACACAGGCTCAGCGGCGAGTGCTGGCCGAGCTGGTCGAGGATTTGGCCTCCGAGCAACCCATGAACAGGCTTCTCCAGGGCGACGTGGGCTCCGGCAAGACGGCCCTGGCGGTATTGGCTGCGGTGTCCGCCTCGAGATCGGGCGTCCAGACCGCGTTCATGGCGCCCACCGAGGTGCTGGCCGAGCAGCACCATCGCAACATCCAGGCCATGCTGGCTCGCAGCCGGAGCCCGGTCGGCCTGGCCCTGCTGACCTCGGCGGTCCAGGGTGAGGACCGGCGCCGGGCGCTCGAGGAGGTGGCCAGCGGAAAGGTCTGCCTGGTGGTCGGGACCCAGGCGCTCATCGAGGAGAAGGTCTGCTTCGCCCGCCTGGGGCTGTGCATCATCGACGAGCAGCACCGATTCGGGGTGATGCAGCGCGCGCGCCTGAGGACAAAGGGCACGAGACCGCACGTGCTGGTCATGACCGCCACCCCCATCCCGCGAACCCTGTCCATGACCCTGTACGGCGATCTGGACGTGTCGGTGCTCGACGAGCTACCGCCCGGCCGCCAGCACGTCAGAACCGAGTTGCTGCGAACCGGCCAGACGAAGCGGGCCTACGACCACGTGCGGCGGGAGGTGGCGGCCGGCGGACAGGCCTATCTGATCTACCCGCTGGTCGAGGAGTCCGAGAAGCTCCCGATGCGGGACGCCAGCAGCATGTTCGAGAACCTGCAGGCCGGTCCGCTTTCCGGACTGCGCCTGGGCTTGCTTCACGGCCGGATGAGCCCCGAACAAAAGGTCTGTGTCATGGAGGACTTCGTTGCGGGCCGGATCGAGGTGCTCATCTCCACCACCGTCGTCGAGGTCGGCGTGGATGTCCCGCGCGCATCGGTGATCGTGATCGAGCATGCCGAGCGCTTCGGGCTCAGCCAGCTCCACCAGCTTCGCGGCAGGGTGGGCCGGGGCGGCCGGCTCGGGACCTGCTACCTCGTGGCCCACAATCTGCCGACCGAGGACGCCCGGGCTCGCTTGAAAGTCATGCAGAGGACGAACGACGGCTTCGCCATCGCGGAGGAGGATCTGGCCATTCGCGGGCCGGGGGAGTATCTTGGAACTCGCCAGTCCGGAGCGCCGGTCTTCGCGTTCGCCGACCTGCTGCGGGATTCCGAGCTGCTCTCCGAGGCCCGCCGAGCGGCGATCGAACTGTTGCATCGGGATCCCTCCCTGGGGGAGACGGCTCACCGGCCATTGCTGGATGCGCTGCAAGCCCGCTGGTCGCGGCGCTTGATGTTGGCGGAGGTCGGCTGAAAGGAGTGCGACGATGAAGTGCGAGCACTGTGGTTACGAGCAGCCTGGAGGCAAGTTCTGCGATAACTGTGGGCGTATGCTGACGCGCATCCTCGTCGAAGAGGAGCCGGCCGAGGAGGCGCCGGTGGCCGCAGCGCTGGTGTCCATCCGCTGCCATCGGTGTGGCCACGAGCAAGCAGGGGGACGGATCTGCGAGGCATGCGGCATCATGCTGGAGGTCTATCGTGAGATGACGGACGAGGAGGAGGAAGAGACGAGCAGGCGCTGCCCCTCCTGCGGTCTGCCGTCCAGCAGGCCCGTGTGCATCAACTGCGGGGTGCGCATCCCGGATTTCTCAGAGGAGGAGTGATGGGCGGTCGCGGGATCGCTGCGCGCATGCCTGGCAGGCTCTCGGAGCGCCACGCGGTGAAGACCTGTCTGAGGCGCGCTGGGCTGCACACGGTCTGTGAAGAGGCCCGCTGCCCCAACATCTGCGAGTGCTTCGGGCGCGGCACGGCCACGTTTCTAATCCTGGGCGACGTGTGTACGCGAGGCTGCGCGTTCTGCGCAGTGGATCACCACCGCGTCCCCTCGCGGCTCGATCCAGCCGAGCCGGCCAGGCTGGCCGATGCCATCTGCGAGCTGGGGCTGCGGCACGTGGTGATCACCTCGGTGACGCGGGACGACCTGCCCGATGGAGGCGCGGGCATGTTCGTCGAGTGCGTCCGCCAGATCCGGGCTCGCTGCCCGGGGGTCACAATCGAGCTGCTGGTGCCCGACTTCGCCGGCTCGGTCGACGCACTGGTGCGCGTGCTGGATGAGGGGCCCGAGGTGCTCAACCACAACACGGAGACCGTAGCCCGGCTTTACCCACGGGTCCGGCCCGGGGCGGATCTGGACCGTTCCCTCGATCTGCTCCGACGGGCGCGAGAGCGCGGGGGTTGCGTGGTCAAGTCCGGCTTCATGCTCGGCCTCGGCGAGACGGACGGGGAAGTCGAGGGGCTGCTCGGCAAGATCGCACAGACCGGTTGCCAGGTGGTGACCGCGGGTCAGTACCTCAGACCGATGAAGCGCTGTCTGGAGGTGGCCCGCAGGTTGGATGCCGAGCAGTTCGCCCGGATCGAGCGCCGTGGCGAGGAGCTCGGCATGTTGACCGCAGCTGGCGAGCTGGTGCGCTCTTCCTTCCGGGCGCAGGATCTCTACGAGCGGGCGCGAGAGCGCTGGGGGCCGGAAGGATAGCGCCACGGATGGAGTGTTGTCTTTCTGCAATCGAGATCGTATGCTCTGGACGCATTCGACAAGGGGGTCGAGATGTCAAAGGCCACACGCAGCATCCAGGTAGGCGTTCCGCCCGAGAGGTTCTTCGAGGTGCTCACGGACTTCGATTCCTATCCGGCATTCCTGGCCGGGCTGGGCATGACGGGTGTGTGGATCCGCGAGCGCGGGGATCGGATCCGGGTCGTCGAGCACGCGGTCAAGAAGATGGGCACGACCGTCAAGTACACCTTGCGTTACGAGCTCTCACCTCCGGAGCGGCTCACCTGGATTCTGGTGAAAGGCCAGATGATGTCGAAGAACGAGGGTTCCTGGCGCCTCGAGCCCGCAGGCGAAAGCGGCACCCGGGCCACCTACAGCGCCGAGATTCGTTTTGGTCTGCTGGTGCCCAAGTCGCTGATCAAGATCATGCTGGAGCGAGAGCTCGACGAGCTCATGCAGGCATTCAAGCAGCGAGCCGAGTCACGCTGAGCAAGCTCGAAGAGGGGGAAAAGGCGATGCAAAGCGATCCAGATCTCCGTGTCGGAGAACGGGTCAAGCGACTGAGGGAGGGAGCCGGCCTGTCTGTGGAACAGCTGGCCACGCGCTGCAAGCTGGACGAGGACCAGATCCGCCGCATCGAGGAGGAGCTGATCTCGCCCGCTCTCGGCGTGCTCGTCAAGATATGCGAGGGGCTGGGTGTGCGGCTGGGGCGCTTCTTCGAACAGGGGCCGAGGAAGTACTACTCCCTCTTTCGATCCGACGATCAGAAGGTACGTACCCGCTTCGCGACCAAGAACGGCACCGACTACGGTTACGAGTACCATTCCCTGGGAGCCGAGAAGCGCGAGCGCTACATGGAGCCTTTCTTGATCACGGTCTCGCCGCCCAGCGACGAGAGCCACCTGCCGACCGAGCTCGAGGAGCTTGCCCGGCACTCGGGCGAGGAGTTCGTCTACGTGCTGGAAGGGGAGATAGAGATCCACCTCCAGGATGAGCGGTTCGTACTGAGACCAGGGGACTCGCTCTACTACGACGCCAGCATGCCGCATCGGGTCATCCACCGCGGCAAGCAGAGATCCAGGGTGCTGGCCGTGATCTACCTGCCGCGTCAGGGCTGAAGCTCTGCAAAGTTTTCAAGACCCTGCATGCATTTGTCATCCGCAGGCGAATCTTCTTGCAGGGACTTCAATCAATCCAGGAACTTGAGGGCTGGGCCCTGAAATGATCCCGGGCATGCTTCTTGCGTCTTTCATATTTGAGGGCTATATTTCCGTTTAGGGAAGACGAGATCATGTTGGATGCCTTCATCATCGAGGAGCTCAAGAAGCGCCGGCAGGAGGAGCAGAGCCGGCGCGATCGCAGGCCGTGCCTCGAGATACCCCTCGAGCAGGAAGACGAGGAAGAGAAAGAGGATCTGCCAGAAGAGGATGAAGACCAGCCGGGCGTGATCATCATCGACTTCAATTCCTGAGCTGAGACGTTTTCCCGCCAACCGGATTCCGTCATCTCGCTTGCATCTATCGGATCGGATGTGGTATGGCCGATCGGCAAACACCGGCGCTGGAGAGGTGATCCCGTCGCCGAAGGGAGGTTTTCGTATCATGAGCGAGATCATCGAGGTGCATGCTCGAGAGATATTGGATTCCCGCGGTAATCCTACTGTCGAGGTGGAGGTGGGCCTGGCGAGCGGGGCCTTCGGCCGTTTCTGCGTGCCCTCGGGCGCCAGCACCGGCCAGCACGAGGCGCTTGAGCTCCGGGACGGAGAGGGCCGCTACCAGGGCAAGGGGGTGCGCAAGGCGGTGGCCAACGTCAACGAGCGCATCGCGCCGGAGGTCATCGGCATGGACGCGACCGGCCAGGCCGAGCTCGACCACGCCATGCTCGAGCTGGATGGGACTGCCAACAAGGAGAACCTGGGGGCGAATGCGATTCTGGGCGTCTCGATCGCCGCAGCCCGGGCGGCCGCCATGCACACCGAGATGCCCCTGTACCGCTACATCGGTGGGGTCAACGCCCGGTTGCTGCCCGTGCCCATGATGAACATCCTGAACGGTGGAAAGCACGCCGTCAACAACGTCGATATCCAGGAGTTCATGGTCGTGCCGCTCGGGGCAGAGCGCTTCTCCGAGGCCTTGCGATATGGAGCCGAGGTCTTCCACCAGCTCAAGAAGGTCCTGACCGGAATGGGCAAGAGCGTCGGCGTGGGCGACGAGGGCGGCTTCGCGCCCTCGCTGGATTCCAACGAGGATGCGCTCAAGGTCATCATGGAGGCGATCGACAAGTCCGGGCTCACCCCGGGCAAGGACGTCATGCTGGCGCTGGATCCGGCCGCGAGCGAGTTCTATGACGCGGGGCGAAAGCGTTACCTGCTCAAGGGCGATGACAAGGAGCTCGATGCCGGAGGCATGGTTGCCTATTGGGCCGATCTGGTGGAGCGCTACCCGATCGCGTCGATCGAGGACGGGCTGGCCGAGGACGACTGGAACGGCTGGGTAGAGATGATGAAGCAGCTCGGCCAGCGGATTCAGATCGTGGGCGACGATCTCTTCGTGACCAACACCGGGCGGCTGTGGACCGGCATCGAGCAGGGCGCAGCCAACTCGATCCTGATCAAGGTCAACCAGATCGGCACCCTGACCGAGACGCTCGAGTGCGTCCAGACGGCCCACCGCCACGACATGACCACGGTCATCTCGCACCGTTCGGGAGAGACCGAGGACACGACCATTGCAGACCTGGCGGTCGGGGTGGGCTCGGGCCAGATCAAGACCGGCTCGTCGTCGCGCTCCGAGCGGATCTGCAAGTACAACCAGCTGCTCCGGATCGAGGAGTGGCTCGGAGACCAGGCCGTCTTCGCGGGCCGCAAGGCGTTTCGGCAGCTTGGCGAGGAGTAGCCTGGACGGAGACGCGTCCGCGTTGCTGCGAGGCGCTCAGAGCGTGAAGCCGAGCACGCCCGTGGCCGAGAGCAGGTAGCCGGGAAAGTCGATCGCGCCGAAGACCGCGACTTCCGCTCCCAGCCATACGTGCTTGCGCGGCGTGTGCCAGGCAAAGCCCAGCCCCGCCAGCCATGCGGCGCAGAGCTGTCCGTCGAAGCCCTCGACGCGCACCAGGATGTCCGGCTTGGACCACTGCATGCCGAAGCCGCCCTTGGCAAAGAGGTCGAATCGCTCGAGAGGCAGGTTGGCCTTCACGACGGCGTGGAGCGCGTGGGTGGTGAAGGTGCCCGGAGCGGGCGGTGCGGGCTGGTCGGTCGCGTGGTGGCCCGTGGTCCAGACGGCCTCCAGACCCACCCAGGGCAGCAGCTCGTAACCTGCCCCGAAGCGAAACGCCAGACCCACCTGGCTGTAGCTGCCCACGTCGCCTAGCCACAGGGCAGGGCCGAGGCTGGTGTGCACGTTCAGGCCGCGCGGGATGGCCTCGGGAAGCGGTGGGCAAACCTCCGCCTCGTCGGCCCAGACGGACGCGGGCAGGGCCAGGCACAGGCCGATCAACGAGAACACCAGGCCGCGCATCAGCCGTTCCCCCGGACCCGAAAGACCATCTCCACTTCGAGCTCGGTCAGCTCGTCCTCGGGCAGGCTGGCGCCGAAGGTGAGCTCGGTGGGCGCAGGCAGTATGCCCGTGTCTTCCGGATCGCAATCCGGATGGCGGTCCAGCGACCAGGACAGGTCCACTTCTCGCATCTCGTCGTGGAAAAACGACTCGGCGGCCCGCTCGCCTGGAGCCAGGCGGTGCAGGTGCTCCGAGAGCACCTCGATTCGCGGCAGGTCGGGCAGCACGTCCGGGTCGGCCGTGCCCGGCTCCTTCTCGACGCCCACCCACAGGTGGGCGTTGACCACCGCACTGCCCAGGTTGCGCGCCTGGTAGTCGATGCGCAGCTCGAGCTCATCCACACTCAGCACAGGGTAGTCGCAGATGCACGGCAGCTCGCGGTCGGGCTCCTGCTCGATGCAGTCGGCGAGATCGTCCAGCTCCTCGAGATCCGCGTCCGAGAGCGGCAGTCGGAAGGTCCGGCCCGCGGACTGCTCGAGCATGTCGGTGGGCAGCGTGAGCGAGTAGGGGCCGAAGAAGCGCTCGTCGCGGCAGCCGATCGCGGCGAGCAGCACCAGGCCCAGCCAGGCGAGCGTGGGCGCGGAGCGCTTCATCGAGAACGCCCGAAGGTGAAGGGATAGATGACCCGCACCTTGCCGCCCTGGGGCTTTGGAAAACGCCAGCGGCGGATGAAGCGCATCAGGCAACTCGCCACGTTGCCCTTCGCCGTGCGCTTATTCAAGGTGTTGGTCGGGATCTTGACCGTCCTGACCGAGCCGTCCATCTCGATGATGAAGTCGACCACGACCTTGCCGCGCAGGGTGGGGTAACGCATCAGCTGCGACTCGTAACAGTACTTGATGGCGCCTTTGTTGCGCTGGATCACGCTGGCGATCTCGCCCTTTCCAAGGCTGCCACCGCTGACCGTGGCATCCGAGCTCGGCAGCGATACCCGCACCTCGCCCTGCTCGGTCAGGCGGCTCGTTCGGCTCATTCGGCCAGCCCGGCGCCCGGTCCGCGGACCGCTCTCCACGATGCCCTCGCCGAGCGCCTCCTCGGTGCCCCGACGGGAGTGCAGGCTGGGCAGTGGTATCCCGCCGGCTCCCTTGGCGGTCAGCAGCCGGGCGCTCGCCTGACCGCGATCCAGCGCGCGCATGGCCCGGTCGAGCTTCATGCCCAGCCCCCCGTCGGCCAGCACCTCGCGCAGCGCCCCGCTTCGCTTGCGTGCCTTGGCCAGCTCGCCCACCACGCCCTGCTTCTTCACCTTCTCGCGTATCCGCTGCGTCTCGGCGTCGTCCGCAGGCCGGTCCGCAGGCGACTCGGGCCGTGTCTTCGGATCCGGCTGGACGCGTTTCGGCGTGCGCTTGGCGCGCTCCTCGCGGCGCTTCTGCTCCTCGATCTGCTTCTTGCGCAGCTTCTCCATCTCCTTCTGGAAGTCGAGGGCCTTGTCCGGATCCTCGACCACGAAGGACACGAAGCGATCCGGAAGCTGCTCCACGCTCAGCCTCGGGCCGGAGGCGGCGAAGAGGCGCGAGACCAGGATCAGGAAGGCCACCAGGGCCACGCCGCCCGTGAACAGCCTCGAGACATGCTTGTCCACGCCCAGTACCTGGCCGATCTTGGCCGGCGGCAGGGCGCCGGGTCCGGAGTCGAACTGGAAGACCAGGCCGGTACGATCGAAGACCAGCACCCCACCGTCGCCCGGCCCCAGCTCGTACCTGAGCTCGTCGCCCACGCGATCGGCCTGCCCGAGCCGGTCATCGACCAGGTCCTCCACCTCGCAGGTCCGCCCGCCGAGCTGTACCCGACCCAGCATGCCGGGCAGGAGCGAGAGCACGGTCCGGCTGCGCCCGTGCCGAAACAGCAAGTGCCGCTTGCCGAGGTAGGCACTCGGCAGGGTGAAGGTCGCATACGACGACTCACCGGCCGTGATCCGGCTGCCGGGAGCGAAGCTGCGCTCCTCGAGCAGAGTGCGCTCCCAGACCAGGGAGCAGCGGAGGTGGTTGGACTCGTGGCTCATGCGTCTGGGCTTGGATTCTCCGTTACCCCTACCGACGTGTCAAGCCGGCCGAGGGTTCACGGATTCACGTTGGATTCACGTTGAAGGCGGATTCTGGTATATCGACAGTACAGTCATCGTCCACATCTGACGAGATGCGTCATCGAATCGTGCGACGGTTCGACCTTGCGCACTGCATACAAGGATGCGATACAGTCGGCATGTGCCGCTACCTGCTGTTTGTGCTCTCGACCCTTCTCACCTGGCCGCTCGGATTCAAAGCGCTGGCCGACGAGCAGGAGCCGGAAGAGGAGGGCCCGAGAGACGAGCAAGTGGTCGTGGTCACGGCTGATCGCTCGGAGCAGCTCCGCTTCGAGTGCTTGCGCAGCATCGGTGCATTCGATCGGGATGCCATCTATGCACAGCAAGCACAATCCGTGCCGGAGCTCGTGGGTGAGCTTCCCGGGGTTCAGCTGCAGCAGACGAACCGGGGCGCAGGCTCGCCATTCGTGCGCGGGCTGACCGGACCTCAGAACCTGATCCTGATCGACGGCGTGCGGCTCAACACGGCCGCCCATCGCACCGGTCCCAACCAGTATCTGGCATTGGTAGATCCTTTTGCGATCGAGCGGCTAGATCTGCTCAGGGGCCCTTCGAGCGTGCTGTTTGGAAACGGGGCCATGGGGAGCGTGATCTCGATCCGCACTCCGCTCACCGAGCCTCGACCTGGGGAACTCGAGCTGGGAGCCAGGGCGCAGACGCGGCTGGCGAGCGCCGATTGGAGCCAGGGCGCCTCGATGGAGCTATCGGCTTCTGGACACGACTTGGGCCTGCTGCTGGGCCTGAGCGGCCTCGGATTCGGATCGCTTCGCTCAGGCGGCGGCTTCATCCATCCTCTGAGCAGCTACCGGGCGGGCTTTGTTCACGCACGCCTCGCCTGGGATCTTGTGCGCTCGCTTCGTCTGGAGGCCGGATATGCGGGCGCTATGCTGCGGGATGCGGGCCGCGTCGACGCGGCCGGTAACGGTGATGTCCGCTTGTATGATAACGACGATCACCTCGCCTTCTTGAGGCTGCGCTGGGATGGATCGATCGAGCTCGATGCAAAGATGTCGTTCCAGCGCCTGGTCGAGTCGATCGACCGCTATCGCTGCGCATGCGACGATAGCAGTGTGGTGCGCGATCTGGACGCCTGCCTGGAACTCGATCCCGCCCAGATTAACCGCATTCGCGCCTATGCAGATCGGATCGATGTCCTCGGCTTGGACGCGACGGCCGCTCTGGCGCTCTGGAAGGAGCGCATCGTGTTGCGCAGCGGCTTCGATCTCTACCTGGACCAAATCGCTTCGCGGCTCGATCAGGCGGACTCTCCCGCAGGTTTCGACACGCTTTCGCCTCAGCTCAGCGCCCAGCCACGCGGGCAGCTCTCGGACGGCTCGCTCTACCTTTCGCTGGGCGTTTTCTTGCATGCGCTCGCGGATCTCGTCGACTTGGGTCGGGCGGGTCGCCTGCGCTTGGAGGGCGGAATGCGTTATTCTCACTTCCAGGCCGAGGCCGAGGATGTGCCGGAGATCGGCGACATGCGCTACGCGTATGGTGACATAGTGGGCTCGGCGTCTGCGGGCTGGATACTGCCGGGCCGTCTGTGTGTCTACTTCGCCTTTGCCCAGGGCTTTCGCGCTCCCAATCTGCAGGAGACCACCGTGCTGGGCAACACCGGCGATCGCTTCGAGCTGCCCAATCCCGACTTGAGACCCGAGCGATCCAACACCTTCGAACTCGGTCTGCGGCTGGCGGCCCTCGATTGGCTGGACATGGAAGCGGCCTACCACTACGCCTTGATCGACGACGTGATCTCCCAGCAAGCGAGCAGCTGGCAAGGGCAGACGAGCGTGGACGGCAAGCCTGTCACCTGTCTAGTCAACGGACTCGAGGGTGTGTTCCAGGGCGCCGATTTTCGACTTCGCAGCCGGCTGTGGTGGTTCGTACTGGACGCGAAGGCGAGCTGGATGCAAGGCGACATTCTTACAGATCAGGGCAGCACACCGGCCCGCCGCATCCCACCCATCTTCGGCCGGGCGGGCATCCGCTACCAACACCCAATCCCCCGAATCTATGTAGAGTGTTACACGCGATGGGCGCTCAGACAGGACCGCCTGCATCCTGGCGATCGAAGCGACGAGCGCATCTGCGGTCTGAGCTTACACTCGGGTCGGCTACGCGATCCTTGCGATGGTACCGCGCCCTGGGTCACTCTCAACTTATGCGCAGGCATAGAGCTCGCAGGACTGCGCATCGATCTGCGCCTGGCCAACCTGACCGACGCGCGCTACCATACCCACGGATCGAGTATCGACGAGCCGGGCTTCGATGTCCGATTGAGCGTCAGCGCGGAGTACTGATCGCACGAGCCGAGCTGCGAAGCTGCGACCTAGCATTTGACTTCAGGCCCTCGACCGGATTACACAAGGGTTGACGCGAATCCAACGGCTCGTGGAAGAACAACTATCCAGGGGAGATGTCATGTCTGGAAAGCCCATCGCCCTGTGTGTCACGCTCCTTCTCGCAAGCGCCTGCACGCCGATTTGGCAGGAGCGCATCCAGCGGCTCGACTCCGCTCGCATGAGCGGGGAGCTGGCCTCGGCCCGGCAGCAGGCCGACAGCCTGTTGGCAGATGCGAAGAAGGAGCTCGAGCCGGGTGAGCCCTGGATGCTGGCCGCGATGGTGGCCGTGGCCGAGACGGACCTGCTGGCCGAGAACGACGCCCGCGGGGAGAACCTGGCAGCCAAGGCCCAGAGCGGCCTGAAGGCGAACGAGGATGCCGAGCCGGTCTTCCGGGCCCGGGCCGCGCTGCTCGCGGCCGAGGTGGCCCTGCTCAAGGGCCAGCCCGCAGCGGCCGAGTCGGCCCTGGCCAAGGCAAGGACGGTCATGCTGGGAGGCGAGCGCGATGCTGCGCTTGAGCTTCGGGCCAAGCGCATCGAGGGCCAGATCGCGATCGACCGGGGCGAGCCTGGGCGGGCGGCGGAGATCTTGACAGCGGCCGCGGGCGGGGACGTGTGCGCGACGCCGGCTCTGGGTGTGGCCCTGGCCGACGCCCAGGTCGAGGCTGGCGAGCTCTCCAAGGCCGCCGAGAGCTTCAAGCGCCTGGATGACTGCCTGAAGAGCGCACCGTCCCTGCTGCGTGCCGAGGCCCTGGTGGCCAGGGCTGAGCTCGCGAGGCAGCGAGACGAGCTCACGCGGGCGGGCGAGCTGCTCGGCGAGGCGCGGGACATCTGGGACAAGGCGCTTGGAGAGCAACGCCTCCCCTCGGCCCTGATGAGCAACCTGGCGGTCGTGCAGGCCGAGCAGGGCGAGAAGGACGCGGCCGCCGGGCTCTTGCGCAAGGCCATCCAGCAGAACCGAGCCGGCGGCGCGCTTCGACTGCGCTCGCTCTCGGATGCCTTTCTCAACTTGGGCGGAGTGCTGCTGCGCAGCGGGGCCTTCGAGGAGGCGGAGACCGCCTTCCAGGAGGCCCTGTCCAGCCGGCAGGCCCTGTTCGGCGAGCAGCATCCCGAGTCTGCCCGGGCCCGGGCCGCCCTGGCCGCGGCCCTGCTATCCCAGGGCAAGGGCACCGAGGCCTGCGAGATCCTGCAGGCCTCGATCGGCCTGCTCGAGGCCTCGGTCGGTCCGAACGACTCGCACACCATGGACGCCCGGGCCAGCCTGGCTGCGGCCCATGCCAAGGCCGGCGATCTCAAGCGCGCCTCGCTGGACTACCAGGAGCTGCTGTCCACCATGGGCAGCGCGCTGGACGCGAAGAGCCGCGAGCGCCGGGTGGACGTGCTGCTCGCCTTCGGCGATGTGCTGGAGAGGCTGGGCCGGGAGTCGGACGCCTCCCGTCGCTACGCCGAGGCCCTGGCCGTGGCCCGGGACGCCTTCGGCGAGGATGATCCCAAGACCGTCAAGGTCATCATTCGCACCGCGCGCGTGGAGCAGGGCATCGGCGAGGGCGATCGGGCCAAGGCGCGCCTGGTGGGGGCGATCAAGGCCTTGCGAGCGGCGGGCCACGGCGATCACCTGGCCGTGGCCGAATGCATGCTGCTGCTGGGTCGGATCGACACCCAGAAGCGCCGCTACGAGGACGCGCTCAAGTACCTGACCGATGCCCGCAAGCGTCTGGAGTCCGCCCGCCGCAAGCCGGCCCGTACCATGGCAGACACCTACGAGGCGATCGCCTCGGTCTACCGGATCCAGGGCCGCGACGACGAGGCGGGCGATCTGGAGAAGAAGGCCCGGGCTTACCGGGCGGCGGCCAATCGGATCCCGGCCCGGGTCGAGCTCGTCTACCACTGACCTGGAGGAGCAGATGAAGCCCATCGGCTTGCCCATCTTGCTGCTCGCGCTCTGCTCCGGCGTCCCGGCCGCAGCGGAGGAGCCCGAGCCCGAGACGCTGGATACCCAGACCCGCTTCGTCTTCGACATGCGCCTGGCCGCGGGTGGCTCGTACAAGATCATGGACGATCGAGCCGAGTGGGGCATCGGCATGGACTTCTCGGTGCTCTTTCGGATCGACGTGGGCGGCACGGGCCACACGATCATGCCCGAGTTCGGCTACTCGGCGAGCCTCCACGACGAGAACCGGATCCAGGACCACTACTTCATCGGCGGAGTGGGCTATGGGCTGAGCGGCGAGTGGTACACGATCGGCATCGTGCCCAGCTTCGTGGCGGGTTCGGTGCAGGGCTTCCACCATGGCCGCGAGATGGCCTACGGCTACCGGACCGCCCTGATCGCCGAGGTTCCGCGGATCGTCGGCGTCCAGGCCGCCCACCAGGTCATGGTGCTGGAGAACGGCGAGATCGAGCACCAGTTCCTGCTGACCGGCTCGTTCAACCTGGGGCTGATCATCCTGCTGATGCACCTGGGATGACCGGCTATCGGAAGTGGGCGCTCGAATCTCACAACCAGTCCGCCTTGGACGACTCGATGATCTGCTTGGAGAAGTACTGTCTGGGCAGGCGGAAGGTCCGGAAGCGGTTGCGGATCCGCTTGAGGAAGTACATGAGCTGGGGCGTCTTGACGTTGCCCTCGACGTCCAGGTTGTCGAAGCGGTAGACGCGCACCGAGCCGGCCTGCTTGTCATCGGCCAGGGCGGCCGGGGAGGCGAGCAGGCAGGCGGCGAGCAGGACGGCGACGAGCGCTCTCATGGGCTCCCCTTCCTCTTGCAGTCCTTAGGGTGGCTGAGCGCCAGGTTCTCCAGGTAGGAGCGCGCGCGCTTGGCTAGCTCGGGGCTCGCGCGACCCGAGCCCAGAAAGCGCTCGAAGGCCTCGCAGGCCCAGGCTGGCTTTTCGCGGTGGTTCATGTAGAGCAGGCCCAGGTTGAACAGGGTGTCGGGGTGCTTCTGGTCCAGACCCAGGATCTGCTGGTAGGCCTTCTCGGCCTTCTTGAAGCGGCCCAGGCCGCGCTCGGCCACGGCCTGGCCCACGAGCGCAGGCAGGTAGCCGGGCACGTGGCGGGCGACCGACTCGTAGGCCTTGCGGGCCCGCTCGTAGGCGCCGCTGTCCATGTAGACCGCCGCGGCGTTGATGCCGGCCTGGGCGAGCTGGGGATCGGCCCGGGCGGCCTTGAGGAACATCTCGAGCGCCTCCTGGACCTTGCCCTGGTTCAGGCGCGCCAGGCCCAGGTTGTTCAGCACCCGGGCATTGTCCGGATCCAGCGCCAAGGCGCGCCGGAACAGGTCCTCGGCCATCTCGTGGCGGCCCTGCTCGGAGAAGACCGTGGCCAGGATGTTGTAGGCCAGCACCTGCTTCGGATTGCGATCGAGCACATAGCGGGCCTGCTCGACGGCCTTGTCGTGATCGCCCTGCAGCCGGAAGAGCACGGCCAGGTTGTTGCGGGCCTCGAAGTCGTCGGGTGCGCGCTCGACGAAGTCCTCGAGCAGGGAGATGGCCTCGCCGTGCTTGCCGCTGTCGACATACAGGCCGGCCAGGTTGAAGATGGTCCTGCGGTCCCCGGGCTTCGCCTCCAGGGCCTTCTTGTAGGCCGACTCCGAGCGCGCGAAGTCGTTGCCCCGGGCGAAGAGCAGGCCCAGGTTGTAGTGCGCCTCGTAGAAGCCCGGATCGTGCTGCAGGGCCTCCTCGAAGGCCTCGACCGCCTTGAAGTAGTCGGCCTTGCGGCCCTGCAGCAGGCGCACGCCGGTGTTGAAGGCCAGCACGGCCTTGCGCCGGATCGCCGCGGGGTCCACCTTCGGCTTGACCTGCTTGACCGGCTCGGTGCAGGCGGCCGCGGCCAGGGCGACGAGCAGGCTGATCAGCACTCTCCTCATCGCTTGCCCTTCCTCTTGCGCTCACTGCGCTTCTTCTTCTTCTTCTTCTTCTTCTTCTCGCCGGCCTTGGCGGGCGGCTTCGGCAGCGAGGGCACCGGCAGGGGCTTGAGCTCGAGCGGGAAGCGGGTGAAGGAGTCGGCCCACTGGGTGCACGGGCGGACCTCGTCCTCCTTGGGGAAGCGGGCCGGGTCGAGCTTGCGCAGCATCCGGATGGTCTCGACGCTCCAGCGGCTGAAGTAGCCCTTATTGAGCGCCACCTCGTGGCTGATCGAGAAAGCCGACAGCGCCTTGTCCTCTATCGGGAAGGCCAGCGTCTGGAGCTCCTGGCGGTAGACCTCCTTTTCCTTGTCGTCCATCCCCGCCGGCATGGGCGCCTTGTAGATGGCCTGGGCGAACTTGGCGTACATGTCCCCGATCCGAAACAGCGCGGCCGAGGCCCACTCGGGGTGGCCGACCTCGACCACACGCGTGAAGAGCTCCTCGGCCTTCTTGAGCACGGCGGCCTTCTTGTTGAGCAGCGCGGCCAGCCGGCGCATGGGAGGCGCGAGCTCGACCGCCTCGTACTCGGAGTAGATGAGCTCACCCAGCAGGAATCGGCACTCGGCCGCGGCGGCCAACTCGCTGCCCTCGGGCGGCCTGCGCTTCGAGAACGCGCCGCAGTGCTCGAACTGCTTGCGGGCCGAGCGCGCATGTCTCTGGGCGAGCACCGCCTTGCCGAGTTGCAGGTCGGCCTCGCGCACGTGCCCCAGCCTGGCGGCGTGGTTCTTCTGGTAGCGCCAGAATACCTTCTCGGCCTGCTTGAGCTTCTCCGCCTTCATCAGGGCCAGGCCCGACCTGAACAGCGCCTCGGGCGCCTTGTCGTGCTTGGGGTAGCGCTGGGTGAAGAGCTCGAGCATGCGCGACTCGTCGTCGAAGTCCCGGATCGCGCCCCGGAGCATCGAGGCCTGCAGCAGGGCGTCTGGCGCGCGCGCGTCGTCCCGGAAGCGGTCGGCGAACTGGACGTAGCTCTGGGCGGCCCGACGGTAGTCGTACTGCCGCTCGTAGATCCCGGCGATGACGAACAGGGCGTCGGGCGCCCGGTCGGGGTAGGTGGCGATGACGCGCTGGTAGGCCTCGACGGCCTTTGACTTCTCACCGGCCTTCTCGAGCGAGACCGCGGCGTTGAAGAGCGCCTTGGAGGCGCGCTCGTTCTTGGGGAACTCCTCGACCAGGCGCTGGTACTCCTCGGCCGCCCCGGCGTGCTCGCCCTTGGCGTCGAGCTGTGCCCCGTGCTGGAAGATGGCCGCGGTCACGAAGCCCGGCAGCTCCTTGCCGAGCGGCCTGTCCGTGAACCAGCCTGCATCGATGAACTTGCGCGCCCAGCGCTCGAGCGACGGCCAGTCCTCGCTCTTGGCAAAGCAGTCCAGGGCCAGATCGGCGGCCGCCTCGGCGTACTTGTCCTTCGGTTTCTGCTCCACCAGCTCGAGCAGCGTCTCCGAAGCCTCGGTGTAGCGCGCGCGCTCGAAGTGGACGCGGCCGATCTCGAACCGCAGCTGCGGCAGCTTCTCGTCGTCGGGCGCGATCTCGGCAAAGACGCCGACCGACGCGATAAAACCCTGCTCCGCGTCGCTCAGCGATTGCTTCTCGTTCGGCGGCTGTTTCACCTCGGGCTGCTTTCGCCGCAGTCGGTCCCAGGACAGCACGGCCGCATAGGCCGCGTCGTGCCGCAGGGCCTTGTCCTCGGCTCTGGCGACCGCGCGGCCGTAATGATCGGCGGCCTTCTCGAAGCGCTCCAGCTTGAAGAGCACCTCGCCCAGGTGGAAGTGGATGCGCGGCGCGTGCTCGTCCTTCTCGAAGCGCTCCAGGTAGCGCAGGTAGGCAGCGGCCGCGGTCTCGTAATCGCGCTGCCTCTTGCGCTCCTGGGCCTGCTTGTGCCTGGCCAGGGCCACGAAGCGCAGCGCCTCCTCGCTCAGGCGCAGGGCGTTGTCGATCAGCTCTGGCTGCTTCGCGTGCTCGCGCGCCCAGGACGAGCCGGGTCCGAAACGCTCGGCGAGCTGGGTGCGGGCGGCCAGGGACTTCTCCAGCTTGTCCATGCGCTCATAGGCGATGGCGATCTTGTTCTGGTGCTCGGGCCCGTCCGCCGCCAGGGGGAAGCGATCGACCAGCATCTGGTAGGACTCGGCCGCCTTGTCGTAGCGGGCCTGGTTGAAGAAGACCTGACCCAGGTTTTCGAGCACCTTGATGGAGTAGCCCTTGCCGCCCACCTGCTCCATGAAGCGGTAGGCCTCGGCCGCACCGCCCACCTCGCTGAAGGTGAAGGCCAGATCCTCCAGGGCCTCCTTTTCGAGGCTCGCGGCCGCCACCCGCCGGTCGGTCTTTCGACCCCGGCTCTGCTTGCGAGAGCTCTCGAGCACCTTGCGGAAGCGGCTGGCCGCCTCTTTGGGCTTGCCTTCTTTGAAGTAGCACCAGGCCGTCTTGTACATCGCCAGGTCGTAGAGCAGCGAGCCGGGGTGTTCGAGCACGCGGGCGTACGACTCCCGCGCCTTGTCGAAGTGGCCCTTGGCGAAGTGGTACTCGCCGATGGCCAGGAAGGCGTCGGGCGCGAAGTGGCTCCTCGGGAAACGCTTGATCAGCGAGCGGTAGATCGACAGCGCCGTCTCCTCTTCGCCCTGCTCGTTGAGGGCGAAGCCGTAGAGGTACAGGACCACGTCGGTGCGGGAGAAGTCCGGGTGCTTGTCCAGGATCTCCTCGTAGATGCGGATCGAGGCCGCCAGGTCGATCCGCGGCTCGGGTGGACGGCGCTTTGTCTTGCCGCTCCGGAAGGCCTCGAGCTCCTGCTCGTAACCGCGCATGCTCGAGAGCAGCAACGCCTCGGCCTTTTCCCACTGCAGCTCGGCCAGGCGGAAGAGCGCATCGGCGCGCTGAGGCGCTGCGGGGTGCCTGGCCAGAAAGTCCTCCAGCAGGCCGATGGCCCGATCTCGCTGGGCGGCCACACCGCCTTCCCGCTCGCGTATCTCGAGCTCGATCCAGTCCGCGTCGCCCGGGACGGTCGGGCAGCGGGGCGCGGTCTCGGCCACCGGCAGACCCGGGTCTGCGGAGGCCGGCTGCCCGCTCGGCGTGTCGGCAGCCCATGCGGCCGGGCACAGCAGGCCGGCTGCCAGCAAGCACGCCGCAAGTCGTGCGATCTCGAGCCTACTCGAACTCATCCGGCCACTCTTCTCCGTCGTAGGGCCAGTACTCGTAGCTCTCGTCGAGCTGACCCGACTCGGCCAGCTCGCGGAGCACGCTCATGGGAAAGCGGCCCAGCGCCAGGTTCTCGATCTCGGTCTCCAGGGCTTGCTTTCGTCCCATGACCGCGTCGATGCGGCCCAGCTTGGCCTGGCGGGCCCAGGCGTGGACCCGGGCCGCGGCCCTGGAAAGGTGCGAGCGCTCCGCGACGTCGCTAAGCGCATCCGCACGCGCCTTCTGGGCTGCGAGGCCCCGGCCCAGCTCCGCGAGCCCTGCGATCTCGGCCTGCAGGTAGGCGCCCGGAAGGTCGCCGCCGGAAGCGGGCCGCGCGCGGCCTGGCATGCCGGCCAGCCGGCCTGCGTTCAGCCTATCCAGGGCTGCGCGAGCACGAGCACCCGCCTCGGCGATCTGTTGCTCTAGCTGTTCGATTTGCCGCAGGCGGTTCTGCTCCCCGGATGCGTCGCCCAGCGCAGCCCGCATCTCGGCTAGGCGCTGCATACCGTACCGGGTGTGCTCGAGGTCAGAGTGGAGCTCGCTTGCCAGGCGCGCCTCGGGAGAGTCGAGCGCCTTGCGCACCATGCCGGTGGCGCTGCGTGCCAGCTCGGCCCGCAGCCAGTGCACGCGCTGAAGGCTGTCCTCGATGCTCTCGGCCAGCTCCGAGCTGCGCTGTTCCTCCAGGCTCGGGGGCACCCATCTGCTCACCTCGACGGGCAGGGATGTCGATCCTGCGGGAGACGAGGCCATCACCGACAGCGCGCCGGCCAACGAAGCGCAGCGGCGCTCCAGGCCGTCGAGGATCGACTCGGCGCGATCGAAGAGGCAGTCTCCGATGAAAGAGTAGGCGAGCAGCAGCTCGATGTTCGGCTGCTCCTGGCGAAGCGTCCCTTTCCCGGACAGCGCGCCGAGCCGATGGCGAAGCCGAGCCATGCGGCCCAGGCGGAACAAAGACCAGGCCGACTCGTAGCGTGCGCGCGCCGACTCGGGTGTGCCAGCGGGTACGCGGGCATAGGTATCGAACGCGCATTCATAGTCGCCCCGGTCGTGGCGGACGCGGGCCAGGGCCATCCAGGCGTTCAACAACACTCGCGGGCTGCGCTCTGAAAAGAAGAAGGTGAAACGTCCGCCGCCGGGCTGGTGCACCAGGCGGCAGAACTGATCCTCGGCCTTGTCTTCGTCTCCGGCCTGCAAGGCCAGCACGCCCAGCAGGTAGACGGCCGGCGCGAAGAGACGGCTCTGGCGGTCGACGCTGCCGAGAGCCTCGGCGGCCTTGTCAGCAAAGCCCAGGGCCATCAAGCTCTTGCCCTGCATGTAGCGGATCTCGGCCCGCTCCGCATCGCTCCAGTCCACGCCCAGTCCGTGCAGTGCGGTCAGGGTCTGATCGAGCTGGCTGGAGTGCAGGCTGATGTCGACCAGCTTCCGGAAGGCCGGTGCACGGAAGCTCGAGGGCGGCTTGCGCTTGATCAGCCCGATGAGAATCTCGCGCGCTCGGCCCGTGGCGCCCTGGGCAGCCAGGGCGCCCGCCAGGTAGTAGCGCACGTTGTCGTGCAGCGGGGTCTGGGCGAGCGCGGTGAAGGATGGATCGACTGCCGCCGCACCATAGCGGCTCGCCGCACAGCGCGTGTTGCCGTCCAGATAGGCGACCTCGATCTCGCGCAAGGTCTCGGCCAGTCGCTCCGCCTCGGCTTTCTTGCCTCGTCCGCTGCGCAGCAGCCAGGCCGCGAGCTGGGACTGCGGCCCGAGGAAGTCCTGTGGGCCTTCCGCTGCCGGCGCGGCCGGCGCCATCCACAGCACGAGCGGCAAGAGGCAGTCGATCATCCACACGCTCCCTTACTTGCTCACCGTCTCGAAGGCGGCCCGGATCTCGACGTCCCAGCTGCCTTCCGGCTCGTCCTCGCGCGCCTCGGGCGGCTCGCCGTCCTGCTCGGCTTCGAAGACCGCCCGGGTGACCGACCCCTCCCGGACCAGCACGGCCAGGCCGGCGCCCGAGAAGTAGGCCGGAGGCTCATCGGCAGAGTCGGAAGGCCCGCGCGCGTGGATGCGAAGCTGCAGCAGGTGCCGGCCGGGCGGCAGGAAGTCCTCGAAGAGCTTGACCGACTGCACCGTGGCCGCCTGCTGGAAGTCCTTGGTGTAGGCCAGGGTTCCGTCCAGGTACAGCTCGATCCGGCTCAGGCGGAAAGGCGTGTCGATCTCTCCCTCGTACCTGACGATCAGCTTGGAGTCGAAGAGCTTCTCGGCCAGCAGCGACAGCCGGGCCTCGGCCGCCAGGAGCGCGTCGCGGCTACGGCTGTGCTCCAAGCCGAGCTCGGCCAGGGCGCGCGGATCGAGCTCGGCCTTGGGCGCGCTGGCTCCCTTCGGGTCTTTCACCGCCGCATCGTTCGGGCCGGCCTGCACGGCCATGGCGCCCAGCACGATGCCGAGTACGGCGGCCGAGCAGATCGGGAAAGCGAGGATTCTCGTTCGCATCGCAATGCTCCTTCAGAAAGCAGCGGTCATCGCAAACCAGCCGCCGAAGCTCCATCCGCCGTCGAACGCCTCGCGCGCGCCGTAGTCGATCGGGCTATATGCGCTGAAGCCGTTCTGGCTCTCGAAGCCGTAGTCCGAGCGCAGCACCCGTCCGCCGGCGCCGAGCCTCATGAACTTGAACATGGCCAGCAGGCGGCCGGATTCGGGGATGATGTCGACCTGCAGGCCGATCTGGCCCCACCAGGCCAGGTAGGCGCACAGGCGCCTGTCGGCGCTCCAGTACAGGCCTGCCGGGCCGTCGGTGTAGTCGTCCCGGTAGAAGGAGGCCCGGATCTGGTGGTAGGCGCCGCCGCCGATCTGCAGCGAGAAGCGATCGCCGAGCCGCTGCAACCAGGCGGCCTGGGCGCGGGCGTGCTCCACGCGCCAGTTGCCCGAGCCGTAGCCGGCGCCCAGCTCGAGCACGGCGCCCAGCGCGGCGATCTGCTTGCGCACCCGCAGCAGCGTACCCCAGCGCACTCTTCTGTCCGGATGGCTCTCGGGCATGGCGAGCGGCGTATTGGAAGGCGCAGGATCCAGTGGCCGACGGTGGCTCCAGAGCGTCGCCAGGTGGAACGGGCTCGCGAGAAAACCCTGCTCCATCAGGCCCTCGACTTCCAGGCGCAGGTTCCAGCCTGGCACGAAGCCCTGCTCCAGGGCGGCGACGAAGCGATCAGCGCTGCGCTCGGCGTCCACGGCCCCAGCTGCAGGGAGCCGATCGAGGCCCACGGTGACCGCGGCCTCGGTGTGGCGATAGCCGAGCTCGATGACCGTGTCGCGCCTGAGCACGGAGGTCCGCGCGGAGACGGATGGCTCGTGCACCTGCCCGTCCCAGGCGGTGCGAAAGCGGTAGGCAGCCCGCAGCACGCTGGTCCCGTCGTCGTAGATCAGCCCGGCGTCGGGGCCGTGGTGGATCCGCTCGAGCTCGATCGGGGCTGCGAAGCCGTCCAGCTTGTAGATCCGCTGGCGATCGTACTCCAGCCCGTAACCGGCCTCCACGCCCAGCCCGGCCCAGATCTCCACCGCGCTCCGGGCCGAAGAAGCGCACCAGAAGCCCGCCACATCGGAGCCCGGATCGGCCGTCGCCTCGAAGCCGGTCTCGACCGTGTCGGCCGGCAGCACCGCGTCGGCCGCTCGTGGCGGCGAGCCCGGCGCGTCGATGGGCGAGGCGGGCTCGAATCGCATCAGCGGGTCGGCCAGCACCTCCCTGGCCACCAGGCGCTCGGCTGCGCAGCCCGATAGCGAAGCGAGGCAGACTAAGACAAGCGCCGAGAGGACGAGCACCCGTGGGTGAGCACACCCATCGCTCGAGATCGTGGCGCGCAGCCGAGCGGGGGCCCCCCAGCCGCGCGGAGGGCGACTTTCAGCCCGAGCACGGATGGGTGTGCTCGGCGTTGCAGCCGCGCGGACGGGCGTCACTGGCTCGAGAAGGGGAACCAAAAACCGACTCCCAGGGTCCAGACGATGTTGTTGGTGATCGACTCCGACGCCATGATCTGCTGGATGTGGATGTGGTCGCGAAGATCCATGCGCACCGAGAGCCAGGACAGGGAGAAGATCTTGATACCGGCGCCGAAGTTGTATGTCAGCCCCTCCGACGCCCGGCTGTCGGTCAGACCCAGACCGGCCGTGAAGAAGATGTCGAAGTGGGGAATGATGGAATTGAAGAGCATGAACTTGCCGTGGATCGGATGCCAGACGAGGTTGCCCGCATAGATCAGGGCGTGGTGGCTCTGGGCCACGTCATAGCCTGTATAGCTCTCGACCCGATCCGCCAGCGAGGAAGAGAAGTACGACCATGCCAGGCTGGCCTCGATACCGAAGTCCTCCGTGACGTGGAAGGTGTAGCTCAGACCCGCATGGGGGGCTGTGCCCAGCAGATCGTTGGCGTACACACCGCCGAAGACGTGCAGCTCGTGCCGCAGGGCCTTGGTGAAGTTGCGCTGCGCCAGACCCTTCCGGCTGCCCTGATCCGTCTCGGGCGGCTCTGGGCACTTGGCCTGTACGGCCGGTACACAGGTGCAAAGGACCGCAGCTGCGAGCAAACAGCGCGAGATGCACAGCGCTGTGCGAATGATGATGGCCCGCCGGGTTCGCTCTCGCATTGCCGCTCGTTCCTCTCCGGTCGATCAGAAGCTCAGCATCACGCCGCCGGTCGCGGTCAGCATGCCGAGCGAGTCGTCGGCCGAAATGGCCACCAGGCGCCGGACGTCTACCCGCAGGCTGTACGAGCCCTGCATGGCGAGCAGCAAGCCGCCGCCGGCCGTGACCAACGGCAGGGTGCGCTGCTCGTAGAGCAAGCTCTCGCGGTGGGGCAGGGCGCTGATGCCGCCTGCACCCACCGCCGCAAAGGGCACCAGGCTGCGCCAGGGGGCGATGAGCA
Organism: Deltaproteobacteria bacterium; assembly: GCA_016935365.1. Taxonomy (GTDB): domain Bacteria; phylum Myxococcota; class B64-G9; order B64-G9; family B64-G9; genus JAFGRB01. The sequence goes on from JAFGRB010000171.1 coordinate 35,332, forward strand.
CCAGCAGCTCGGCGCCGTAAAACGCCTGCGCGCCCAGCTCGCCTGCAGACTGGCCCGCGAAGAGCTCAATTAGATAGTGGCTGGACGGCTGCAGGCCGAAGCGCAGCGCGAACAGCCCGTTGCTATCCAGCCCGCCGGCGTTGACCGCCAGGCTCAGACGGCCGTCACCGAGCTGAGAGGGCCCCACGATCCAGGTCTCCAGCCACGAGCGGGTCTGGCCCATCGCGCCTTCATCCACGACCTCGTATGGCCAGACCAGCTCAGCGAGCACCCAGCCCGATACCCCGCGGGCCAGGCGGATCCGGTACCAGGCCCCGTCCGGGCTCCGATCGAGCGCCGGGTAGGTCTGGTCCCTGCCCACCCGGCCCAGCTCGCGGTACGAGCCGCCGGGCCCTGCGCGCACCGGGACCGAGTCGGCCATGACCCGCAAAAAGACCTCCCGGCCCGTGAAGTCGTCCGCCTGCAGCTCGGCCGGCAGCAGCGAGAGCAGCCCGAGCAAGGTAAAGGCCGACAAGCGGAAAGGCATCAGGGCACCTCTCCGCTCAGCCAGTCCACCACCGCCTGCCTGAGATCCATCGTCAGGGCCTCGCCGCCCGGGTGGGCGCCGTCGGCGCCCTCTCCCCAGACGAGCAGGCGGCTCGAGAGCGGCGCGGCCAGATCGGAGAACGCGAGCACGGTGTAGTAGTCGCTGCGCTGCGGCTCGGGCAGCTCGAGCGGGTGGGCCGCCTCGAAGCCCGCGCCCAAGGGATCGGCCGGGTGCAGGCGAAAGCTGGCCCCCTCCCGCCCGTGGCAGCCGGCCGCGGCGCAGCCGTCCGCGCGCGCCAGCTCGGCGTGCAGGCTGCGGCCGAAGACTTCCGGGTCGGGCAGCGTGCTCATCCTGGGCAGGCCCGTCTCGCCGAGATCCACGCTCCCGCAGCTCGCGTAGACGAGCACATACAGCACGGCCGACAGGCAAGCGGCCGCCTTGCAGAACCTCCCGAGCATGCAAGGGGAAACTATTCCCGGCGAGCCCGGCTTGTCAAACGGAACCTGGCGTGTCAGGCTCGACGGATGAAGATCACTCAGAACATCTCGATGAGAACCGGTCGTCTCCTGCTGGCTGCTACGTGCTTGCACTTGATCTTCGCCTGCACCGGGCAGGTGAGCGGCGGGCCGGACGGGCAATCGATCCCGGATGTCGATGCCGATGGCGACGGGTATTGCAAGCCGGCCTACGTGGATCACGAGCTGTGTACGGGTGCGCGCGAGGCGGACTGCGACGATGGGGATGCCGATGTCCACCCCGGAGCGGCCGAGCGCTGCGAAAACGCAATCGACGACGACTGCGACGGCCAGACCGACGAGGGCTGCGATTGCGAACTCACTGACGTCTTTCGGGATGCGGATGGTGATGGCTACGGCGACCCGGACAGCAGCACCCGAAGCTGCGCCGATGAGACGCCCCCCGGGGGCTACGTGCTGGATGCCAGCGACTGCGACGACAGCGACGCCGGGGTGAACCCGGGTGCCCGGGAGCAGTGCGGCAACGCGGTCGACGAGAACTGCAACGGCGAGCTCGAGCTGGACGACACCTTCTACCGGGACGCGGACGGCGACGGCTTCGGCGATCCCGATCACCCGGCCCCGGGCTGCCCTGGCGAGCCGCCGGAAGGCCACGTGGCCGATGACACCGACTGCGATGATGGAGATCCCGCTCGTTACCCCGGGGCGGGGGGGGCCAACGACTGCGCGGCGACCTGGGTGGTCTCGAGCGCGGCCGATCTCCGAGACGCCCTGCAAAATGCGCGAGCCGGGACCACCATCCTGGTCGAGCCGGGGACCTACCGGGGGGCCTTCGACGTCCGGGTCTCGGGCGAGGAGGGCAGCCCGATCACGATCCGCGGGCCTGCAGACGGCTCGGCCGACCTGGACGGCGATGGCCAGGTCGGCGACTGGCAGGGCGTGCTGACCCTGGAGAGCGTCCATTACATCACGGTCGAGAACCTCCACATCCACCACAGCGACCCGACGCAGTACGGTGTGCTCGTCGGTGCGACCAGCCAGAGCGCGGACGGATGCAGCTTCATCGAGCTCCGCAGGCTCCACGTCCACGACGTGGGAGAGGAGATCATCAAGATCCAGGGTCGCAACACCCACGACATCCTGGTCGAGAGCTGCATCGTCCACAGCAACCTCGACTGGTCGGGTATTGACGTCCAGGGCCACTGGGGCGGCACGCCGCCCTACGATCAGAAGCCCCGCCGGGTGGTGATCCGCGAGAACCTGATCTACGACGTCAACAGCTTCGCCGGTGTCGGCAACGAGTTCGCCGACAACGTCCAGGTATACGACAACGTGGTGCTCGGCTGCGCGATCGGGCTGGACATCGGCTGCGGCAACTACAACCTGGTGGCCAACAACCTGGTGACCAGCTACGCGGAGTACAATGCCCGCAAGGCGGACCCGGGCTACACGGCTATCGACCTGTCGCGCTTCCCGTCCTTCTCCCAGGCCGAGATCGACACCTTCGGCCATCCCCACTGCCTCGACGGCATCGCCTTGTCGGGCAACTACATGTCGCTGGTCTTCGACAACGAGATCACCGACTGCACGCGCAACGGCGACATGATCCTGTCCTACGATCACTGGGTCGACGGCCAGCAGCACAACCACGACTACGAGAACGGCATCGCCTACGGCCACCGTTACAATATCTTCTTCCGCAACCGGATCCACGACAACGTCGCCTACTACACCATCCGGGAGTATAACAAGCAGGAGCCGGCCGTCTCGTACGACCAGCTCTACCTCCACAACCTCTTCGCCGACAACAGCTCCTCGCAGGGCATGATCTTCGAGCACTCGGAGAGGCTTGTCTTCGCGAACAACACCATCGCGGCCGGCGACACGCTGTCGCTCCAGGAGTCCTCGACCGGGGCCGTGATCAAGAACATGCTCTTCTTCGAGTCGGGCTGCGAGCTGTCGGCCGACTCGACCGGGGCCGATGTCGGGCACAACGTCGAGACGGCCGACGCGGCCGTGTTCGTCGACCGGCTCTCGGGCGACTTCCATCTCGACGCGGGCATGGCGCAGAATCCCTGCATCCAGACCGGCGAGGACCTGGACGCGCTCCTCGCACCACGCTTCGAGGCCTTCGACGATCTGGCCGCCGAGGCGTTCGGCTTCCGCGAGGACTTCGACGTCCGCTTCGACCTCGGCGTCGATCTCGCCGGCCGGGTCCAGTCCGGCACCTGGGACGTGGGCGCCTACAGCGTGGACGACTGAGCTTGTGATCGGCGGTGCCTGCAGGGTCACGGCCAACCTCTACGACCCTCGGTCGTGCGGCCACCGAGAAGGCGGCCTCGGCCGGGCGCTCCTGCGAGGAGAAAGAGTTGCTGGCAGCCGTGGAGACCATCGCCACCAAGCTGACGAGCAGGAAGGTGGGCACCTCGAGTCCCGAGGAGGCGGCCCGCAAGGCCGAGCTCGCGCGAAAGGACGGTATAGAGAAAGGCAACCAGGTCGAGTCCGGCCCCTGAGGAGGCCTTCACGGTGGCCGGGGTATCCTGGAACGCAGGCGCCAAGGCGTGCGTGCGCTGAGTCTGGAGCTCGGGTTGGTGGTGGAGCTCGCCCATTACCCGTGGCCGGACTTCGGGCTCGTCTTCTACCTCGGCGCTCTCAGCCAGCCCGTGGGTGGCTACAAGCTCGATGTCGACAACGCCGGCAACAAGGTGCCCGTCGCGGTCTGCTTACCCTTTCTTCTCTATTTCGGTATCGGCGCCGAGTTCGGCGGATAGGCCTGAAAGTCAGGGGCACGGCGGGCGGCTGGCGGCGATGACGACCAGCCTGTCGCCTGTGGCGAGCGATGTGTCGGGCGGTGGGTTGAGCTGGGTGCTGCCCGCTCTCAGGTACCCCAGCAGCACGGCCCGGTGTGTCGCGGCCCAGGCATGCAGGTCCGAGAAGCGCTTGCCCGCCAGCGAGTCTGCGGCCTGCAGCACGAAGAGCTGCTGGCCCACGTCGGTGGACAGCAGCTGCGAGACGACCTCCTGGACGCCCGGATCCAGAAGCTCCTGGACCAGGAAGCGGGCGGTGAACTCGGACGGGCAGACGATCGCGTCGCATCCGGTGCGCTCGAAGAACTCCCGATTGTTGCCGTCGATGAGCTCGGCCGCGGAGAAGACCTCGCGCCGGATCGACTCGATGGTCAGCAGGATCGCGAGCGAGGTGTGATCCGAGTGCGGGTCCTGGGGATCGCAGGCCAGCACGAGGGCGCTTCGGGCCCTGTCGATGCAGGCCCGCTCGAGCGTCTCGGTGCGGGCCGGATCGCCTCGCACGAACTGCACCCGCTGCTTGCACAGCGAGTTGGGCAGCTCGTCCAGCCCGTCGGCGGCCAGCACGATGTCCGCGCCACGGGTGGCCTCGTCTGAGCGGATCTGTCCGACGAGCTCGAGCAGCTTGGCCTCGGAAGGGTAGTTACAGATGATGATGTGGTTCTTCATCTTGATCCTCGCCAGTCCGCGGATCATCTTGGACCGGTCCTCGATGAGCGAGGTGGCCATGATCGACAGGATAAAACCGAGCAGACCGATGCCGATGGCCATGGTGGGGATGGCCACGAAGATCCGCCCGCCCCAGCTCTCGGGAAAGAGATCGCCGTAGCCCACGGTGGTCATGGTGACGAACGACCACCAGATCCCGTCCCACCAGCTGAGCTCGGGCTTGTTCTGGATCTCGAAGTACATGAAGCCGGTGACCGAGTAGCACATCAATGCCGCGAAGATCAGCGAGATGCGAAACGAGGCCGAGCGGAGCCGATCGACTAGCCTCGATTTCCACGGTACAGAGTTCTGCTAACAATACGGTCTGAGATTCAAGAAATCAACGCAAGTAAGACTGGTTACGGGA
>JAFGRB010000172.1 GCA_016935365.1 Deltaproteobacteria bacterium
GGGAGGGACCGGCCGAAGGCCGAGGGAGGGGGGCGCGTAGCTTGGTCAATCATCGAGATTGCATGCCATTTCCCAGCCAAATCATGGAGTATTTTCTTTTCGTGACTTGCGCAAACCCGCACTGCAAGCGCACTTGCGAACAACGCGAATTGCTCGGAGCAGCTAGCGCCTGCGGATCAGGCCCAGGGCCAGCAGGCCCAGCAGGTAGATCAGGCCACCGGACGGCCCCGCCGCGCCGCAGGAGCAGCCCGCCTTGTCGCCCCCGTCCTCGCAGGCATCGCCGACGCCGTCCCCGTCGGAGTCGGCCTGGTCCGGGTTGTCCACCTCGGGGCAGTTGTCGCCGCCCCTGGCCGCGTAGCCGTCGGGCTGCTCGCAGGCCTCGGTGGTCTGCCCGTCGGCCCCGTAGCCGTCGCCGTCCTCGTCCAGGTACCAGGTCCCGGCCTCGGAGACCTCATCGTCCAGGTCGTCGCAGTCCAGCTCCGCCCCGATGCCGTCGCCGTCCGCGTCCGGATCGCAGGCATCGCCGAGCTCATCTGCATCCAGATCGGACTGGTCCTCGTTGGCGACCCCGGGGCAGTTGTCCTCGGCATCGGGCACGTGGTCTCCGTCCGAGTCCTGCGGCCCGTCGTTGTCCAGGAAGTCCGGCGTCCCGTCCTGGTCGCTGTCATCGTCGAAGAGATCCCCGTTGCCGTTGGTGTCCTCCTCGGCGGTCAGCACGCCGTCGCCGTCGTCATCGTCGTCCATGCAGTCCGGCAGCCCGTCCTCGTCCGTGTCTCTCGGATTGCCCTCGTCGGTCTCCAGCGGATCGATCACCCCGTCGCCATCGCCGTCCTCATCGTCGGGGTCGCAGCCCAGGAAGCACAGCTCCTCGTAGTCGGACAGGCCGTCCGCGTCGCTGTCGGCGTCTGGATCGAGCACGCGCACGATCACCACCTCGCTGCGGACCGAGTCCAGGTAGCTCAGCGTATCGAGCAGGGTCTCGTCGCCCTTGCTCAGGCCGTCCTCGTTGAAGTCGCCCCAGGCCCTGGCGTCGCCCGGGTTGATCTGCCCGTGCGGCACGGGCTCCTGGCCGAAGGGGCCGGACTCGACGCCCTCGAAGCCCGACGTCTCCGCCGGCACGTCCCCGTTCTGCCAGGTCACCGCGTCCTGCTGCACCAGGCTGTCGTTCCAGAACATCACAAGCGGCCGGCGATCGAGATCCGCCTCCAGCTCGTACACGCGCATGCCCGGGTAGCAGGTCTCGACGTCCTCGGCCACGTAGTGGATCTGGGCGACCGCGACCTCGAGCTGGCACTCGTACTCGCCGTACGCCACGCCGGCGCCGTCATGGGTGGCGTCCCAGGCGATCTCGTTCTCGCCCGGCACGGCGTCTCCGAAGAGATAGAGATCCTCCAGGTCCGTCTTGTCGAGCATGCCGTCCCCGTTGAGATCGCAGACCAGGTGGTACGAGCCCTCGACGTTGGTCTCGAAGACGAAGGCCCCGCCCTCGCCCTCCACGATCGCATTGCAGCCGGTCGCCCCCCCCTGGAAGGCAAACAGATCCAGCTCGGGCGGGGTATGGGTGTAGTCGGCCAGCTCGGGTGGATTGAGGTAGATGGCATACTCGCCGTGCATGGAGAAGTTCCCACCCGTGCTCGGCACGCTGTGGCCCGGGTACTCGCCGCCGACCTCGGCGCCGCGCGGGTTGACGGCCAGGCGCCAGATGAAGCCGGCCAGCCCCTCGAAGTCGATCTGGATCACGGCCGTCTCGCCCGGCGTGCCGCCCGGCACCAGCACGAAGAAGTCCGCGTCCGTCGCGTCCACCTCCTCGTAGTAGGGGGCGCTGAAGTTCCACACCAAGGACCACACCCGCCCGACGAGCGCTCCGCCGTCCCCGTCGAAGACGGTCAGGTCCCAGTCGTAGATCTCCACCATCAGGCCATACTCGTCCTTGAGGAACTGGTCCTCCACGGGCTCGACCCGATAGGCGCCGGCCAGGCCCGCCCGGGGCGTGATCGTCTGCCCGGAGGAGAACACACCCATGTCGTCATACGCCGGCGACGTGACCTCGACATCCCCCTGGCCCTGCCAGACGAAGGTCTCGCTCCCGGGGTCTACGATGTCGACGTAGAGCCGGGTCAGACAGCTCAAGCCCTGGTTCGTGCCCGTCTCCGGGCTGCCCTCCGCCTTCACCGAGCCGGCGAGCCCCAGTACCAGGCAGGCCGAGATCAGGCCGGACGTGCGGACGGTCCTCGCGATACGCGCTTTCATCGAAATCCCTCCCAGTACGCGGTCCGGAGATCGCGCTCAGTTCCCGTCGGCCGGGCTGCCCGCGTCGGGCCCCGGCAAGGGCTTCTTCTCGACGCCGGCCAGCTTGCGGATCTCGTCGTCGATCACCATGCGGCTGTAGATGCGCACATCGTCCAGCTCGCCCACCAGACCCTTCTCGACGCGCCCGCCGTCGAGCGGAACGGACCCGATCGTCGTGCCGCACAAGCGCATCGTGCCGGTCTCGTTTCCGCGGCGCTCGCCGGCGTCTCGCCCGTCCACCCAGAAGTGGATGTAGGCGAAGAACCGGCTCCGGCGCACGGCCACGTGATGCCACTTGCCGTCGTCCACCCGCCTGTCGGCGTAGACGGTACGGTCCGCGATCCGCATGCTTGGCTTGCCTGCGTGCTCCCCCTCGGGCGCCACGCCGATCGACCAGTCGGTCGAGCTCGCGCCCGGCTTGACGTGGCTGAGCACCGCGCCGCCCTTTCCGGCCTGGACCCGGATCCAGAACGCCGCGCTGAGCTTGTTGCCCAGCGAGGTGAACTCCGGCAGCTCGCCGAGCTCCAGCCGCGACGCGCTCGGGTCGTCCAGGCGCAGCGCCCCGTCCTTCTTCGCGTGCCTGTCTTGCGCAAATCGGACGGCCGACTTCTGGATCTCCGCCGCCGTGCCGACGCTGTCTTGGATCTGGCCGTCGAAGGTCAGGTTCACGAGCAGCTTGTGATCGAAGCTCGGCGGCACCTTGATCATGACGCGCGGCCATTCGCGGGGCTCGCTCGGCCCGGCCGGCTCGCCCTCCTTCTTGCGGGCGACCCCCACCTTGAGCTTCTTCGGCTTGCATGCACACTCGCTCCAGGCCGTGCCGTCCGGATTGCAGGTCTGGACCATGTCCCAGTACTGGGGGCAGTCTCGCTCGCACTCCCGGGTCTCGCCCGGCTGGCAGATCTTTTCCTTCTGGCAGCCGAGCAGCGCCACCGAGGCGAGCAAGCCGAGGCAGAGCATGGAAAGGTCTCGAAGCATGGTCTTCGTTCCTCGCTAGCCGCTGAGAAGAGATATCGCCGGCATCATACTGCAAGCCCGGCCGCGCATCAATGGAGCAGCCGCTCGACCGCCTCGGCCACACCGCAGTGCTCGTTGTCCGCCTCGGTCTGCTCGGGGCATGCGGCCAGCACGTCGTCGGTGGCGTTTTGCATGGCGAAGCAGCGACCGCCCGCCTCGCGCAGCATGCGCAGCGCGGGCGTGTCGTTGCCCGAATCCCCGATGAAGGCAGCCCTGGCGGGCTCCACCCCCAGCTGCCCGAGCACGAAGGCCAGCGCGCTCCCCTTGTCCACACCCTCCGGGCCGATCGAGACGCCTCGGTAGCTCCCCGCGCCGGACTCCTGGACCGAGTATCGGCCCCGGGTCAAGCGCGGCAGCTCCCGGACGAGCGCGTCGTGCTCGGCGCACTGCCGGGCGCGGAGCTTGACCACCTTGCGGGCGGGATCGGCCGGCGGCCCGCACACGCCCATGTCCACCCGGGTCTCCCCGGAACGCGGGTCCGCGTGCGCGGTGTAGATCAGCGTGCAACCGGCGGTGACGATCCGCGCGCATATGGCGCGGATGTCGTCCGGGTCGTCCACGGACAGCAGGCGCAGCAAGCGGCCGTCGGGATGCAGCACGATCGCCCCGTTGGCGAAGATGAGCGGCAGATCGGCGTCGATCTGCCCGGCGTAGCCCAGGGCCCGATCGGGCGTGCGGCCCGTGGCGATGCCCACCCGCCCACCCGCCCGCCGGAAGCGCGCCAGGGCTCGACGGTTGCCCTCCGGGATCTCGGATCGCTCGTCGAGCAGGGTGCCGTCCAGGTCGGTGTAGAGATGGGTCGTACGCAGCGCTGCGGGCGCGCTCTGGCAGGCTGCGATCAGTGCGGCCAGACCGACCGCGGCCAGGAGCGGAAAGAAACTCTTCACACGCTTCACCTCTCCCACCTCGCTGCACCGAGCCCTCTGCAGAGCGGCTGGTGTAGCCGATAGCTTGACTGAAAGGCTTAAAAAGCGCAAAAGGTATCCGACTCGCCAAGCGGCATTCCGGATCCAGAGGTCGGGCTTGGACGGCGACACAGACAGATCATCGAAGAGCAAGCTCCTGCGATTCCTCGTCCAGTTCCTGCTCTTCTGTCTGATCCTCGGACTGGGCGCGGCGGGTCTGGTCTACTTGATCGAGACCCGGCCGACGCCCGGACGCAAGGAGCACGCCAGCCCGGCCGTGGTGGTCCAGTCCACCCAGGCTCGAGCGGCGAACGCGCCCCTGCGCGTCGAGGCCGCCGGCACGGTCCTGCCGGCCCGCAGCGTGACGCTGATGCCCGAGCTCAGCGGCCGGATCGTCTACCAGAGCCCCCACCTGCTGCCCGGAGGTCGGGTCCGGGCCGGAGAGGTCCTGGTCCGGATCGATCCGCGGGAGTTCGAGCTGGGCGTCAAGCAGCAGCAGGCCGCGGTGGCCCGGGCCGAGCTGGAGCTGGCCCGCGAGCGGGGCCTCAAGGCCGTGGCCGAGCGCGAGTGGAGCCTGATCAGCGAGGAGGTCAAGCCGACGGCCGAGGGGCGCGAGCTGGCGCTGCGCGAGCTCCAGCTGCGCACGGCCCTGGTGGCCCTGGAGGCGGCCCGCAGCCAGCTCGCCCAGGCCGAGCTGCGCCTCTCGCGCACCTCGATCCGCGCGCCTTTCAACGCGGTCGTGCGCGAGGAGTACGTCGACATCGGCCAGGTCGTCTCGCCGGGCAGCCGGATCGCCACCCTGGCGGGCAGCGACCGGTACTGGGTGCGCCTCCACGTGCCGCTGGACCGGCTGGATCGCATCCGCATCCCGGGCATCCACGCCGAGGAGGGCTCGGAGGTGATCGTGGAGCAGAGCGCGGGCGGCGGCGCGACCAGCTCCTGGCGAGGTCGCGTGCTGCGCTTGCTCGGAGACCTGGATCCCTCGGCCCGTACCGCCCAGCTCCTGGTCGAGGTCGAGGACCCCTGGAGCCAGAGCCCCGCCGAGCCCGGGGACGGGCCGATCTCAGGCCCGGAGGCCAGGGAGAGCGGCCAGGTCATCCTCCCGGACGTCCCGCTGCTCCTCGGCGCCTGGGTCCAGGCGACCATCATCGGCCGAAGCACCGACCGGGCCATCCGGATCCCGCGGCTCGCCCTGCGCGAGAACGACAGGCTCTGGCTGCTGGGCCCGGACAGCACGCTCGACATCCGGCCGGTCGAGGTCGTGTGGCAGGGCGAGCAGGAGGTCTTCGTGCGCGGGGAGATCCAGCCGGGCGCGCGGGTCATCACCAGCCGGATCGCCGCGCCGGTCCACGGCATGCAGCTCCGCGACAACAGCGCCCCTGCCTCCCCGTCCGCGGACGGAGGCCAGGTCGGGACGGGCGGGGAGTCGATCCCGTGAGCGCCGAGCCCGTGCCCGGGGGACCGATCTCCTGGATGGCCCGCAACCCGGTGGCCGCCAACCTCGTGATGATCTCGCTGATCGTCGGCGGCCTGATGATGAGCTTCCGGATCCGCAAGGAAGTCTTCCCCGAGGTGGACCTGGACACCGTGCTCATCCAGATCCCCTACCCCGGCGCCAGCCCGGCCGAGGTCGAGCAGGGCGTGCTGCTGGCCGTCGAGGAGGCGGTCCGGCCCCTCGACGGCGTCAAGCGGGTCGAGGCGAGCGCCGTCGAGGGCCTGGCCAGCGTGGAGGTCGAGCTGGAGACGGGCACCGATCGCAACAAGGCCCTGACGGACGTGAAGAACGCCGTCGATCGGATCACTTCCTTTCCCCAGGAGATCGAGCGGCCGGTCGTCAACCTGCCTGAGCTCAAGGCGCACGCCATCAGCTTGGTGCTCTACGGCCGGCAAGAAGAGAAGGTTCTCTTCGAGCTCGGCGAGCAGATGCGGGACGAGCTGCTCGGCCTATCCGAGATATCCTACGTGGAGGTCTACGGAACGCGGCCGCTGGAGATCGCGGTCGAAGTGGAAGCCGAGACCCTGCGGCGATACGAGCTCAGCCTGCCCATGATCGCCGATCAGATCCGCCGGACCGCGCTGGATCTGCCCGCTGGCGGCGTGAAGACCGCCGGGGGCGAGGTCCTGCTGCGGACGACCGAGCGCCGGGATGCCGGTCGCGAGTTCGCCGACATCCCGGTGGCCCGGGCCGCGGACGGCAGCCCGGTGCCCCTGGGCCGGATCGCAAAGATCGAGGACGGCTTTGCGGAGACCGAGATCGAGGCCCGCTTCGACGGCCTGCCGGCCGTCATGATCCAGATCTACTCGGTGGGCGACCAGTCGCCCACGGACGTGGCCGATGTCGTCAAGGCCTTCGCCGCCCGCAAGAAGGGCTCCCTGCCGCCGGGGCTCTCGATCACGACCTACAACGACATGTCCAAGCTCTACGCCCAGCGGCTCGATCTGCTCATGCGCAACGCCGCCATCGGTCTGGTGCTGGTGCTGCTCATCCTGGGCTTCTTCCTGGAGCCCAAGCTCGCCTTCTGGGTCACGATGGGCATCCCGATCTCCTTCCTCGGCTCTCTGCTGCTGCTGCCGGCCCTCGGCGTCAGCATCAACATGCTCTCGCTCTTCGCCTTCATCGTCACCCTGGGCATGGTGGTCGACGACGCCATCGTGGTGGGCGAGAACACCTTCCGCTTCCGCCGCGAGGGGCACGGTCTGCTGCGGGCGGCCATCCTGGGAACCCGCCAGGTCGCCACGCCGGTCTTCTTCTCGGTCGCCACGACCCTGGCCGCGTTCTCTCCGCTGCTCTTCGTGCCGGGCACGCGGGGCAAGGTGTGGTTCTGCATACCGGTCGTGGTGATCTCGGTGCTCTCGCTCTCGCTGTTCGAGTCCTTCTTCGTGCTGCCCGCCCATCTGGCGCACGCCAGGCCCAGCTCCTCGCGGGGCGTGTTCGGGTTCCTGGTCCGCGCCCAGGGCCGCTTCTCGCGAGGCGTGGAGCGCTTCGTCGACCGCGTCTACCTGCCGATCATCCGCTGGTGCATCGGCCAGCGATGGATCAACCTCGCCTTGTGCATCGCGGTCTTCCTGCTCTCGGTCGGACTGGTGGCCGGCGGCCGGGTCAAGAACATCGACTTCCCCAAGGAGGAGTCCGACTGGGTCACCGCCGAGGCCCGCCTGCCCTTCGGCGTGGCCGTGGAGGAGACCCGCCAGGTCATGGATCGCATGGTGCAGGCCGCCAAGCAGGTCATCGCCGCGAACGGCGGCGATCGCATCAGCCTGGGCATCTTCTCCATGGTGGGCGTCACCTTCGGCCGCCACCGGCGGACCCAGAACACCGGCGGTCACGTGACCTCGGTGCACGTGACCCTGGTGGAGACGGACGAGCGGGACATCAGCTCGGTCGAGTTCGCCTCGCAATGGCGCCGGGCCGTGGGCGAGATCCCGGGGATCGAGTCGCTCAGCTTCGACTCGACCACCGGCCGGACCACCAAGCCGATCGACATCGAGCTGGCACACCGGGACATGCGGGAGCTCGAGGCGGCCTCCCGGGATCTGGCTGCGCAGCTGGCCGGCTTCCAGGGACTGAAGGACATCGACAACGGCATCGAGCTGGGCAAGTCGCAGCTCGACTTCACGCTGACCGCCGAGGGCCTGGCCGCCGGCCTGAGCTCCTCCGACGTGGCCAGCCAGGTCCGCTCGGCTTTCTACGGTGCCGAGGCCTTCCGCCAGCAGAGGGGCCGACACGAGCTGAAGGTCATGGTGCGCCTGCCGCGCGGCGAGCGGGAGACGCTGCACAGCGTGGACGAGCTGCGGATCCGCACCGCCGGCGGCGGCGAGATGCCGTTGCGGCTCGCCGCCCGGGTCGCACCCGGCCGCTCCTACACGTCCATCGTGCGGACCGACGGCAAGCGGACGCTGCGGGTCCAGGCCGACGTGGAGGAGGGACGCGCCAACGCCCAGGAGGTCATGCGGGCCGTGTTCGGGCGGATCGTGCCCGAGCTGGTCGCCGCGCACCCGGGCCTGAGCCTGGCCTCGGCAGGGCGCCAGAAGGACATCCGGGAGTTCTACGACTTCATGTTCTTCGGCTTCGCGGTCGCACTGCTGGTCATGTTCACCTTGATGGCCGTGCCGCTGCGCTCGTACGCCCAGCCGCTCTTCGTGGTCATGGCGGCCATCCCCTTCGGCTTCACCGGCGCCGTGCTGGGCCATCTGGTGATGGGCATGCACCTGTCGATGATCAGCATCATGGGCATCGTGGCGCTCAGCGGCGTGGTGGTCAACGACTCGCTCGTCTACGTCTCGGCCGCCAACCGCTTCCGCCGCCAGGGCCTCTCGCCCGAGCAGGCGGCGCGCGCTGCGTGCAAGCAGCGCTTCCGTCCGATCACGCTGACCTCGCTGACCACCTTCGCAGGCCTGGCGCCGATGATCTTCGAGACCTCGGTCCAGGCACGGCTCATGATCCCCATGGCGGTCAGCCTGGGCTTCGGGATCATCTTCTCCACCTCGATCGTGCTGCTGCTCGTGCCCGGGCTCTTCGTCATGGTGGAGCACGCCCGCGGCGCGCTGGGCGGTTTTCGGGCCTGGCTTTCCGGCCGCGCGCGCGAGGACGACCTGCCGGACGGCGGCCACGGAGCGCTCCCATGATGCCCGGACCGGCATGCGCGCTGCTCTGGATCGCGCTCCTCGGGCCGCCGCTGCCCGCCGGGCCGCCCGTCGCGGAGCCGCTCCCGGAACCCCGGCCAGGACCGGTCATCGATCTCGTCCAGGCGCTCGAGATGGCCGATGCGCGCAACCTCGGGCTGGAGGCCGCGCGCACCGAGATCCTGAGCGCCCGGGCGGGCTTCAAGCGGGCCTGGTCCGCGCTGCTGCCCACCGCCGCGGGCGAGATGGACTACGTGCACAACGACCACGAGGACGCGGCCCGGCTGAGCAGCTCGGACCCGGAAAACCCGCAGCGGATCGTCGTCCGGCGGCAGGACAGCCTGAGTGGCTCCCTGTCGGTCACGCTGCCCCTGGTCGAGGCCCGCAGCTGGTACGGGATCTCGATGGGCGACAAGGGCGTCACCCTGGCCGAGCTCGGCGTCGAGGGCGCGCGCCAGGCCGTGCTCATGGCCGTGGCCCAGGCCTACTTCACGGCCCTGACCTCCGAGGCCCTGATCGAGGTACAGCGCAGCGGGTGGGACTCCGCCACCCGCCACCTGGAGGTGGCCCGGATCCGCTTCCGCTCGGGCACCGGCAGCCGGCTGGACCTGATCCGGGCCGAGACCGAGCTGGTCTCGATCCGCGAGCAGATGATCTCCGCCCTGGCCGCCCACGAGGCGGCCCGCGACAGCCTGGCCACTCTGATCGGCTTCGAGAAGGCCGGCGGCGAGCTGCCCTTGCCCGCGCCCCTGCCCGAGCTCCGCGAGCCGGCCGAGCGCGGCAAGGCGCTCGAGGACCGCGCCCTCGAACAGCGCGAGGACCTGCGCCTGGCCCGGGTCGGTCTGTCGCTCGCCGACGAGCAGCTCGGCCAGAGCTGGATGTCCTTCCTGCCCAGCCTGTACGCCTCCTGGCAGCTGAGCTACTTGATCACCGAGCCGGCATCGCTCGGCTCGGTGGACCGCTCGCGCTGGTTCATCGGGCTGACCTTGAGCGTCCCGATCTACGACCACACCCGCTACGCCGACCTGGACGAGAAGCGCGCCGCGCTGCACAGGGCCAGGCTGGAGCTCGAGGACGCCGAGCGCCAGATGCGGCTCGAGCTGCGCCAGGCCCGCCGGGACTACCGGCTGAGCCTGGAGCAGGTCGCATGCGCAAACCGCAAGGTCTCGCTCTGCCGCGAGACGCTCCAGCTGGCCGAGTCGGCCTACGTGCACGGCACCGGCTCCTCGCTGGACGTGACCGATGCGCGCCGCAGCCTGCGGGACGCCGAGATCGACCTGCACCGCAGGCGGCTCGAGACCCAGCTCGCCTTGCTGGCCTTGCTGCGCAAGGCCGGTACGGACCTCTCCACGCTCGGCGAGGAGCCGCGATGACGCCGGCGGAGACCGACGCGCTGGTCCAGGCCTTCTACCGGCTGGACGCCGCGTTCAAGCCCGCGGGCTGGGAGCTGCGCCGGGAGGACGGCGAGGACGTGGTCAGCCTGGCCAGCGTGCACGGCGATCTCGATCGGCTGATCGCGTGCTTCGAGTCCTCGATCGACGCGCACCTGCAGCCGGAGCCGCTGCTGCTGTTCGGCTTCCGCGTGCTCGTGCTCGTGGACGGCGCCTACCGGCCGCTCGATCCCCAGGACGGCAAGGGGCCCTGGAACCAGTGGCAGAGCGCCGACGGGCTCATGCAGCTCTGCGGGCTCGATCTCTTCTCCGAGCGGCAGCCGCGCCTGCCGGACGGGCCCAGGAGCCTCGTGCGCTACGACTTCGAGTGGCGGGTCGAGGGCGAGGACCTGCGGATCGTCTGGCGCTCGCTCGGCGACGCCACGCCCGAGCAGCGGGAGCTCTACCAGGCTTTGACCGTACCCGGCAAGACGCTCGACCTCGTCCCCCGGAGCCTGCGCGAGCAGGCCAAGCGCGCGCTGGACGGCTGCATCCAGGAGCGCTCGGCCAGGCTGCCGCTGCTCGCGCTGGCCGAGGACGCCCGGCGCTGCCTCGAGCGCCTGTGCGTCGCCAACCACGTCCTCTACGGCGCACTGGCTTCGAAGCTCGAGGCCGATCCTTTCTACGAGCTGCACCACCCGCACGAGCTGCTCACCTTCCACCTGGCGCCCCTGCCGCTGCTGCGCATGTCGCGGCTGGACCTGGCCGCGGCGATCCAGTCCGCCTACCCCGACTTCCGGCTCCATCCCTCGCTCGCAAGCGTCCCGGTGACGGCCGAGGAGTGTCCGAAGACCTACCCCGACGAGCAGCCGGTCGAGGCGCCGGCGTTCACGCTCGAGCAGGCGGACGGCGAGGCGCTGCGCTTCGTCCCCCGGCCGCTCGATCCGCGCCTGGGCGAGATCCTGGACTACATCTGGTGCGAGCTGCGCTTCGACGCCTACGCGATCGAGGGCGGGCGGATCTCCGAGCCCGAGCCGGCCGTGCGCTTCCTGGCCACGCACGCGGCCGGGCTCGCCGGCAGCTGGACGGGCGAGCCGCGCGTCGAGGAGGCCGACGGCGAGCACTTCTGGCTCGCGGATGCGCGAGGCTCGCTGCGCGACGGCCTCTACGGCGCCCCGTACCAGAACGTCTCCCGGACCGCCAGGCGGGTGCTGCACGAGCAGATCGTCGACCTCGTCTTCGGGCCCGCGGCCCGCGAGCGCTGGCGTGTCTTCGCTTGCTCGACCGCCGAGAGCCGCGCCTTCCTGCACGAGCTCTTCGATTGCCTGTGGGTGGCGCTGGACGCGCGCGGCGGCGAGGCGCTCGTGATCCACGGCACGGCCGTGGACTGAGCCCATTGTTGCCTATGCTGCACTGGAGTATTACTCTTCGTTGAGGGCGGCGGTATCTCGACCACGAACGGGCCGCATCTTCGCCGATCGGAAAGCAAAGGAGCCAGGAATGCTCGAGCACCTCTTCCTCGGACATGTCGGGCCAGCCCCGGAGATGCGCCTGGATTTCGCGCCGCGGCTCAACCTCCTCACCGGGGACAACGGCCTCGGAAAGAGCTTCATCCTCGACTGCGCCTGGTGGGTGCTCACTCGAACCTGGGCTCAACTCCCTGCCTGGCCCCATCGCGGCAAGGGAATACAGGCGACGATCGAGTACACCATACGAGGTAAAGGCGGCCCCGCCGATGCCCGGGACGGTCATCTACGCTCGCGTCGACGGCGGATTCTCGGTCTGGGACCCCGCCAGGAACTACTGGCGCAAGCTCAAGAGCCGCGAGGTCGACGAGCCCGAGAGGGCGGAGGCCTACCACTTCGAGCCGCACGAGCTGTGGGACGGGCTCGAGCTCGAGAACGCTGTGGTGTGCAATGGATTGATCCGCGACTGGACGAGTTGGCAGCAGCAGGGCACGGAGCAGTTCACCCGCTTGACGCGAGTTCTCGAGAAGCTCTCTCCGGGTGACGATTCTTCCGCTCCGGCCCGGAGAGCCGACCCGCGTCAGCATCGACGACGTGCGCGACATCCCCACCATAGAGATGCCGTACGGGACCGTGCCCATCATCCACGCGTCAGCGGGGATCCGACGTGTCGCCGCGCTCGCCTACCTGCTGGTCTGGTCCCTGCACGAGCACATCCAGGCCTCGAAGCTCCTGAACCAGGAGCCCGATAGCCGTATCGTGCTGCTCTTCGACGAGGTGGAGACGCACCTGCATCCTGCCTGGCAGCGCCAGGTTCTCCCGGCTCTGCTGGCGGTCGTGGACGAGCTGGCACAGGAGGGGAATGTCCAGGTGCTCGCCGCGACCCACGCACCGCTGGTCATGGCTTCCGTGGAGACCGTCTTCGACGATGCACGCGATCGGATCTTCCACCTCGATCTAGGGACAGGTTGTGCAGTTGCGGACGAGATCCCCTGGGCCAAGCGGGGCGACGCGGTCGGCTGGCTCGTGTCCGAGGTGTTCGGACTGAGGCAGGCCCGATCGAGAGAGGCCGAGCGCGCCATCGAGGCAGCCGAGGCCTTCATGCGAGGAGACGGAGCAGAGATCCCAGATGACCTTCGCTCCGAGGATGCGATCCACGCGGAGCTCGAGCGAGTCCTGCCGGGCCACGATCCGTTCTGGCCGAGGTGGATCGTGAGCATCGAGAAGAACCAGAGGTCAGCCGAATGATGCGCTTCGAGCCGGTCCTGGAGCCTCCAGACTTCGATGCCAGGGCGCGAAGGCCTGGCAAGCAATGGCTCGAATCCCATCCCGACAAGAAGAGACCGAGAGACCTGTGGACGCCGTTCAAGCCGGCGCTTGCCAGCGGGTTCGGCCAGCTCTGCGGCTACTCCGCGATCTACGAGCCGATCGGCGTAGTCGATCACTACATGAGCGTCAGCAGGCACCGTCACCTAGCGTATGAGTGGAGCAACTACCGTTTTGCCTCAGATCGGATCAACAAGATCAAGAAGGACGCGGATGATGTCCTCGATCCCTTCGAGGTCGACGACGCCTGGTTCGAGATCCTCCTGCCGTCTCTGCAGCTCGTCCTCACGGATGCGGTTCCGGAGGACGTGCGTCCAAGAGCAGAGTACACGCTCCATCGGCTCCGTCTCAGAGATGACGAGAGCATGATACGACTGCGCAGGGAGTGGTATCGGATGTACCAGGACGAGGAACTCACGCTAGACCTAAAACAAGCGCGGCTTTCCAAGCCGCGTTTGTTTTCAGGGCTAGCCGCCCGAAGGACGGTCGTTTTGGGGTGAAGCTGCTGGAATCGTATTCCAGCAGCGAGGGGGCTTTGCGAAAGCCCCCTGAGAGTGACTAAGACCCAAA
>JAFGRB010000017.1 GCA_016935365.1 Deltaproteobacteria bacterium
CCAGCGGAGCCAGGCTGGTGTCGGTCGGGATCAGCAGGCCGGTGGCCTGGGCGGGCAGGGCCAGGCCCAGGGCGGCCAGGGCGGCTGTGATGATAACGAGTCGTTTTTTCATTCGTTTCTCCATGATTGGTGAAAGCACCGAGGTTTATCGACGCACCAGGCCTCGCGAGGATCTCGACCTGAGCCCGGGTATGGAGATCTTCGCTTCTGCAGGGTAGATTTGCAAGGCCTGCCCACGGCTTCTAGTTGCCCATCCTCTTGGAGAGATTGGTGGCCAGAAGAGGCGTGTGGTCTGCGATCAGGTCGTAGTGCGAATCAGTGTGAAAGAGAGACGCGCTGTTGCGGATCGCGGAGGCGGCGATGATCAAGTCGGTGGCCGGAACGGTGATCCCCTTGCCGCGCAGGAGCGAGCCCTGCTCGCAGGCCAGGTCGAAGTCCTCGCGCCCCAGCGCGATCCAGTGCAGGGCCCGGAAGTCGTCCAGAAGCTCGAGGAAGGTCTTCCTGTCCGGGGCGAAGGAGACTATCTCCACCTGGATGATCCCGTTGACCGCGGCCCGGTCCGAGGCCACGAGCTCTGCTACCGCCTCGGCGACCGCCGGGTCCCCAGTGGGACGGTAAAACTCGATCCACGCAGAGCTGTCCACCAGGATCATCCCTGCTCCCGCATCCGCGCGAGCCCATCCGGGTCCAGAATAAGCTCCACTCGACCTCGATGCTCCAGCACCCTGTCCAGCCGAGCTCTGCGGATCACCTCCTGGAGCGCCACCCGGATCGCCTCGGCCTTGGACTGAGCTCCCAGCACTGCCTGGGCCTGGGCCACGAGCCCGTCCTCTATGGTGATGGTCATGCGCCCCATGCATCACCTCCTGACCTCACCACTATACTACACCAGATATCCGGTGTATTTCAATGGTGCAGATCAGCGCTGGCGATCCGCACGCCAGCATTATCGGAGACTCATGGTATCTTGAGGTCGGAGGAATCGCCATGAAAGCAGCTACCGCCATCTGCATATGCATCGGTCTGTCTCTCTCCGCATGCTCGAGCGACCTGCCCGCGCACACCCACGATTACGCGGATATCTCTGGAGCCGTTCCAGCGAGCGCGCTCCCAGAAGGCGTGACGATGGGGGTCCAGGCCTGCTCGGGCAGCGACAAGGTATCCGGCGTCGACGCGACCGGTGAGATCGTCTGCTCGGCTGACGAAGGAACGGCATACGCAGCCGGACACGGCATCCAGCTCGCCGGCGATTCCTTTTCCGTCGACACGGCGGTCATCCAGAGCAGGATCGTCACGAGCTGCTCTCCTGGCAGCTGCATCCGCAGCGTGGCGGAGGATGGGACGGCCGAATGCGAGCAGGCGGGCGCGGGTCCGGGAATGGATCCGATCAAGTTCGTCCACCGCTACGCCACCGGCGGAAGCGGGAGCCAGGCGGATCCCTGGCAGGGGGCCGTGGAGGCGGCCATCGCGAGCGCCTCGAATGGAGATCTGCTGGTCTTCGATGGGGGGTTCTATTTCCTCTCCTCGTCTGTCGTGGCCGATGGCAACTCTCCGGAGATCGTCCTCTACGCACCCAACAGAGATGCCATCATCCTGGTGGACACCGGCGCGAGCACGGATCCGGCCTTTCGCCTCCGCGCAACGAGCGGCGCCGCCGCGGACAGGGTCAGGAAGTGGGTGTTCGATGGGCTGTCGTTTCGCGGAATGCCAGACGGGGGCGGGGCGATAGATGCGGACATGCCCTACTTGATGCAGATCCGCAACTGTGAATTCTCGGGCTTCGCCACGAGCATGGTGGTGAGAATCAGGAACGGTTATTCCGCGATCATGAAGGACTGCTACTTCCTCGGGAATGCGAGCTCGACCGGTTATCTCGTGCAGCTTGACGAGTGCAATTCCATGGTAGTCAGCGGCGTGCACATCCTGGGCGGGTTCGGGGGCATCAAGGTCTACTCGACGGGCGCGCAGACTCATGGGGTCTTCATCGCAAAATCGAGGTTCGAGGACATCGTCCACAATGGCATCTATCTCGATGGCTGCCTGGGCTGTGGGATCGAGCAGTGCTACGTAGAGTACCAGGACAGCGATACCGGCACATTCACATCGCTGATACAGCTCGGCAGCGGGGCGCATCCCGTGGACGCGCTGTCCATGAGCGGTGTGATGCTCTCCGGCCACGCGAGCATCCAGAGCGAGGACATCTACGGGATCAACCTCAAGAACGTCCGCAACGCTGCCATACACGGCATCTACCTCTACAACCTGAACGCAGGTCTGTGGTCCGACGGGATCCCCGAGGCCCCTTCGGTCCAGCTGTCAGGCCTGGTCTTTCTCGAAGGGCCTGCCACGGCCGACGACAGCTATATGGTCATGTCCTCCAACGTGAGAGATGCCAGCGCACAGCTCGACTCCGGTGGGCTCAAGCTCCCCAGCTTCTCGAATGGCAACCGACCCGCACCCGGTGTCCGGGGTCGAGTCATCTACAATGCCTCGAGCGGCAACCTGAACATCGACACCGGAGCGGGCTGGATCCTGCCCGACGGATCGGGGGCTTGAGCAGGCCCAGGTGTCGAAAACCTGATAGGACTGGGGGCATTTCCGTGGTCCACGGGCTGTCTTCCGGCGGGCTTCTTTTTTTCAAGAATTGGATTTATAAGTATTATTCGGGAGCGCCTGCCCTGGCCTGGCGCTTGCAGCATGACTGGCCCCAACAATACGAGATTCCAGGAGGTCTTTCATGAGCCAGCAGATTCGAAGATGGCTTTCCTTCGCACTCCTGCTCGCGGTCGCGTGCGGCGGCACGACCGACACGGGCGAGCCCGGCCAGGAGCTGCGCTCGGACAAGGCGCGCATCACCAGCCCGGACGTGCCGGCTTCTGACCTCGAGAGCCTGGTCGGCGGCAACACGGGCTTCGCGATCGACGCCTACCAGCAGCTCGCCGCCGCGACCGACGGCAACGTCTTCTTCTCCCCGCAC
>JAFGRB010000173.1 GCA_016935365.1 Deltaproteobacteria bacterium
CTGAAAGGGCGCGGCAATCTCGAGCCCTGTCCGAGACGCAGAGATGGCTGCGCCCCTCCAGGGCGCGAAAACAATCTTACCTTCTTAGACCTGGGGCTGAAGCCCCAGGCTCTATCCCCCCGCTGCTTCGCAGCGGAATGCAACGACGGAGAAGATGCGGGTACGGCTCAGGGCCTCGCCCTGGGCTGGTGGTTTTCGCCCTTTCAGGGCTCGGATCGGAGCCCCGTCGTTTCGCTTCTCAGTGAGGTTACCGATGGCAGTGGCAGAAAATACCAAGATGGTCCAGGTCCGCTACGGCGAGCTGCCCGAGCCGACCACGGCCGACGACCGCTTCGGCCTGCGGCTGCCGACGGACGCGGAGCGCAGTGCGGCCCACCTGGTGGCCAGCCTCGAGCGGCCGGGCGTGGTGCGCGACGCCTTGCTGGCCATGGGCGACGTGCTGGCGAGCGACCTGAGTTACCGGTCGAGCGACCGCTCGGACTACCTGGCCTACCTGCTCTCCAAGGGCAAGGGCGTCAGCCAGGAGCTGTGGAATGCCCAGAAGGATTATCTCCAGTCTCGATACGGCGCGCAGGCCGAGGAGGTCTCGCCGCTGGATCCCGTGCTGACGGTCGATCGCACGGGCCTGGCTCTGGAGGTCTTTTCCGGGGACGAGTCGGCCTACGCCCGATTGCACCTGCGGGCCGGTGAGGCCTACCGGGTCGAGCAGGAGCAGGCCGGCACCACCCACCTCGACGTCCGGCCCCGGATGCTCGAGGCGATCGGGCGCATGCGCTCCTACCGGGCCGCGACTCTGGAGCTGGGCGCGCTCGACGGCGGCCAGGCGCGCGCGCTGCGGGTGCCCTACCGCTGGATCCGGGCCTTCGGCCAGGTGCAGGCCGCCTCGACGCTGCCGTCCCAGCGCTTCGAGATCGCGCCGGTCGATCTGTACAACGTGCTCTTCAGCCTGCGCATGCACCGGGCCCGCAAGGGCCCGCGGGCGCTGCGGTACGAGCTGGTGCCGGGCGAGGTGCCGAAGATGGTGCTCGAGCCCTGGGACGTGGTCCTGCCGTGCACGGGCGGCGTGTACCAGGGCAGCCGGCCGCAGGTCGTGCGCACCTGGGGCCGCAAGCGGCTGCTCGTCCTGGCGCGCCTGCTGCCCCACGCCCAGCGGGTCAGCGTCCACCTGGTGGGCGCCGGCCTGCCGGCCTACTACGCGATCGAGCTGGGAGACGCCTCGGTCAGCCTGGCGCTATCCGGCTGGACCGACAGCGGCTGGGCCGGGATCGCGACCTTCGACCTGCTGGCCGCCGGGGAGACCGACGACATCCTGCCCCGCCAGATCCTGGCCGAGCTGGACAAGGGACCGAGGAGCCACGACGCGCTCAGCCAGGCCTGCGGCCGGGAGCGCGGCGAGGTTCGCCAGGCCGTCCTGAGCCTAATGCAGCAGGGCCGCGCGCTCTACGACCTGGGCTCGGCGACCTTCGTGCGCCGGGATCTCTTCGCCGAGCCGCCGCCGGCCAAGGCGCTTCGCTACCGCGACGAGCGCGAGGCCGAAGCCCACCGGCTGCTCGAGATCGAGGGCCAGGTCAAGCTCACCCGGGTCCACGACCTGGGCGGGGAGGGCGTGCGCATCGAGGGCGAGGTGGAGGATCGCCAGGCGCACCGGAGCTACTCGACCTCCTTCACCCTGGACCGCGAGGGGCGCACCGTGGACGCCTCGTGCACCAGCCCGCAGTTCAGGCGCTCGGGGCTGCGCGAGGGCCCGACCGTGCCGATGATCGCGCTCAGGCTCTTCTACGCCCGGCAGCAGGCGGAGCTGGAGCGAGCCCGCGGGACGGCCGAGGGCCGCAAGCGCATCCAGGCCGAGACGCGCACCCTGATCCGGCGCGCGGACGACGCGGCTTCCATCTACCGGCTATCGCTGGACGACCGGCAGGTCGTGCTTCGCTGGGGCGCGCATCCGGACGCGATGCGCATGCAGAGGCTCTTTTTCGGCAGCGCGGACGAGGCGCGCGAGGAGTACTTCGGCCGGCTGGAGCGACTGGCGGAGCGAGGCTTCATCGACGCCAGCGCGGCCGAGGCGGTCTGAGTGAGGTGGAGATGAGCGATTCGACGGCGGACAAGCAGCGGACGGAGTGGCGAAGCATCGCCGAGGCGGGCGGGACCGACGCCTGGGTGCACCAGGAGCTGCTCAGGCAGGGGCTGATCGACGAGGGCGTCGACACCGCCTCGATGGGCGACAAGGAGCGCAAGGCCTACAAGGCGCGCCGCGAGGAGGAGCGCCGGGTCAGGAAGATCCTGCGCAAGGACGCCTGGGCGGCCTACCGGCGCGCGCACCTGGTCCACGTGGGCACGGGCGTGTTCTACCACGACACGGCGGACATCGATCGCTTCGACATCGACGATCCCGAGCAGCGCCGGCAGCAGAACGACCTGCCCGCGCTGGCCACCGCCCAGGACCTGGCGCAGGCGCTCGACCTGCCCATGCCCCGGCTGCGCTGGCTGGTCTACCACCGGGAGGTCGACACCGGCAGCCACTACCATTTCTGGACCGTGCCCAAGCGCTCGGGCGGCGAGCGGCTGATCTCCGCACCCAAGCCGGACCTCAAGAAGGCCCAGCGCTGGATCGCGGAGCACATCAGCGAGCGGTTGCCGATCCACGGCGCCGCCCACGGCTTCGTGGCCGGCCGCTCCACGGTGACCAACGCCCGCCTGCACGCGGGCGCCGCGGTGGTGGTCAAGTTCGACCTCGAGGCCTTCTACCCGACGATCACCTTTCCGCGGGTCAAGGGCCTGTTCCGCAAGGCCGGCTACGGGGAGCAAGTCGCGACGGTGCTGGCCTTGCTGTGCACCGAGTCGCCCCGCGAGCAGGTGGCGCTCAAGGGCAAGCTCTACTACGTGGCCGTCGGGCCGCGATCCCTGCCCCAGGGCGCGCCGACCAGCCCGTCGATCACCAACGCCATCTGCCTGCGCCTCGACGCGCGGCTGGCCGGGCTGGCGCGCGCAGCCGGCTGGCGCTACAGCCGCTACGCGGACGACCTGACCTTCTCCTGGCACCGGCGGGACGCCGCCGCGCCCGTCGGCCGCCTGATGCGCATGCTGGGCCGGATCGGCTCCGACGAGGGCTTCGCGCTGCACCGGAAGAAGACCCGCGTCCTGCGCTCCGGCCGGCGCCAGAAGGTCTGCGGCCTGGTGGTCAACGCGGCCGGAGACGGGCAGCCGAGGGCGCGCGTCCCGCGCAAGATCGTGCGCGAGCTGCGGGCCGCGATCCGCAACCGGGAGCTCGGCCGGGAGGGCTGGGACGAGAGCCTGGCCGAGCTGGCTGGCATGGCCTCGTACGTCCACATGGCCGATCCGAAGAAGGGGCGTGCCTTTCTGGACCGGATCGCCGCGCTGCAGGCCGCGGGCCAGCAGAGCGGCGGGGAGGTGTCGTCATGAGCGACTGGCGCGTGCACCTCGTCTTTCAGGACGAGAAGTCGGACAAGTTCTGGCGCGCGAAGACCGAAGGCAGCGACCTGCACGTCAACTTCGGCCGCATCGGGCAGCAGGGGCAGACCAAGGTCAAGAAGTTCCCCTCGCCCAATGAGGCCGGGGTGGAGCTCGAGAAGCTCGCGCGTTCCAAGCGCAAGAAGGGCTACCATTCGGTGAGCGGGGACAGCATTCCCCCGCCGGCGGAGCCCGAGCAGAAGCCCGAGCAGAAGCCCGCAGCCGCACCGGCCGGCCGCAGCGTCGAGCTGAGCCTGCAGGCCGAGCGACGGGTGAGCATGCGGCTCACGCTCGACGGGGACACGGTCCGCACCGAGGTGAGCGAGAAGCACCCCGGCCCGGCCGAGGCCGCCCAGGCCTTCGAGGAGATGCTGGCCGCGCTTCGCTTGGAGGGCTACGAGCAGGAAGGGTCGTGAGGGCAAGCCTGGCAGCTGTCGCAGGGCTGATGCTCCTCGGCGTCTTGCTGCCGGGCTGTCCATTGCAGCCCGTCGACACCCGGGCGCGTTGGGGCCTCGATGCCGACTGCGAGACGCACGGCATCGTCGAGTGGGCGGTCACCTTCACCAAGCAAAGCTCCTTCGGCGAGTCCTACCCGTGCACGGGGCCGGGGGACTACGTCTCGGATGCCTTCCGTATCCACGAGGGACACTGTAGTGTCTCGGTGGAGGCGCTCGACAGCGCGGGTCGGGTGCTCGCCGTCCGCACCACGGACGGGGAAGTCGTCGCCGACCGGGACGTGTTTTACTTCGATCTGGGCACCTTCACCGCCGCCGACTTCGCAGATCCGTGAGATCGAATCGGTTTTTTCGACAGGCCAGCTGGATCAGCCTCGAGTCTCCGCGAGCGATTCTCGAATCCACTGGCAGTACCATTCGCCGAACGATAGGCGCGGCTTTCCTTCGTCGGAGTCCGGGAAGATGCCTTCGTGGTCGGCTCTAGCGTCGATCCAGACGTGTCCCTTCTCTTCGCCGGAGACGACGAGCCAGCTTCGAATCGCACAACCTTGATGGCAGATGGGGATGGCTCCGTTCATTCGATCGGCTGCGTAGTATTTCTCCTCGAAAGCCTCGATGGCCTCGTCATACGCCTCATCGTCTTCTTCGATCTCCTCCCCTGGCAGGCCTTCGAGATCATTCCAGGCTTGGGTATGCGGGAATGGGTCCGCCAGGATTCCGACGAACCCATCGCCCTGCTCCCAGGGCGCATGGTCGAAATCCTCGTCGCGTTCACCGAGACGAAAGACACCGTAGTAGGGTCCGGCACCACCATTGCCTAGCTGGGTGAGGAAGATGCGGTAATCGTCGGGGAGCTTGATCTCGTGCTTCTCTTCAAATCGGGTGATCTCCTCGATCGGCATAGTGGGGTGGAGCTCGTATTTGTGTCCGCCGGCACCGAACATCTCGTGGTTCGGATCGCTCTCACACAGCTCTCGGAGCGCCTCGCGAATGGCATCGAGCTCGAGGGGGAACATGGAAATATCATGGCGGGGACGGAGGGGGCTGTCAAAGAAAATACACAGCTCTGGCTGGCGATCTGTCACCTTCCAGACTCAGCAGGGCTTGTAGAATATTTATACCTGTCTCTGATGTGCTTCGGTCGAGCGACCTCCGTCCCCTTCGGAGAGCTCTGAGCAAGCCGAGCAAATGCGTTAGCTTGCTGCGCTTTGTGTGTGTGGCACGAAAGCTGCTCGATTTTTTTCTGGTGAGGAAAGGAGTCTTTTCTAGACAGACGGATGTCTTGAGAGCGGATTTCCGGGACCGCAAGGGGTGGGCTGCGGCCTGGAGATCGGCGAGGAGGTCGAGATGGCCAGGACGTCAGAGTCGAGCGTGCTCCAGATCTTCATCTTCAAAGACGGGCGATTCTGGGGGACGGAGTGCTTTGCCCAGCGCGAGGTCGTGCTCGGGCGGGATACGGATGTCGATCTTCGGCTCGACGACGAGATCGTCTCCCGGACGCACGCGGCGGTGACGCTCGGCTCCGAGGGGCTGATCCTCGAGGATCTGGGCAGCGCGAACGGCACCTTCGTCAATGGCGAGCCGATCGAGCGCTGCTTCATAGACGCCCGCGACGAGGTGGGCGTCGGCTCGTTCAGCCTCAAGCTCAAGCTGCTGGGGCGGAGAGGTGCGCGCGAGGAAGGCTCGCGGGACGCCACCCGGATCGTGCCTCTGCCTGCCGAGCCCGAGGAGCGGACCGAGGTCGTGTGCGCGTCCTCGCGCCATGCCGTGCCGGTCGAGGCGCTCGACACAGGGCCCGAGGACTCGATCGAGGACTACGATCCCACGCTCCAGGTCAGGCCTTCCGAGCTCCTCCAGCCCGAGCCCAGGCGAGCGCAGATCGCGGCCGAGCTCCGGGAGGCGTTGGCGCTCGACAGCCCGAGCGTGCCCGATGCGCAGCCCGCGCCGCAGACCGAGCCGGAAGACCTGGCCGAGACCTGCGTCCAGGCCATGCCCGAGCCGCCGATCCTCGAGCCGCCCAGCCCGGAGCACGCGCTCGCCCAGGCATACGCTCTGGCCGACGAGGATGAGCTCGAGGAGGCGGAGCTGCGGGACTTCGTCGAGCCCTTCTCCCTGCTCAACAACTTGATCCGCGAGGACTTCCGGGAGCCAGTCCCGACCGCGCCCGCGCCGGTCGTGGAGATCATCAGCTACGGCAGCGAGAAGCAGGTGCTGCGCTGCGATTCCATCCTGCCCGGCAAGAAGGGACGCATCGGTGCCGGCTCCAGCATCCTCGTCAAGGCCGGCCGGAGCTCGTCCTGCAAGCTCCTCTTCACCGATGCCTGCTCGGGCGGCGTGATCGTCGGCGGCCAGACGCTGGCCCTGGACGGCCTGAAGGTCGAGGCCCACCGGGCCGGTGAGCACAGGGGGCGTCCGGTCTACGCCTGCGAGCTCATGAGGGGCGACTACGCCAACCTCGTCCACGAGGGCGGCGGCTCCTTCGTCCGCTTCGTGCATCCGCCCGTGCTTCCCAGGCCCAAGCGGAGCTGGAAGCCCGATCCGGTGCACATGAAGATCTTCGGCTCGACCTTCGCGGCGCATCTCGCCCTGCTGTGCGTCCTGGGCCTGCTCTCGACCGAGAAGCGGGCCGCGGCCGACACGGACCTGGACCGCTTCGCCAAGGTGGACATCCAGGCGATCCACATGGACAGGCCCGACGAGGTCGTCGAGCTGCCGCTCGATGCCCTGCCCGAGCCCGAGAAGCAGCCTGCGAATCAGGAGGTCGAGCAGGATCCCAGGCAGGAGCCCGAGCAGAAGCCGAGCAAGGCCAGGCCGCACAAGGGCAAGCGCCAGAGAGCCGGCGGCGACGGCGGCCAGGGCGGCGGGGGGGTCGGCATGCTGGCCGCGCTCGGCAACCTCTCCCAGAAGAAGTCCCCCCACAACATCATCACGGACGTGACCAACCTCGAGGCGGTCCGGGTGCCGGGCGGGCGCTTGCGCTACGCGGTCTCCGGCCTGGTGGCCAAGCTGCCCACCTCGGACCCGGTCCTGTCCCGCGGCCAGGGCGTGGGGGTGCGCGGCGGCGTGGAGCTGCTCAGGCCCGGCAAGGGTCGCGGAGGGCGATCGGGCATCGGGCCGGGCGAGATCAGCGGCGGCCAGACCGGACGCCGAAATGTGCAGGCCCTGGTCTGGCAGAAGAGGAAGATCAAGCGCGGCGGCAAGGGCTTTCTCAGCCGGGACGCGATCGCCATCGTGGTCCGCAGGCACCTGAAGGAGGTCCAGGCCTGCTACGAGAAGAACCTGCTGCTCGACCCGAAGCTGGCGGGCAAGGTGATCCTGGAGTGGGTCATCTCGACCTCGGGCTCGGTCGGCCTGGTCAGGACCGAGACCAACACGATGCCGTCGCCGGTGGTGGCCATCTGCGTCTCGGCTCGGATCAAGGGCTGGAAGTTCCCCAAGCCCAAGGGCGGCCAGGTCGTGGTCAGCTACCCCTTCATCTTCAACATCGCGAACTTCTGAGCCGGAGCCTGTCACGCTCAGGGCGCGGGCAGCAAGGCGGAGTTGAGCTCCACGCCGGGCTCGTCCTCCCAGGTCTGGATGCTGTCCAGGCGCTGGCGCAGCGCCAGGGTGTAGGGATCCATCGCATCGCTCACGCCGTCGTTGCGGTACTCGTTGTAGGGGGCGCCGAGCTGGATGCCGACCAGCCAGCCGTCGCGGATGTAGCTTCGCGCCAGGCGGTAGACCTCGTCGCTGCAGCTCGCGAGGCAGACGTCTCCTTCCCCGTCCCGCATGGGGAAGCCGGTCGAGACCACCGGGTAGGGCTTGTCGGCCCACCAGTTCATCCTCTTGACCTGCGAGGCCGCGAAGCCGAAGCCGTCCCAGCCCGGCAGGTCGCCGCTGGTGACCAGGGTGTCGGGGGAGAGCGCGTGCACCAGCTCGGTCATGTGGACGTGCCAGGCCAGCATGGTGGCCCGATCGGTCGAGCAGTCGCCCCAGCTGTGCGAGCCGTTGTCGTCGGCCTCCCAGATCAAGTAGATGGCCGCGTTGGGGTAGCCGCGCGCCAGCTCGGCCACCCGGTACAGGACCTCCTCCTGGCGCCACTGGCCCTTGGTGATGTCGTCCTGGCCCGCCGGGTAGCTGCCGCCCGGCAAGTAGAGGAAGGCGTCGAAGTCGTGGAAGCCGACGAAGGCCGCCTTGCCGCAGCCGGGCAGCGCGTAGGGGCCGCCGCGATCGGTGTACGCGTTCCAGGGGTTGACGTCCCAGCGGCGCGGCTCCTCGGGCCAGGCGCTGCGATCGCCTTCCAGGCCGGTGGTGTCCCAGAAGGCCAGCATCACGCCGATGTCCCGGTCCAGGGCCCGCTGCAGCATCTGCTCCAGGTTCGTCCAGGCCTGCTCGTTCCAGCCCTGCGAGAGATGGCCGCCGTCGTACAGCGTCGCCGTGCCGAGCCCGTTGTAGCCGGCGCGGACCCAGGCGTAGACCAGGTTCTTGCCGCTGTTTGCAACCCGGTCCAGCTCGCCGGGGCCGTACCAGCCGAAGGGGTAGATCATGCCGCTGGGGATGGCCACCCGCCAGACCCCGTCCTGACCGGTCATGCCCAGCCAGCAGCCCTTGATCGACAGGCCCGGCTCGATCGGCTCGCAGACGCAGCTCTGCGGGTCGCAGGTCGTGCCCGCCGGGCAGTCGTCCGGGCAGGGGCTCCCGCAGCCGTCGTCTCCGCAGCACCGGCCGCTGCAGTCCGGCGTGCAGGTCGCCTCGCAATGCCCCTGCCGGTTGCAGGTCTGGCCCGCGCCGCACTCCCCGCAGCTCAGCTCGGCCTCGCAGCCGTCCGGCCACGAGCCGCAGTCCTTGCCGAGCGACTCGCAGGTCGCGGGCTCGCAGACCGCCTCGCAGATGCCCGCCGCGCAGCGAAAGCCCGGCGGGCAGTCTTCGTCGCACTCGCAGGCCGTTCCGGGCAGGATCCGGATGAGGAAGCTGACGCCGGCGGGGTCGTCCGGGTGATGAGCCCGGACATGGGCCTCTCCGATCCGAGAACCCGCGGTCAGCACGACCCCGGCCACGCCGTCCGGCCCTGTGACGGCCGTATCGGAATCCAGCCAGCTGCCGCCGGGATCGTCGCTGATCTCGAAGGAGACGGTCGCTCCGGCGATCGGGCCCGTGCAGTCCTGCTCGAAGAGGACCTGGAGCTCGGCCTGCTGGCCGCGCCGGATCACCCTGGTCGACTCGCCCACGATCGACAGGCGCCTCTCGCCGTTGCTCTCGCAGCCGTCGGCCGCGTCCGAGC
Organism: Deltaproteobacteria bacterium; assembly: GCA_016935365.1. Taxonomy (GTDB): domain Bacteria; phylum Myxococcota; class B64-G9; order B64-G9; family B64-G9; genus JAFGRB01. The sequence continues at coordinate 9,184 of JAFGRB010000173.1, forward strand.
CCGCGTCCGGGCTCCGGAGCGCTCCTCCGCCGCATGCCACGAGCAGCCATGCGAGGCCGAGCAGGCTGGAGATCCGGTGCGTCATCGGGCCGTTCCTCTCGTGCGATCATAGCACGATTGCTGTTTTCAGGGCCCCCTCACGGTAACGATTCGATGTCCGGATCGAAGCCGCGCCAGCGTCTATTGGATGATCGAGGTGTAATGCGCATGAGGCTCGGGTGGAAAGCGCTGCTCTTCTGCTTGCTCGCCGCGGGCTGCGCGGAGAGCGAGACCTGCGAGCCCGGCTACTGCGGCCCGCACGGGACCTGTGTGGTGGTCGACGGGCAGCCGAGCTGCGTCTGCGACGAGGGCTACGAGCAGGGGCCTGGCCTGAGCTGCGCGGCCGTCAAGGCGAGAATGGGCGAGGCCTGCGAGCAGGCCGAGGACTGCGAGGACGGGCTCTGCTGGGATGGCTACTGCACCCGGACCGGCTGCGCAGACCACGACGACTGCGTCAACCTTGGAGCCGACCACGACGCGACCGGAATGTGCTGCGCCGAGCTGGAGGCAGACGACTCGGTGTGTGTGAAGATCGCGCCCGGCCAGGCCTGCGGCCACAACGACCAGCCCTGCGGCGCGAGCTGCAACGGGGCGGGCGACTCGGCCTGCATGCCGGGCTCGCGCTGCCTGGGGCCGGTCGGGGATACGATCGCGGTCTGCGCTGTCGAGTGCTCGGATGCCTTCGATTGCACGGGCTGCCAGGACCCCGGGCAGCCCGGGGCGATCTTCGAGTGCATACCCATCTCGGGCGGGAGCTCGTACTGCCTCCGGGCTCCGCAGAGGTGCGAGCACAACGCGGACTGCGAGGTCGAGGGCGAGGTCTGCGGCGTGGGAACCACGGCTGATGACGAGCTCGCAGGCGAGTGCGGCTCCTGGGGCGAGCTGCCGACCGGGGCAGAGTGCGACTTGGACGACTGGCCCCCATTTGAGAGCTGCGCTGCGTTCTTCTGCTTGAACGGCTACTGCTCGGCGGTCTGCCAGGAAGACGCCGACTGCCCGGCGCACATGACCTGCGATGCGATCCGTTTCATCGACTTGCCCGATCAATCCATCCACATGTGCTTCGGCCCGGGCGACGCGGGCCCCGGCGATCCCTGCCCGCAGGACGGCGTCAACCCGGAGGCCGATCTCTGCCGGGCAGGCCTGAAGTGCCTCGCCTACGACCTCGACTCCCGTCATCCCTGTGAAGATGACAATGATTGTGTGTTTTTCATACCGGGTCCGAACAACCCGGACTGCGTCGAGGCAGAGGGTATATGCGGCTCGAGCTTCTGTGCGGCTCCATGTGGTGACTCCCCCCAATGCGAGGGGGCTTTCTATCCGGTCTGGATCTGGGACGGGGATGAGCACGTCTGCTACTGCATACCTAGCACGGCCTTTTCGGGCACCGCGGGCCCCGGCGATCCCTGCCCGTTTGGCCGTACCAACGCGATCTATGACTACTGCCAGGTAGGGCTTTTCTGCCTGGGCTACGATACGATCGAGGCCTGCGAGACCGACGGGGACTGCGGGCTTGTCCTGCCGCAGGCCGAGAACCCGGACTGCACGGCGGAAGGTCTGTGCGGCGCCAGCTTCTGCGCGGCATACTGCGACGAGAGCGGCGGCTGCGACGAAGGCTCCCATCCGGTCGAGATGGAAGGCGAGTGCTACTGCACGCCGGATTAATCCGACGCACCGGAGGATGCAGTGTCCCGAGGACGATGTGAAAGGAGCATGAGACTCGCGGGCAATGCGCTGCTCCTCGGCCTGCTCGCCGCGGGCTGCGCGGAGAGCCAGACCTGCGAGCCCGGCTACTGCGGCCCGCACGGGACCTGCGTGGTGGTCGACGGGCAGCTCGGCTGCGCGTGCGACGAGGGCTACGAGCAGGGGGAGGGCCTGAGCTGCGTGGCCGTCAAGGCGAGAATGGGCGAGGCCTGCCAGCGGAGCGAGGACTGCGCGGACGGGCTCTGCTGGGGCGGCTACTGCACCCGGACCGGCTGCTCCTCGCACGGCGACTGCGTCAACCTCGGAGCGGACCGCGACGCTACGAGAATGTGCTGCGCCGAGTATGAGGCCGATCTCTCGATGTGCATCAAGATCGCGCCCGGCTTCGCCTGCGGGCAGAACGACCAGCCCTGCGGCGCGAGCTGCACCGGGGCGGGCGACTCGGCATGCGCGCCGGGCACGTTCTGCCTGGGGCCGATCGAGCATCCGAGCGCGGTCTGCGCTCTGCCGTGCTCGTCGTTCAAGGACTGCCGCGACTGCCGGAACCCGGAGGACCCCGGGGCGGGCTTCGGGTGCTCGAACGTGTCGGGCCGCCTGTACTGCGTCGAGAGGCTGGACAGCTGCGAGCGCAACGCGGACTGCGCGGAGTGGCTCGAGGCCTGCGGGGTGCGACTGACGCTCGACGGTGAGCTCGTGGGCGACTGCGGCACCTGGGGCGAGCTTCCGACCGGCGCCGAGTGCGACTACGAGGGCGATCAGGCCACGGGGCGGCGCTGCATGGCGCGGTACTGTTTGAACGGCTACTGCTCGGCGGTCTGCCGGACGGACGCGGACTGCCCTTCGCAGATGACCTGCGAGCAAATGGGCTTTCCGGAGCTGACCGAAGACACCATCCGCATGTGCGTCGGCCCCGGCGACGCGAGGCCGGGCGATCCCTGCCCGCTGGACGGCGCCAACCCGCAGGCCGAGTTCTGCCAGGCGGGTCTGGACTGCCTGACCTACGAGTACACGCGTCTCTTTCCCTGCGAGGAGGACCGGGACTGCGAGAAGTGGATCGCCCCGGGGCACAACCCGGACTGCATCGAGGCGGAGGGAGTCTGCGGCTCGAGCTTCTGCGCGCCTCGATGCGAGGGATACTACGAATGCGAGGAGGGATACGACCCGGACTGGTTCCGCGGCTGCTACTGCGTTCCGTATGCCGGCGACGCGGGCCCCGGCGAGCCCTGCCCCTTCCTGGGCGTCAACCTGGATGCCGACTTCTGCCGGGTGGGCCTGCGCTGCCTCGGCTACGAGGACACCGAGCGCTGTGATGAGGACGAGGACTGCTGGTATCTGTCGCTGGCAGAGCACCCGGACTGCACAGCAGACGGCCTGTGCGGTGTCGGCTTCTGCTCGGCTCCATGCGACTATTATAGTGGCTACTGTGAGGATGGTTTCTATCCTGGCATGGTCGACGATGAATGCTACTGCATCCCGTATATCGTCCATGGCCACTCGGGCCCCGGCGATGCCTGCCCCTTCGAGGCCACCAACGAGGACGCCGATTACTGCGCGAGTGGGCTCAGCTGCCTGGGCTACGATACGCTCGATGTCTGCGAGACCGACGAGGACTGCGAGCGGGTCCTGCCGCTTGCGGAGAACCCGGACTGCACGGTATACAGCAAGTGTGGCGCCAGCTTCTGCACGCTTTCCTGCGACGTGAGCGGCGGCTGCGACGAGGGCTTCCATCCGATCGAGGTGGAAGGTATGTGCTACTGCGCGCCGGAGTGATCCGGCGCCCGCCGGAGGCTCCGATGTGCAGATCCGCGATCGCGCTCTCGACGGCTCTCGGCCTGATGCTGCTTTCGACTGGGGCGGCGGCCCAAACGCCCCTGACCATCATCGTGCACGCGCCGAGCGAAGGGGGGAAACTGTCCGCATCCGTGATCTCCACCATGGTGCAGCGCTGGCTGATGAAGCAGGGGCGTCCGCACTGGACCTTCTTCGACCTGGATGAGCTGGCTGGGCAGGCGAAAAACACTGCCGATAAGATGATGCTCGCGGACGTACGCCGATCGGCTGGCCTGCACATACGGGCGGGCTCGGTGGTGTGTGAAGGCGATCAATGCAGCTTCCGCGCGAGCTTGGTCGACGCGAGTGGCAAGGCGGTCGGCATGGCGATCGGCACGGCGCCGAAGCCCATGCAGGCGGTCGAGGCGGCCATTCCGAAGCTGGTCGAGGCCATCGAGCGCTTCGAGGCCCGGCGGGCAGAGCAGGGCAGCGCGCTCAGGGTGGAGCTTCGCGAGGCGCCGAGGAGGATGGTCTTCGAGCTGAGGAAGGTGCTCAAGCGCCAGTGCAGCCGGGTAGAGAACCAGATGGCCTCCCGCAGCCAGACGGTCTTCTCGGTGCGCTGCAAGGCCGATCCGATCGAGCTGGCCGCTGCGCTGGAGGCGGCCATCGGGGACGAGGAGCACCGGTTCCTGGCCAAGACCAGGGGCCTTATCGTGATCCAGTTCGGAAAGTAGAGCCTGGTGGGGTCAGACCCCGACACTTGACACTGCTCTTCGGCGCGGGTCCTCGAGGCCAACGACATCCTGTCGGTGGCCTACAACCGCCACCTGCAGGCCTAC
>JAFGRB010000174.1 GCA_016935365.1 Deltaproteobacteria bacterium
GCGGCGAGCAGAAGCTCGCCCCGCACAGGCCCTCGGCCGTGCAGTCCGGGTTCTGGGCCGGCGGCAGCACCTCGAGGCAATCGGCGTCCCGCTCGCAGGGCTCGCCGAGCTGCTCCGGGTCGTAACCCAGGCAGGCCAGGCCTCTCTGGCAGTATTCGGAGTCTGCGTTGACACTCCCGAAGATGCAGGGATCGCCGGGGCCCCCGGGCCATCCATGGTCATATCCAAAACACATGTCGATGGTCTGATCCGGCAGCTCGATGAAGCCCACCCTCTCGCAGGTCATCCCCTCCGGGCAGTCGCTGTCGAGCGTGCAGACCTCCGAGCAGAAGCCGTAGAAACAGTAAAGAGCTGCACAGCGCTCCTCGTAGGGCAGGTCATCGGGCTCATCTTCGTCGTCGCACTCGGCGCCCGGGTCCAGCGCGCCCTGCCGGCCGCAGGTGCCGCGCAGCAGCCCGTCCACCACGTCCACCATGCAGACCTCGCCTCCGGGGCAGTCGGCGTGTCGGCTGCACGCCTGACCCGCTGCATCGAGGCAGTACTTGTCTCCGCCCGAGATGGCCTGGCAGGAGAACTCGATCTCATCCAGCTCGCAGTCTCTGCAGTCGGCGTCGGTCACGCACTGGTGGGAGCAGATCGCGTTCGGATCGTCGAGCGAGTCGGCCAGGCAGGGATGGCCCGGCAGGCAGGCCGAGTGACTCTTGCCCGTGCACGATGCCCCGCAGCCGCCCGTGCCGTCGCCGCATGCATAGTTCGGGTCGATCTCGACGCAGATGGAGAAGCCGGGATCGACCTCTGCGCAGCACAGCTTCTCGCCCTCGCCGGCGAATCTGTCGCAGTCCGCGTCGCGGCTGCACTCCTTGTCGACGGGGATGCAGCCGCTGGTGTCGAAGCGGCAGTCCAGAGTACAGCCGAGCCTGCCGTAAGCGAGGCCGATGAAGTCGCTGCAGCTCATGTGGCCCAGATCCTCTCCATCGCACTCCTCGCTGCCCTGCTTGACGCCGTTGCCGCACTCGGTGGCGGTCTCAGTCGAGGTGCATGCGCCCATGAGCAGGCAGGCCAGGCTCAGCGAGATCCATCGCGCGCATCTCATCTATCCCTCCGATCACTCGGGGATGCACCGGCAGCCATCGCCGTCCACCAGGGCCGGGTAGAAGCCCGGCTCGCACTCGCCGTTCTCGTCGCAGCGCGCCGAGCAGAAGCTCGCCCCGCACAGCATGTCAGGAGCGCATTCCGGATTCTCGGCCGGGGGCAGTACCTCCAGGCAGTCGTCGTCGGAATCGCATCGGGTGTTGACGGCATCGCGGTCGTAACCCAGGCAGGCGAGCCCGCTCTCGCAGTAGTCGGCGTCCATGTGGGTGCCGTTGAAGGGGCAGGGATCGCCGGCGCCCGAGCTGCCGGTGGTCTCCGGGATGCAGTAGCACTGGTCGCCCACCAGGGCCGGGTAGAAGCCCGGCTCGCACTGGTCGTTCTCGTCGCAAGGCGGCGAGCAGAAGCTCGCCCCGCACAGGCCGTCGTAAGCGCAGTCCGGGTTCTCGGCCGGGGGCAGGGCATCCAGGCAGTCCTCGTCGGAGTCGCAGGGGTAGTAGATGGCCTCGCGGTCGTAGCCCAGGCAGGCGAGCCCGCTCTGGCAGTAGTCGGCGTCGTCGTTGGAGCCGGCAAACGGGCAGGGGTCGCCGGGGCCCGAGGTCCCGATCTCCTGCGGGATACAGTAGCAGGCACCGCCCACCGCGGTCGGGCTGAAGCCCTCCGGGCACTCCTCGCAAGGCGGTGCGCAGAAGCTCGCGCCGCACAGCCCCTCGGCGGTGCAGTCCGGGTTTTCCGCCGGGCTGATGACGCGCTCGCAGTCGGCGTCGTCCTCGCAGGAGACGTTGAGCTGGGCTGTATCGTATCCCAGGCAGGCGAGGCCCTCCTGGCAGTGGTCGCTATCGGCGTTGACACCGTTGAAGATGCAGGGATCGCCAGGGCCGGAGTTGCCCACCGGAATCGGGCCGAAGCACATGTCGATGGACTGATCCGGCATGTCGATGAAGCCGACCGTCTCGCAGGTCATGCCCGCTGGACAGTCGCTGTCTAACGTGCAGATCTCGGAGCACATGTCGTAGAAGCAGAACACGGCCGCGCAGCGCTCCTCGTACCGGAGATCTCCGGGATCGTCCTCGTCGTTGCAGGCCGCGCCCGGGTCGAGCGCCCCCTGTCTGCCGCATGTCCCTCGAAGAATGTCATCCACCACGTCCAGCATGCAGACCTCTCCGGCTGTGCAGTCGTGCGAACTCGTGCAGGGACCTGGATCGCTCATATCCAGGCAGAACCTCTCGCCACCCGAGATCGCCATGCAGCGAAATCTCTCGGGATCCTCGGGGCCGCAGCCATCGCAGTCTCGATCCGTGGTGCAGAGGTGTGAGCAGTATGCACGCGGATCGGTGAGCGACACGCTCAAGCAGGGGTGCCCGGGCAGGCAGGCCGAGTCGCCCGTACCCGTGCACGGGGCGCCGCAGCCGCCCGTGCCGTCGCCGCAGGCGTAGCCCAGGGCGATCTTCTGGCAGATGAAGGAGCCCGGCTCGGTCTCTGCGCAGCACATCTCGGCGCCGTCCTTACCGTGGTTGACGCAGTCGGCGTCGCTGCGGCAGTACGCCGTGCTGCAGTAGCCCTCCGCTCCTTCGCGGGACGTCAGGCAGCGCCCGCTCTCGCACTCGTCATCTCGATTGCAGATCTCCCCCAGCTCCAGATAGGGCGTGCAGCCGCGCGTGTCGGGCCGGCAGTCCGCATCGCATGCGAGCTCGCCGCCCCGGAATCCCAGGCCCTCGCAGCTGAGCTCTCCGAGATCGGCCCCGTCGCAGGCCTCGTCTCCCCCTGCGACGCCATTGCCGCATCGCTCGTCTTGGCTGCAGCATGCGAGACCGGCCGCCCACAGAAGACAGAGCAGGCTCAAGGTCGAGGGCCTCGCCGTCGCCATGTGCCTACCTCAACACTTCGTGCCGGTACGGATGAAGACAATCTAGCACACGGGGGAGAAAAACACCACACGAAGCTCAGGGCTTATAGAGGTGCAGCAGGTACTCCTGGTTGCCGTCCGCGCCCCGGATGGGGCTCGCGACCTTTCCGCGCAGCTCGCAGCCGAGCTCGCTCGCGAAGGCCTCGATCCCCTCGACCGCCTCCCGCTGCAAGGCCTCGTCGCGCACGATCCCGCCCTTGCCCACCTGCTCGCGGCGAAGCTCGAACTGGGGCTTGACCAGGGGCACGAGCGCGCCGCCCGCCCGCACACAGGCGAGCACCGGCGGCAGGGCCAGGCGCAGGGAGATGAAGGCCAGGTCGAGCACGGCGATGTCGACCGGCTCCCCCAGATCGTCCGGTACGAGCGCGCGGACGTTGCAGCGCTCCATCACGACCACCCGCGCGTCGGCCCGCAGGCGCTGGTGGAGCTGGCCCCGGCCCACGTCCAGGGCGTAGACCCGCACCGCGCCGCGCTGCAGCAAGCAGTCCGTGAAGCCGCCAGTCGAGGCGCCGGCGTCCAGAGCCACCGCGCCGCCGACCTCCAGTGCGAAGCGCTCCAGGGCGAAGTCGAGCTTGAGGCCGCCTCGCGACACGAAGGCGTGATCCGGCCCCCGGAGCCGGATGGGCGCGTCCAGGTCGATACGGGTACCCGGCTTGTCCACGCGGGCATCGCCGACGATCACCTTGCCCGCCAGCACGAGCGCCTGAGCCCGCGCCCGCGAGGGCGCCAGCCCACGCTCGACCAGCAGCCGGTCGAGCCGCTCTTTGGAGTCGCGGGCCATCGGCCTCAGGGCGAGCTGCGCCGCGCGTCCGGGGCTTCGAGCGCGCTGTCCACACCTCGTCGCCGGAGCGCCAGGGCAGCCCGCGCGATGCCCTCGGGGTCCAGGCCCAGCTCGCGCCGCAGCTCGCCGGCCGGGCCATGCGCGATGAACCGGTCGGGGATGCCCAGCGAGGCGACCGGCACCGCGAGGCCCTCGGCCTGCAGCAAGGCGCAGACCTGCTGGCCGAAGCCGCCGATCAGCGAGGCCTCCTCGATCGTCAGCACCTGCCCGGTCTCCGAGGCCAGGCGAAGGACGAGCTCCCGATCGAGGGGCTTGACGAAGCGCACGTCGCAGACCGCGGCGGGCAGGCCCTCGCGCTCCTCGAGCCGGCGCGCGGCCTGCAGGCAGGCTCCCAGCATGGTACCCACGGACAGCAGCGCGATCTCGGGCCGGCCGGCAGGCCGGTGGACAACCCGACCGCGACCGAAAGGCAGCCTCTCGATGCGCTCCGGGTAAGCCGCACCCGCCCCGGCCCCGCGCGGAAAGCGAAGCGCCGCCGGCCTCCCCGAGTCGAGCGCCGAGCTCAGCATGCAGACCAGCTCGGCCTCGTCAGCGGGCGCCAGCACGGCCATCTCCGGCAGGTGGGAGAGGTAGCTCAGATCGAAGGCCCCGTGGTGGGTAGGGCCGTCCTCACCGACGAGGCCAGCCCGATCGAGCACGAAGGTCACCGGCAATCGCTGCAGGCACACGTCGTGCAGGATCTGGTCGTATGCGCGCTGAAGGAAGGTCGAGTAGATGGCCACCACCGGCCTGAAGCCCTGGCAGGCCAGCCCGGCGGCAAAGGTCACAGCATGCTCCTCGGCGATGCCCACGTCGTAGAATCTGCCGGGAAAGCGCTCGGCAAAGGCGCTCAGGCCCGTGCCGTCCGGCATGGCCGCGGTGATGGCCACGATCCGCTCGTCCCGCTGGCCCAGCTCCACCAGGGCGCGGGAGAACACAGAGGTGTACGAGGGCGTCCTGTGCTCGCCGACCCCCGAAGCCCGACTCGTCTCCGGCTCAGATGGCGCCACCCCGTGGTAGCGGCTGGGATCCTTCTCCGCGCATGGCAACCCCTTTCCCTTGACCGTCCGCACGTGTACGAGCGAGGGGCCGTCGAGCATGCGCACGTTTTGCAGGATGGGGATGAGCTCGGCCAGGTCGTGGCCGTCGACCGGGCCGATGTACTGGAAGTTCAGCCCCTCGAAGAGAATACCCGGCGTGAGCAGCACCTTGGTGCTCTCCACGCCTCGACGGATCCAGCGCAGGGTCACATCTCCCCAGCGGGGAAAGCCCGTGAGCAGGTCCTTGATCCGCCGCCGGGCCAGGTTGAAGCCGCGGCCGGCAAAGCGGTGGCTGAGCCAGTGGCTCATGGCCCCCACGCGCGGCGAGATGAACATGCCGTTGTCGTTGAGCACGACCACCAGGTCGCGGCCGAGCGAGCCCGCGTGGTTCAGGGCCTCGAAGGCCATCCCGCCGGTCATGCCGCCGTCGCCGATGACGGCCACCACCCGGCCGGGCTCCCCTTTCAGGCGTTTTGCCTCGGCGATGCCGATCGCCGCGCTGATGCCGGTCGAGGCGTGGCCCGCACCGAAGGGGTCGTGCACGCTCTCGTCGCGGCGGGTGAAGCCGCTCAGCCCCCCGGACTGACGCAGCGTGTCGAATCGCTCGCGGCGGCCAGTCAGCAGCTTGTGGGCGTATGCCTGGTCGCCCACATCCCATACGATCGGATCGACCGGCGACTCGAAGACGTAGTGGAGCGCCACGGCCAGCTCCACGACGCCGAGCGAAGGGGCCAGATGGCCGCCGTTTCTCGATACGACCTCGATGATCCGCTCGCGCAGCTCGGCGCACAGAATCGGAAGATCGTCCTGGGCAATGCGCTTCAGGTCAGCGGGGGACTCTATCGCGGCGAGCAAGGACATCCGTTCTCTCCGCCTGGAGTCTATGGCCGGGCCGGGCTGCGGATCAAGCGGGAAGGGCCCGGGATCTGGCAACGTAGATTCTGGGGGCTCGAGGGCTCGATGGCGTTCTTGATCCGGGCATTGAGCGCGTGCTAGCATTGACTTGAGGAGTATTTCCGAAACGATAGGGAGCCCGGCGTGCGGATCGAGCCCCAGATGACGAAGCGTCTCCGGCTGCTCGGGGGGGTTCTGCTCGTTCTCGGGCTCTTCACCTGCTCCGGAGACAGGGCCGGGCCAGGCGAGTTCTGCGAGCAGGACGTAGACTGCCGCGACAACCTGGTCTGCAGGAACAACATCTGCGTCTCCCCCTCGGGTGACGAATGCGTACCGGCTTGCCAGGAAGGCGTCGAGACCTGCTTCCAGGGCCAGTGCGTACCGGTCGGCAACCCGGACGACAAGGACGAGGACGGTTTCTTGATCGGCCAGGATTGCAATGACTTCGACCGGCTGATCCATCCGGGCTCGCCCGAGTACTGCGACGGCATCGACAACGACTGCGACACCGAGATCGACGAGGGCTGCCCGCCTTGCCGCGATGGAGACAGCCGCGAATGCGGCTCCGCGATCGGCGAGTGCATGCTCGGATTCCAGCTCTGCACGGGCGGGATCTGGGAGCCCTGCAACGACACCCGACCCAGCATCGAGCTGTGCGACGATCTGGACAACGACTGCGATGGGCTGACCGACGAGATCTGCCCGTGCCGCAACGGTGACGAGCACCCCTGCGGCCTCGACGAGGGGATCTGCCGCACGGGTACCCAGATTTGCGAGGCGGGCTCCTGGTCCGGCTGCCGGAACGGCGAGCTGCCCCAGCTCGAGATCTGCGACGCGCTGGACAACGACTGCGACGGGATGACCGATGAGGGCTTTGGCCTCGGCCTCGACTGCACGGCCGAAGGCGAATGCGGCCAGGGCAGCTACGAGTGTGCAGGCGATCTCGAGATCCGCTGCGACACGATGCCCGGCGCCTCGCACGACGGCTCGGAGCCCGAGGTCTGCGATGGGCTGGACAACGACTGCGACGGACTGACCGACGAGGGGATGGAGAGCGACGACGCACCGAACACCTGCGTGCTGGCAGAGGATCTGGGCGGGCTGCCCGACAATGGATCGCAGATCCACATCGAGGGCAACCTCTGGCCCCAGGGCGACGTGGACTGGTACAAGGTCACGGCCTCCGACAACCTCGAAGAGGACATGGAGGACCTGTGCGATCAGTTCCACTTCCGCCTGCGCTTCGACTCCAATCCCGACGATCTCCTGGTCGACATCTACGTGGACGGCTGCGACGGCGCTGACGTCGACTGCCGCGACGACAACGAGTACGACTATGCGTATGACGACCGCTGGCTGACGGCGGGTCAGCCACCCCGCGGGCAGTGCCCCTGCGATCCGAACGACGTGCAGGACTACAACATCTGCACGAAGGAAGACCGGGTCTTCTACATCCGGATCCACGCCCGGGACGGACAGGTGACGACTTGCCAAAACTACCGCTTGACCCTCTCCAACGGATGAGAATGCACCAGACACCCCAACCAGACCCCATGGCTGTATCGGGGAGGACGACGGGACGAACATGAAGGCGATTCGACTGCTTATCGGAACGACGTTCCTGGCCTGCGTCGCGGTGGCCTGCGGCGAGCAGGGCGGGCACTTGGCGCTCAAGATCCACCTGCCGCCAACCGCATACAGCAGCGGCGACCTCCGCGAAGAGCATCTCGAGCCCGGCAATGCGCCGGACGACATCAGCAACTACCGCCTCTGCGTCACGGCAGAGGACATGGACGATCGTCGCTGCAAGAGCTTCAGCATCGCCGACCACCCCACCGGCGCCAGGATCGACGATCTGCCGCCGGGCAAGGACCGGACCGTCACCTTCGTGGGCTACGATCAGCCCACCGAGGACGCGCGCTGGTCCGGCAAGGTCACGGGCGTCGAGGTCAAGGCGAACTCGACCACGACGGTCGAGATGTTCCTGACCGTCTGCAGCAAATTCACGACGGCGCGCAACGAGATGGAGACCCGACGGGTCTTCCACACGGCGACCAAGCTCAGCAACGGCAAGGTGCTCGTCGCTGGCGGCTTCACCGACATTCACCGGATAGGCAACCAGTGCTCCATGTCGGCCACGAGCAGCGTCGAGATCTACGATCCGCACAGCGGCGAGTTCTCCGCATCCGGCCTGGGCCTCAGCCGCGCGAGGGCGCTGCACACGGCCACGCTGATCCCCGACCCCGAAGGCGACCCCGAGGCCGACAAGGTCCTGCTGGCCGGCGGCTCGTCGAGCGCCAACTGGGTGGTGGAGTTCCCCCAGGGCATCCGGCCCGTCGTGAGCGTGGAGGGCAGCGGGGGGGACATGTCCACCAGCACGGCGGACCTGATCGACATGCGGAGCAAGACCGTCTCCGACATCGTGCTGACGCCCACCTCGGCGCGCGTCCAGCATAGCGCCTGGGGCCTGAGCAACGGAGAGGTAGCGCTTCTGGGCGGCATCGCCCCGGCGACCGACGAGGCCCTGAGTACCATCGGCCTGTACTCGCAGGAGCGGGAGGACTTCCGGGACGCCGGCCTGGACATGTCCGCGGCGCGCCAGGGCCTGACGGTCGTGCCCTTCGGGCCGACCACCGCCCTGGTCTGGGGAGGCAACCACTCGGACGGCCCCATGCCAGGCTACTTCGCCGAGATCCTGGCCGAGCGGCAGGACGGCCTGTTCAGCCGCATTCCCAACTTCGTCGGCGGCGGCGATCCCGCCTTCTACTCGGCCGGGGCCGCCATGGACGACGTCAACGTGCTCATCTGCGGCGGTATGCTCGTCGATCCGGAGTACCGGCCCGCTTCGGCCCAGCCGGACATCCTCGACAAGGTCTACCTGCTCAACCTGACCGCCAACCTGGAGACGCTCGACACGATCCCGGAGGGCATGGTCTACCCGAGGGCTTTCCACACCGCCGCGGCGCTTTTCGACGCTAGCAGCGACGAGGCCCGCGAGGTGCTCGTGGCTGGCGGGATCATCAACTACGACAACAACGACAGCCAGTGGGTGCCCACCGAGGTGGTCGAGTTCTACTCGGTCGATGAGCGGATCTTCGAGCGCAAGCAGATCGACAACTCGGAGGTCAAGCTCTCGGACGCACGCGCGGCCCACACGATGACCTGGCTCGACGACGGGAGCTTGCTGCTGTGCGGCGGGTTCACGCTCGACAACGACACCCTGGCCATCTCCTCGTCTGCCGAGATCTTCAATCCCCGCACGCGAGACCCGGGCAGCCAGGGCGATTGATCCCCACCTCAGGGCCGTGCCCGCACGGCCCGCTCGCGCACCAGCTCGACCAAGGCGCGCAGCGGCCCGGCTTCCGGCCCGAGATCCGAGATGGCGTCCAGGGCCCTGTCGAGAAGCTCCAGCGCTCGCCGGAGCGAGTCCGCTGGCCCGAGCAAGGCGGGATGCGTATGCCGTCCCTGGTCGCGATCCGATCCGGCGGGCCTGCCGAGGGCGTCCTCGTCACCGGCGTGGGCGAGCAGGTCGTCGGCGATCTGGAACGCCCTCCCCAGCTCCTCGCCATAACAGGCGAGCGCAGCTCGCTGGCTCGGCGTCCCGCCCGCCACCAGGGCGCCCAGCTCCAGGCTCGCCCGCATGAGGCAAGCGGTCTTTCGCCGGTGGATGGACTCGATCTGCCGCGCATCGAAGCCGGCCCCATCTGACCGCACATCGTCCGCTTGCCCGCCCACCATGCCGCTCGCGCCAGCAGCCACGCCCAGGATCTCGACCGCCTCGGCCGCCAGGGGGGGAGGGACCGCCCGGGCGAGTCGCTCGAACGCGTGGGTCAGGAGCGCATCGCCGGCCAGGATGGCCAGGGCCTCGCCAAAGGCCCGGTGGCAGGCAGGAGCGCCCCGCCGGAAGTCGTCGTCATCCATGGCCGGCAGGTCGTCGTGGATGAGCGAGTACGCGTGGACCATCTCGACACAGCAGGCCGCGTCGAGCGCCTCGTCCACGCCCCCGCCGCACGCGCCCGCCGCGGCCAGCACGAGGAGCGGCCGCAGGCGCTTGCCGCCGCCCAGCAGCGCGTGGCGCATGGCTTGCAAAAGATCGCTGGGGCAGCCTGGCCGGGCGCCGATCTCGTCGAGCAGCGCTTCCAGGCGCGCGTTCACGCGCTCTCTCCACGGCTGCCAAGTCGATTCGAGCTCCGAGTGCATGCGCGTCATCATGCGGCGGGGGCTGCACCCGAGTCAAGCGCTCCAGTCTCATGGGCACGAACGGGCGTACCTGCTTGACAGGAGCATGGCGCCGGTGTGACGGTGTCCGGCGGAGGTCATGTCGATGCGCCGGTTCTTGCCCGTGCTCCTCGTGTGCCTCGCCTCATTTGCCGCTCCGGCTCGCGGCGACGAGCACCAACTCGAGCTGCTGCGCGCCCAGGTGGAGGATCTCCAGCAACGGCTGAGCGCCGAGAGACTGGAGCAGGTGCTGTCGCACGCCGGCTGCAAGGCGCATGTCCGATCCGGCCAGATCGAGCTGCGCGAGCTGGCCGGCGCCCGGCTCGGCCGTACTCCGTTGCGCCTGACCGGCCGGCTCGACCAGATCCTCGACTGCCTCGATGCGCTGGGTACAGCGCGCCACCTGCCCGCACCGCCGCTGGTCGTGACCGGCCTGGAGACCGCGGGTCCGGCCGAGCGCCTGCGGGTCGAGATTCACGCCTGGCATCTCGAGAAGCGGAAATTCGATCCGCGCTCCAGCGCCGCCCAGCTCGAGAGCCTGCGCGACAACCTCCTCTGGCTGGAGCGGCAGATGGCCGGCCGTAAGGCGCTGCTGCGCCTGCTCGACGCGCTGCTTGACAGCGAGGCGGTCCACCTGCAGCGCCTGGATTGCAGCCAGGGCAAGATCCGCCTGACCGGCCTCGCGCTCCAGGCGTCCGCACGGCAGGCGTACCTCCAGTCGGCCGCCGAACGCATCGCCGAGCTGCCCTACCCGCCAGAGCTGGATGCGGACGGCCTGCGCTGCCCCACGCCTCAGCAGCTACAGCCCGGCTCGGGTCTCAATGCCCTCGATCTGGACGCCCGCGCCGCGCTGCTCGACGCCGCCCGCCTGGCCAAGCTGGATCTGATCCTGGTCGGGCCCGGGCTGCGACCGCTGTCCGGCCACTGGGAGGGGGAGGGCTCGAAGCTCCTGGGCGCGCTGCTGGCCGACCTGCCCCTGAAGCACCGGAAGCGTGACAAGGTGGAGGTCTGCGGGCTCTCGCTGGGAAAGGAACCGCCCCGCCCGGTTGTGTTCAGCAGGCGACCCGTTTCGATCGAGCTGGGTCGCGTCCCGCTCGAGCATATCTGGAGCCTGCTGGCCAGCCGAGACCGGCTGGGGTGGATCTCGGCCGAGACGCGCCAGCTGGCCGGCGGCCCGCGCCGCTGCGGTGAAGAGGACGCGGACCCGGACAGGCTCCGGGCGACCTTGCGCCTGGCGGACCTCCCCATCGACCAGGCCGCATCGCTGCTGGCCTGGTCGCTCGGAAAGCGCATTGCAGGCGAGACGGCAGCGGTCTACCTGGGCGGCCCGGACGGGCCCCCGGCGATCCCTCCCGCGCCCCTGCGGACCGAACCGCTGCGCCTCTTCGCCGCCTCGGCCCCGTTGCCGATGCTCGTCTCGGGCCTGCTGCAGCCGGGCACGGCGCTCGAGGTCTGCGGCCGGAGTGCGCACGTGCACGCGCGCACCGGCCCGCTCTCCACTGCGCGCCTGCTCGAGGCCCTGCTGGACGCCTCCGGTGCCCGGCTCGAGCGCAGGCCTGCGGGCTGGATCCTCCGGACCGGTCCGGGCGCCTGCACGCCGGCCGGAGCCAGAGCCGAGCCGGGCGAGCCCGATCGCCTGGCCGCCATCCTGGCGGGCAAGAAGCGGGGCCGCGCCCTGATCTTCGATCGCGGGCGCTGGAGCTGGCTCGGCAGGGGCTATGCCCTGGCAGACAGGAGGGCGATCCGGCGCGTCCGGCCGACCCGGGTCGTGCTGCGCCGGGAGGGGGGCCGAGCCGAGTCCCTCGCCCCGACCGCGCGCTGCGCACCCGAGCTCGGCCGGCCCGGTCCATCCCAGTTCGCCCTGTGCAGGCTGCGGCTCTCTGCGACCTACAACCGGCCTGACGGGGCTGCGCTCGCCTGGCTCACCGATCCGGCCGGCCGCACCCACCTGATCGAGCGGGGAGATCTGATCGGCCGGCGCTGCGGCCGCGTCCAGAGCATCAGCCCGGGCAGGATGGTCGTCGCGCTCGAGTGCGCCGCCGCGAACGAGCCGAGCCAGGTCCAGATCGGGCTCAGCCCCGCAGCGCGGCCCGGAGCTCAGAGCTCGGAGCAGAAGTCGTCGCCGTAGTAGCTGGTGACGATCTCCACCCGGTAGTCGTAGCACTCGGACACGGGCCGGTTGCCGTCGGCGCTGCGGACCACGACGAAGAAGTTCTGCTCGTCCGAGGAGCCCGGCGGGCTGCACATGCCGTTCCAGAGCACCGCGATGCCGTAGTAGCCGCCCTGGGCGCTGTCGTACCAGTCGTCCGTGCCCGGGTTGGCCGGATCGTAGGTCGAGCAGAAAGTGTTCGCATCCCCGAAGCTGCTGCAGCTATCACCGGCCTGCAGGCAGAGCTGCCAGTCGCCCGGCTCGTTCTCCGGCGGCAGGTGCAACGCGACCGTGAATGTGAAACACTGCCCGTCTATGTACGGGATGCAGAGCCCGTGCGCGTAGTACTCCCGGGACAGGACCTTGTACCAGTCCTCGTCGCCGGCCGGGTAGAGGCTGACCGCTTCCAGGGTGAAGGCCTGGCTCTCGTCCACCACGCCGAGATCCCGGTAATGGGCGCAGTCGGAGTTGGTGTAGCCGTCGCCCGGCAAGTCCTCGTCCGTCTGCGTATCGCAGTCGTTGTCCTTGTGATCGCACTCCTCGTCCCGGGGTCCGACGTAGTGCGGGCACTGGCAGTACAGGCCGACCACCCCGCTGCGCTCGGTGCACATCTCGACACCCACGTGGCACTCCCCCTCGTTGGTGCCGCACTGGCCGCCGCCTTCGGGGTTGCCCTCATCGGTCTCACCGTCGCAGTTGTTGTCCTTGTCGTCGCACAGCTCGTCCACCTCGCCCGGCAGGATCACCGGATGGCCGTTGCCGTCCAGGCAGTCGCCCCGGGTCCCGTTGTCGCAGACCTGGCTGCCCATGCTGCACTCGCCCACGTCGGCACCGCAATCCTGCAACTGGTCCTGCGTGCAGGCGCAGCCCTCGTCGATCTGCAGGTTGCAGTTGTTGTCCTTGCCGTCGCACAGCTCCTCGTGTCCACCGTGGACCTGTCGATCCCTGTCGTTACAGTCGTCATTCGGCTGGTGGCAGGAATCGACCGTGAAGTGGCCGTCCTGGTCGCCGTCGGTGTCCAGTCCCTCATCCGTCTGGCCATCGCAGTCGTCGTCCAGACCGTTGCACTCCTCGTCGATCGGGATCTGGGCGTCGCATCCTTGCCACTGCCCATTGTAGCAGTACTCGGTGCCCGTCCCGCAGTCCGTCTGGCACTGCTGCTCGAGAGGCTCGCACTCGGCGCCCGGCTTCTCGTCGAAGCAGCCGTCGCAGTCATCGTCCTTGCCGTTACAGGTCTCGTTCTGCGGCTGCTTCGCGTCGCAGTTGACCCAGCTGCCGTTCTGGCAGACCTCGATGCCTACGCCGCAATCCGTCTGACACACCCGCTGCAGATCGTTGTCGGGCACACCGTCACAGTCATTGTCCAGGCCATCGCAGACCTCGGGCGTGCACTCGCTGCTGCTATCGCTGCAGGCTGTCGCGAGCACCAGCCCGATGGAAAGAAAGAGAACTCCTGAGATTTTCCACATGGTTCCTCCTCCAGCGGCCCTCGCCGCAGATACGATGTTCGCCAGTATGGGCAAGACTAGC